>DASRTK010000114.1:0-5450 GCA_035655975.1 Rudaea sp.
GCGTTCAATCTCGCCGAGCGGATCGTCGAGTTCGCGCTGCTCCACGGCGACACCGAATTCCTCGACGGTCAGGGCGTGTCCGCGCAATTTGTATACTTTTCGGCATGGCAGGCCGATGATCGAGTGACGTCCCCAGGTCTCGCCGCCTTCGACCGATTCGAGCAGGTAGGTGTACGGCCCGTCGGCGAGCTTCAGATACACCGACAGCGGCGTGTCGAGATCCGACAGCACCTCGCGCACGACCGGTATGCGGTTATGCCCCTGCGCGGCGAGCGCGGCGAATTCTTCCTGGGAAATCATGCGATACGTCCAACCTTGGTC
The DNA here is from genome assembly GCA_035655975.1 of Rudaea sp. Classification (GTDB taxonomy): domain Bacteria; phylum Pseudomonadota; class Gammaproteobacteria; order Xanthomonadales; family Rhodanobacteraceae; genus Rudaea. The sequence goes on from DASRTK010000114.1 coordinate 322, forward strand.
GGGCAGCGCACGATACCAAGAGATGCAGCGCTGTTACAGAGCTAAACGCCGGGACTTTGCTTCAGTTCCGTTCACCCTGAGCGTAGGCGCAAGCGCCGAGGTCGAAGGGCATGCTGGCGTTGCGACTTCGCTTGCTGCGCGAGCTACGCTCAACGCGAACGGAGGTTTTTCCGGCCTTTGCGCCTGCCCCCGGCTGGAAGAGTTTGCTTCTACGGTTCGCCGGAGGGCGGCAGCAGTACTTTCTGCGACGCGTGTTGCTTGGCTTCGGCGGGGACCTCCAGCGGCTGCACGCCGCCGACACTGACGTGGCCCGTGATCTGCGCGATCAGCGCGCTGCGCTGCGCCTCCATGCGGTGGACGAAACTGACGCTGTTCTCGTCCGTGCAACCGGCGCCGCCGGCGCACGTGTTGACGTAACCGGGACCGGTGACGCCGAAGCCGAACAGGCTGATCGCCGCGTCTTGTTGGTAGCGTTTCAGCGCGCGCTCGAGCGCGACGTCATCGCCGTACTTTTCATCGAGGACCCGGAACGCTGCTTCCGCCTGGCTGCGCTGCTCCGGAGTCAACTCGGCAAAGGCGAGCTGCAGCGCCTGATCGGCAAGGCTGTCGTGCGCTTCGGCCGCGATGCCGAGCCAGGCCGTGCCGAGAACCTTGTCGGTCGGCACGCCGATGCCGTTGAAGTACATGATGCCGGCGTTGTACTGCGCGACCTTGTCGGCCCAGTAGCCGGACAATTCGAACATGCGCAGCGCCGTCGCGTAGTCCTGCTTCTTCAGATAGAACTGCGCCTTCTGCTCGAAGTACTTGCCCGGGAAATAACGACTGGGGGCGTCCCAGACGCCGATGAAATCGTCCAGGCCGCCCGCCGGTGCACTGCCGGCCGCGGACAGCGCCGCGCCAGTAAAAACGCATGCAGCCAGAAAACGCCGGACGTCCATGGGCCTTCCTCTCTTGCGTACGCTTGTCTATCAGGACGAACGTTACTGCGGAAACGTTGCACGGACAACGCAGCGTAACCGTAAATGTTGGTAAATTCAGGCTGTGCCCGAAAGCGGCCTGCGCGGCATGCCGCGCAGCAGCAGAGTGAACTCGACGCCGCTGCCGTCGGCCAGATTGCGCGCGCGCGCTTCGCCGCGATGCAGGTCGGCGATCATGCGTACGACGTAGAGTCCCAGCCCGAGGTGCGGCGCGTCGGCGCGCTTCGCACCAGCGTCGACGGTGCGCGCCGCGCTCGATGGACGCATGCTCACGAGCGAATCGAACAATCGCTCCTGCATCGCTGGCGGCAGCAGCGGACCGCTGTTGGCGACCCGCATTTCGGCGCCGTCGGCGCCGGCGCGCAACGACAGGCGGATCCAGCCGTCTTCCGGGGCGAAGCTGCGCGCATTGTCGAACAGCTTGTCGAGCGCCTGCGCGACCAGCTCGGGCGCGCCGTGCATGATCATCGGCGCAACCGGAATGTCGCCGTCGACGCGGCGCGGCGCGGCGAGCGGTCCGTAGGCTTCGACGCATCCTCGCAGCACGGCGGCAAGATCGAAGTCCTCGCCTTCGACACCGGCGATCGCGCGCTCCATGCGGCTGGCCTCGCTCATCGCGCGCACGATCGCGCCAAGGCGTTCGGCGCCGTCGCGCGCGCGCGCCAGATACGTGCGCGCCTCGGCCGGCACGGCCTGGTGGTCGAGATTGTCGAGCGATGATTTGACGATCGCCAGCGGCGTCTGCAGTTCGTGCGAGAGTTTGCTGGCGAGCGTGCGCAGGTAATCGGTGTAGGCGTTTACCTCGTCGAGCAGGCGCGCGAAGCTGCGCGCCAGATCGCCGAGCTCATCGCGCGCGCCGATCAGTGGAAGCACGGCCGTGTCGACCAGGCCGCCGGCGCGCAACGCGCGCTCGGCCGCGTTGCGCAGGCGGCGGATGCGCAGGCCGAGCACACTGGCGAACGCAAACAGGACTCCGCCGGCGAGCAGCAGCGCGAACAGGCTTGCGCCGATCAACAGCAGCAGCGCGCGATTGGTCAGCAGCGGCAGCGCATCGCCGGCTTGCTCGAGCAGCAACGCGCCGCGTACTTCGCCCATAGGAAAACTGGCAGCCGCAGGCTGCCATCCATCCTCCCTCGCCCGCGCAGCGGGAGAGGGGGGGACCGTCTGCGGAGCAGACGGTGGGGTGAGGGCAGTTACACCCTCCCTACGATCGTCCCTCGCCCGCGCAGCGGGAGAGGGGGGGACCGTCTGCAGAGCAGACGGCGGGGTGAGGGGCGCTACAGATTGCCCGCCATCATTCCTCTCCCGCTCCGCAGGAGTTGCAGTGACAGGCGCCGAGCGCAGCGGCACCGCCGCAGCAAGCACGACCTGATCTTCCGTCGGCGCCGGATGCCAGGCAGTCGCTGCGATGCCGGACAGCGCCTGCCACACCTCCGGCGCGTTCAGCCGCGGCAAGCTCGTGGCGAATTCGTCCGCCCCGGACAGGCCCGGCGCAATCAGGCTGCGATAGACGAGGTTCTCGAACCAGCGCCGCCGCGCCGGACCCGCGGCAATGTCTTCTTCGGACTTGCCTGGCTCGAGGCGTCCGGATTCAGCGATGACCCAGCCCTCGCTGCTGAGCAGGCGCGCGCGCATTGCATCGGGCGCGAACTGCGCGAGCTTTTCCGACAGCAGCGCCGACGGCGTCAGCAGGCGACGCAGCTCGACGGTTTCAGTGCCCGGAGCCGCGCTGTCGTAGAGGGCCAGGGCAAGCCGGTCCGGAGCCTGCGCGCGCGGCAGTCGAAGCTCGATGCGATAGCCGGTACTGTCCTCCTGCAGAGCGCCGCTCAGGCGCGGCGGCAAGCCGCCGCCGTCACCTTCCTCGTCGTCGAGCGTGCGCGCATCGAAGCTGCCGGGAGCGGCGCTGGCGAGCAGATAACGGCGCGAGGCGTCGCCACGACCGAGGGTCAGTGTCAGGTGATCGCGCCGGACTGCGCTTTCGTCGCGCGCATCGGCGCGGTCGCGTGTCGAATCGCGCGCAATAGCCAGCAGGTACAGCCACTCGCCATTTTCACAAAGCAGCAATTTCAACTTTTGTGCGTCGCTCGGCGCGCCGACGTTCTGCGCGTACGGCAGCATCGCGGCCCAGTCGTCGGCGAACCCGTCGACGGCGATCCGTTCGCTCGCCGCATGGACATACAGCGCGGCGCCGGGCGGCGGCAACTCCGACTCGATCGCGCCAAGGCTGCGGGCTAGCGCCCGCGCCGATGCGATCAACGTCTGCTCCTGGCCGTGGCGCAACAACTCCTCCATCTGGCGCACGAACAGCCAGCCGGCCAGCGGCAGCGCCAGCGTGGACAGGGCGATGAGGAGGAGTTTGAATCGGAGGGACATGAATTAGAGCAGGGACGAGGGACGAGGGACGAGGGGCGAGAAAGGCGCCGAATCTCGCTCGCCCCTCGCCCCTCGTCCCTCGCCCCTGCTCCTCAAGGCTTCCACCGATACCCCACCCCATGCACCGTCTCGACCGCGTCGAACTGTGGATCGATGACGAGAAATTTCTTGCGGATGCGCTTGATGTGCGAGGTGATCGTTGCGTCGTCGACGACGACCTGCGCTTCGCGCATCAGCTGGTCGCGATTCTTCACGTGGCCGGGGAAGCGCACCAGGATGTGGACCATCCAGAACTCGGTCACGGTCAGTGGCACTTCGACGCCGTTCCAGGTCACGCGCATGCGCTCGGCTTCGAGCTTCAGCGGCCCGTGTTCGACGACGGTTTCCTTCGCGACCGGCCGGCTCAGTGCGTCGAGCCGGCGGAACAGCGCGCTGATGCGCGCGGCGAGGTGGTGCAGGCTCACGTCCTTGGTCAGGTAGTCGTCGGCGCCGAGGCGCAAACCGGAGATCACGTCGAAGTCGGAATCGCGCGCGGTCAAGAAGATGATCGGCAAGGTCGGCGATTTCGCGCGGAGTTCGCGGCACAACTCGAAACCGCCCTCGGGCTCGTCGCCGAGACCAACGTCGATGATCACGAGTTCGGGCATGCGCTGCGCGAACGCGCGGCTTGCGTCGGGCCGCGAGGCGTAGCCCTGCGTCTGATAGCCGAAACGGTTCAGCGCCTCGACATAGTTCGCGCGGATCGCGGGTTCATCTTCGACGATTGCGATGCTGCGAGCCATAAGAGCCTCATGCGGTGAACGGTGCCGCGAGCTTACGGCCGGGCCGACGCCGCGGCAACGGCCTGGGGACAGATGTCAGAACTTCGCCATAACCCATCGGCGCTTCGCCGCATTTGCGCCCGCAGTCGCGCATCGGCCTTCGCGACTCTAGCCTCGCACGAAAAACGATCTGCCCCGATCACGAAGGAACAAGCCATGAAGAACGACCGCCCCGAAGCCAATGCCGAACTGAACTCGTTCGAGCCGCTGCGCATCACGTTTGCCGTCCTGGCGCTGCTGCTCGGCCTGATCGCCGCCCTCCACGTCTGATCCCGTCACCTGGCCTGACCGTCGAGAGACCGATCCATGGACATCTACCTGCCCGCCGATTTCCACGCACTGCACGACACCGCTCCGGACGACTGGCGCGATATTTCGGCATCGTCCGCGACGCAAGCGCCCCGGCAATCGTCCGGTGAACCATTCGATGCGCGCGCAAAAGATTCGCCGGACGCCTGCGCCGATCCACTCTGGCGCGTGATCTGAAACGCACTGGTTACCTCCCCCGCGCCGCGAGAACTGGCCCCCTCCCTCCCCGCAGATGGTTCTCCGGCGCGGGCCTTTCCAGCGGATTGTCTCAACGGGACAGCATCTGCATGAAGATTTCGACCGAACGCGGTTGACCCCCCTCCCCGCTGCAGCGGGGAGAGGGTCGGGGTTAGGGGTGCGTGATAAAGCGGCGGCGATCGGGTATTTCGATCTCGCCGCGCTTCATTTGGACTGCCGCGCCAGCAATCGAACAGGCTGGCCCCTCACCCTACCCTCTCCCCATCATTCGATGGGGAGAGGGAAGAACTGCTGAGCCGAACACCAGGGAACACTAGGCGCCGTCGATGGCTGCGCGCATTGCCGCGACGACGCTGCGATAGTCCTTCTGGCCGAAGATCGCCGAGCCCGACACGAACGTGTCGGCGCCGGCCTTTGCGACTTCTGCTGCATTTTCCACTTTTACTCCGCC
>DASRTK010000115.1:0-4132 GCA_035655975.1 Rudaea sp.
CAAGTGCGCGAATGGACAAACGGTCCAGGCCGATTTCATCGTCTTCGGCATCGGCCTGCAGGGCAACATCCGCAAGCTCGGCTGCCCGGGCGAGGATCTGCCGTTCGTCCAGTACCAGCTCGACGATCCGGACGAATACGAGGGTGAAACGATCGTCGTGATCGGCGCCGGCGACGCGGCGATCGAGAACGCCGTCGCCCTGTCGAAACAGAACAACGTCGTCATCGTCAACCGCAAGGACGAGTTCGGCCGGGCGAAGAAAGGCAACGAGCAGGCAATCCTGAAGGCGATCGAGGACGGCGTCATCGAGTGCTACTACAACTCGGGGCCCGAGCGCGTCGATGCGCTGACGGCAGGCCGCAAGAAAGGCCGCATGATCCTGAACACCGCGACCGGCAAGGCGCAGATCCTGATCGACCGCGTGATCGCGCGCCTCGGCGCGACCGCGCCACGGGGTTTCGTCGAAGCCTGCGGCGTCACGTTTCCGAACAAGGATCCGGCCTCGGTGCCGGCGATCAGTTCGCAGTATGAGTCGAACGTCAAAGGCCTGTACATCGTCGGAGCGCTCGGTGGCTATCCGCTGATCAAGCAGGCGATGAACCAGGGGTATGAAGTCGTCGAGTACATTCTCGGCAACAAGGTCGAGCCGGCCGACGAACCGCTGCTCAAGGCAAAGTTCGTCAACATGCCAGGCTTCCGCAGCGTCGACGAGGCCTTGGAGCGCGTGCAGAAGAACGTGCGCCTGCTCTCGCATATCACGCCGCTGCAGCTGCGTGAATTCATGCTCGACTCGGAGATCCTCACGCCGAAGCAGGGCGAACCGATCTTCCAGCGCAACGACTACACGAACACGTTCTTCAGCATCGTCGAGGGCGACGTGCAGGTGCTGCTCGACGCCGAAGGCAAGCAGCGCTTCGCGCTCAAGCGCGGCGAGTTCTTCGGCGAGATGAGCCTGATCTCGGGCCGCCGCCGCTCGGCGACGATCGTCGCGGGCGCGAACTGCGTGCTGATCGAAACGCCGCGGCGTTCGATGAACCGGCTGATCAATTCGGTCGAGGCAGTCAAGCGCGAGATCGACGAGGTGTTCATCCTGCGCGCGATCCAGACACGCTTCGCACCGGAAGCGAGCGTCGAGCAGCTTGCCGACGTCGTCGCGAGCGCCAGGCTCGAGAAGTTCAAGGCCGGCGACGTGCTTTTCAACGAAGGCGAACTGGGCGACTGCCTGCACATGGTGCGAATCGGCTCGCTGACGATCTCGCGCAACATCGGCGGCAAGGAATGCGTGCTCAGTTACGTGCCGGCCGGCAACTACATCGGCGAGATGGCCCTGCTCGGCGAAACGCGGCGGTCGGCAACCGCGCGCGCCGCGATCGCGACCGAAACCGTGCGCCTGGAGGGCGAAGCGTTCAAGAAGCTCGTCAACCGCATCCCCGTGCTCAAGCTCAGACTGCAAGCCGAATACCGCCAGCGCACGGCCGCCAATCTGGCGATGGCCTCACTGCCGAGCGGCGGCGACATCATCTCGTTCCTGATCGCACAGGGCGCCGGCGAGGCCACCGACATCCTGCTGATCGACGAATCGCTGTGCGTGCGCTGCGACAACTGCGAGAAGGCTTGCGCGGAAACGCACGGCGGCACCTCGCGCCTGGATCGCGAAGCCGGACCGACGTTCGCAAGCGTGCACGTGCCGACTTCGTGCCGGCATTGCGAACATCCGCATTGCATGAAGGATTGCCCGCCCGACGCGATCCATCGCGCGCCGAACGGCGAAGTATTCATCGCCGACAACTGCATCGGCTGCGGCAACTGTGAGCGCAATTGTCCGTACGGCGTGATCCACATGGCGGCCAAGCCGCCGAAGAAACCCGGCCTGCTCCAGTGGCTGATGTTCGGCCGCGGCCCAGGTCCCGGCGAGGCGCCGTACGACAAAAAGAACAAACCGACCAGCGGCAAGAAGGCCGTCAAGTGCGACATGTGCAAGGACCAGGCAGGCGGACCCGCCTGCGTCCGTTCCTGCCCGACCGGCGCAGCGATCCGCATCAGCCCTGAGGAATTTCCGGCGTATGTTCAGTCGAGGATATAGCGGAGGGTCGAGGGACGAGGGGCGAGGGGCGAGTGAGAGCGGCGCTCCACAACCTTTTCGGCTTGATACCAGTGCTCTGCGGGCGAGAGATCGCGCGATGTGTGGCGTGGTGGCACTTTCCTCGTCGCTCGTCCCTCGTCCCTCGTCCCTGCTCTTACTCGCCCCTCGCCCCTCGCCCCTCGCCCCTGCTCCCAAATGAGCGGCCACGATTCCATCCTGACTCACGCGCGGTCGCGCTACCTCTGGGTGGCATTGGTGCTCATGGGCGGATCATTGGCTGCGTACATCTGGCACGATCCCGGCGGGCCGCCGAACGGCGGGACGTGGCTTGGCTATACGCTCGGCACGATCGCCGCGTTGTTGATCGTCTGGCTGATGTTGTTCGGTATCCGAAAGCGCAATTACCTGACCAGCCCGGGCACGTTGCGCGGCTGGCTTTCGGCTCACATCTATCTCGGCACGTCGCTGATTTTCGTCGTGCTGCTGCATACCGGATTCGACATCCACTGGAACCTGCACACGTTCACGTTCGTGCTGATGCTGATCGTGATCTTCTCCGGCTTCTTCGGCATGTACGTCTACCTGCGCTACCCGACCCTGATGACGCGCAACCGCGAGAGCGCAACGCGCACCGCGATGCTCGACGAGATCGCCGACATCGACCAGAACGCGCTGGCACTCGCTGACGGCATCGACCCGAAAATCCACGCGATCGTACTGCGCTCGATCGAGAACACGCGCCTCGGAGGCAGCGTCTGGACACAGCTGCGCGCCCAGGATGGTTCCGACCTCGCCCTGACCTCCCTGCACGCGTCGGTCGAAGAACGCGAGAAGCGCAGCGACGCGCCGGCCGGCGAACAACCAACGATGTTCGCGATGGTCGATTTCCTCGCCGGCCGCGCCGTCGACAAGCAAAGCGAAGCGCTGCGCAAGCTGATCGACATGATCTCGCGCAAGAAACGCTTGGCAACCCGCGTCGCGCGCGACATCCAGTACCAGGCGATGATGGAGATCTGGCTGTACTTCCATGTTCCGATTTCGTTTGCGCTGCTGGCGGCGCTGATCGGGCACATTGTTTCGTCGTTTTTCTACTGGTGATGGATATCGTGACGACGAAAGCGTCATCCCCGCCGACGGATTCCTCATGCTCGTCATTCAGGCGCAAGCCGGAATCCAGCTCTTCCCCTCTCCCACCGGGAGAGGGTGGCGCGCAGCGCCGGGTGAGGGTCGGGGATCGTCGTGCGCGCATTCATCGCGTGACCTCTCTTGCTCGTCATTCCGGCGCAAGCCGGAATCCACAATATCTTCAAGTGCAAGGCTTCCACTCGCCCTGCGGGCGAGCGGGTAACTTTCTTTGCTTGTGCAAAGAAAGTCACCAAAGAAACACACCCCCGGCGGCGCGCCTTCCGGGCATCCTGCCCTCCAGGTGCGCGAGCGGGCTACGGGGTTCGCTGAGCGCACATCCATGTGCGCGCCCCTTCGGGCTTCTCCTCCGCCCGCTCGCCGCGCCACAGGGGGCCCCGTTTAGGCGGCATCCTGCCGCAGAAGCAACCGCTCGCACTATCGCTCTCACGCCAGGTTTGTAAGGGAGCAGACGATCACATCGGCGCAGTGCAGGGATGCACGGATTCGTGCACAACCGGCGCCGTTCGCGGCGCCGAGCATCGCAGGCTTCGCGGGATCAGCCCGAAGGGGCGCGGCGATGGATCGCCGCGATCGCGAAGCAGCACAGGGACTGTGCTGCCTGAGCGACCCCGCGAAGACGAGAAGCGCAGGGCAGTCCGATTCGCACGATGCGAATCGGACCGTCGCGTCCGGTGCCTAGCCTTTTTGGTTACTTTTTGGGCAATGCCAAAAAGTAACCGGCTCGCCCGCAGGGCGAGACGAACGCTTTGCACTTCAAGAGCGAATCAAGAGCAAGGAGCTGGATTCCGGCTTCCGCCGGAATGACGGGCAGAGAGCGAGCGAGGATCAACACCATCCCCACCCAACGCTCCCCTTGAAGGTGAGGGTCATGAATCCGCCAATGGCGGCGCAAAGTGAGCAGAT
>DASRTK010000116.1:0-8957 GCA_035655975.1 Rudaea sp.
ATTCGCGTCCGCGCGTCCGCCGCGTACGCCAGCGGCGACGACAATCCCTACGACGATCGCTCGAACGGTTTCGACTCGGTGTTCGAGAACCCGATTTTCGCCGGCGCCGACACCAGCTACTGGATCAGCCAGGCGATTCCGTTGATCGGTGGCGGCGGCGTCGCGCTGCATGGCGCCAACAGCCTGATCCCGGACCTGCGTTCGAGCAAGGAACAGGGCCAGTCGAATTTCGACAATCCCGGCCTGCGCCTGATCGGCCTCGGCGCGGACTTCGACCTGACGCCGACATCGCGCCTATCCGGAAACCTCAATCAGTTGTGGTTCGACAACACCGCCGTGCTCGAGGCCGCGCGCGCCGCCTCCCCGATCTCGCGCAACATCGGCACCGATGCCTCGATCGCGTGGATCTACCGGCCGTTCTTCACCCAGAACATTGTTTTCCGGCTCTCCGGATCGGCACTGATCGGCGGAGAGGGCTTGAAGAACCTGTACGGCACATCCAACAGCACGACGTATTACGCCGTGCTGGCCAATGTCATTCTGACCTACTGAGGACGCCAACATGACGAAAGCGACCTCTCACAATTTGGCGACCGCCCTTTTTTGTTCGTCATTCCCGCGAAAGCGGGAATCCATTTTTCTTTTCCCCGCAAGATCAAGATGGATTCCCGCTTTCGCGGGAATGACGGCACTGATTGTTGGCGCGCTGCTTCTGACAGTTGCGACTACTGCTCTGGCCAGCGAAGAAGAGGAGCCGGTCGAGCGCACCTACTTAGCAACACCGGCCGCGCCCGCCTTCCAGTCCTGGGACGACGCGCAGGGCAAGTCATCCGGCTGCGTCTCATGCCACACCGCGTCGGACCGCAAGACGATGCACGCGAATGAAGCCGTCGTACTCGGCTGCACCGACTGTCATGGCGGCGACGCCAAAGTCGTCGCGCCGGCCGGCGAGACCTATGCTTCGGCGGATGCCGGTGGCGCGAAGGTCCGCAACTGGTCCGCCACGTATCTGGGCGCGATGGAAAAGGCCCATGTCCTGCCGCGCTATCCGGATCACTGGCCGTCGAGTGCGAATCCAGAACGCAGCTACACCTGGCTACTGAAGGAATCGCTCGAGTTCGTGCGCTTCGTCAATCCCGGCGACTTGCGCGTGGCCAATGAATCCTGCGGCGCCTGCCATCTGCCGATCATCCAGGCCAACGAAAAGAGCCTGATGGCGAACGCCGCGATGTTCTGGGGCGCCGCCTCGTACAACAACGGCATCTTGCCGTACAAGCATTCGATCCTCGGCGAGGCCTACACGAAGGACGGCCAGCCCGCCGCCGTCGACCAGGGGCTGACGATTGACAAGAACATGGAAGCGCACGGCATCCTGCCGAAGATCGCGCCGTTGCCGAGTTGGGAAACGACGCCGGTCGCAGACATCTTCCGCGTCTTCGAACGTGGCGGCCGCAACATCGGCACGCTGTTTCCGGAAATCGGCCTGCCCGACGAATCGGGCAAGATCCAGAAGCTCGAGGAACCCGGCCGCCCGGATCTGAAACAGTCCAACCGTGGCTCGGGCACCGGCAATCGCGTATCGATTCCCGTGCTGAACATCCACAAGACGCGCTTGAACGATCCATTCATCTGGCTGATGGGCACGAACGACAATCCGGGCGACTATCGTTCGTCGGGATGCTCGGGCTGCCACGTCGTCTACGCCAACGACCGCGATCCGTTCCATTCGGCGGTCTATGCGAAGTTCGGCAACACCGGCACGTCGCAGCAGGCCGATCCGACGATTCCGAAGAACGAATCCGGGCATCCGCTCAAGCACGAGTTCACGCGCCAGATTCCGACCAGCCAGTGCATGATCTGCCACATGCACCAACCGAACATGTTCATCAACACGATGGTCGGCTACACGATGTGGGACTACGAGTCCGACGCGCCGTTCATGTGGCCCGAAAAGCAGAAGTATCCGAGCGATGCCGAGCAGCGCCAGATCCTCGATCGCAATCCCGAGGAAGCGGCGATCCGTGGCAAGTGGGGCGATTTCAATTTCTCCAAGGACGTGTCGCTGCTCAATCCACAATTGCACGACACGCAGTTCGCCGACTATCACGGCCACGGCTGGAATTTCCGCGGCGTGTACGCGCGCGACCGCAAGGGTGATCTGCTCGACAAGAATCGCAAGATCGTCGAGGACAACGATCCGGACAAGTGGAAGAAAGCCGTGCATCTGCAGTCGATCCACGTCGACGTCGGCATGCAATGCGTCGACTGCCATTTCGCCCAGGACAACCACGGCGACGGCTACATGAAGGCCGAGGTCATGGGCGCCGTCGAGATCCAGTGCCAGGATTGCCACGGCACGGTCGACAAGCTGCCGACGCTGAAGACGTCCGGCCCAGCCGCATCGCCGTACGGCAGGGATTTGCAGCTGATCCGCAATCCCGACGGCAAGAAGCGCTTCGAGTGGATCGACGGCAAACTGGTCCAACGATCGGCAGTCACGCCAGGTCTGGAATGGACGATGAGCCTGGTCAAGGCCACGTCCGATCCGCTGTCGCCGGGCTACAACGCGAAAGCAACGCGCGCGCACACCATGGCGATGAATCCCGACACGCAGAGCTGGGGCGCCGGCGTTCCGAAGGAACAGCGCGCGCACAACGAAGACAAGATGCTGTGTTACAGCTGCCACACGTCGTGGACGACGAGCTGCGGCGGCTGTCACCTGCCGATCCAGGCGAACTGGAAGACCGAACGGCACAAGTACGAGGGCGGCGTCACGCGCAATTTCGCGACCTACAACCCGCAGGTCGCGCGCGACGACATGTTTTTCCTCGGCGTGCACGGCGAGATCAAGGACCACAAAATCGCCCCGGTGCGCTCGTCCTCGGCGCTGGTGCTGTCGTCGACCAACATCAATCGCGAGCGCATCTATATCCAGCAGCCACCGATCTCCGCGTCGGGCTATTCCTCGCAGGCATTCGCACCGCACTACCCGCACACCGAGCGCAAGACCGAGACCAAGGAGTGCGACGACTGCCATCTGGCCAAGGCCAACGACAACAACGCGATCGTCGCGCAGACGCTGCTGCTCGGCACGAAGTTCATCGACTTCGTCGGCTACAACGCCTGGGTCGGCGAGTCCGGCGGCATCGGCGCCGTGCAGGTTACCGAGTGGGACGAGCCGCAGGCCGTCATCGGCAGCTATCTGCATCGCTACGCCTACCCCGACTGGTTCAAGGCACACCAGGATCGCGGCCAGAAACTGCCGGAAGCGCAGGAACACAATGCCGGTGAAGCGCAATGCATCCAGTTGCGCGGCGAGTACCTGTACGTCGCCGAAGGCGCCAGCGGCATGCGCGTCTACGACGTCGCCAGCATCGCCAACAAGGGATTCTCGGAGAAGATCATCACGGCGCCGTTCTCGCCGCTCGGCCAGGACACGCACATCAGTTCGAAGAACGCGACCTGCGTCGTGCTCGCAACCACGCAGCCGGTCGATCCGGCGCGCAACCAGAGCGAACTGATGCAGGGCGCAAACCAGGAACAGGTCATGAACGCGATCTACCGTTACGCGTTCATCACCGATGCCGAGGAAGGCCTGATCGTCACCGACATCCTGACCCTGCACGACCGAGACTCGCTGAACAATTTCCTTAAGCGCGAGCTGACCTGGAACGAAAACGGAGTGCTCAAGGGCGCACGCCACGTGGCGATCGCCGGCAATACGTTCTACGTTTCGGCCGATGCCGGAGTCGTCGTGCTCGACATGCACGATCCATTGAAGCCGCAGTATGTCGCGACGATTCCGATCGCGAACGCGCAAGCGGCGCAGGCGCAGTTCCGCTACTTGTTCGTCAGCGCGAAGGACGGCCTGCATGTCGTCGACATCACGCACCCGGAGGCGGCGCGCGAAGTGCAAGCCGCACTCGTGCCGCTGCGCGATGGCCACAAGCTGCACGTCGCGCGCACCTATGCCTACGTCGCCGACGGCGCCGACGGCATCGCAATCATCGACGTGACCAATCCGGAGAAGCCGTTCGTCTACCAGATGTTCAACGCCGGCGGCAAGATAGGCGACGCGCACGACGTCGTGGTCGCCACGACCAACGCGTCGCTGTTCGCCTACGTCGCCGACGGCAAGAACGGCCTGCAGGTGGTGCAGCTGACCAGCCCCGAGTCGCAGCCGAAGTTCTATGGCTTCAGCCCGGACCCGAAGCCACAACTGATCGCCTGGTATCCGACCAAAGGCGCCGCCTTGTCGTTGTCGCGCGGCCTTGAACGTGATCGCGGCGTCGACGAAAGTGGCAACCAGATCGCGGTGTTCGGCCGCATCGGATCGCGTCCGTTCCATCTCGATGAAATGCAGCGGCTGTATCTCAACAAGGACGGAATCCCGTGGTATGTGTCCGACTCGGTCGACGGCGGTTCGCAGCCGAAAGTCATCGGTGTGCAGGATCCGCCACCGAAGGATAGCGCGCAAAGTTCGGGTGCCGGTGCGCTGCACTGATCGACAACAATTGCATGGACTGAAATGACGAAGGGCTGAAGGGCCGGGAGCCGCGGATCGTCGGATCGACGGCCGACGCAAGTTGACGCGGCTTGGGGGAAGCGATGAAGCGATTGCTGTTTGCTGGAATCCTGGCCGTCCTCGGCGCCCAGCCGGCCATTACCCAAGTCCCGCGAACGCAGGGCGAAGGTCCGTCGCTCGAAACCGGGACGGTTCCCCTTACCTACACCGGCGGCGACAGCCGCGTTTCAGTCGGGGTCGATCAGGACGGCAACTCGCAGGGCGAGTTGATGCAGGTGTTCGGCAACAACGGCGAACACGCGGTAGTCGCACAATTGTGGTGGGGAAATGGCGGCGCCGGTGGCATCCAGGCCGACTACAACTGGCTGTTCGGCACGACCCTGGAACAGGCGCGCCAGGATCCGGACTCGATCACGGTTGCCAAGCTGTCATTCGCGATCGACCAGAACGCCGAGAAGGACCGCCAGGCCAACGTCGGCCTGTCGATCGAACGCAAGGAATTCTTCCTGAATTTCTTCCTGTCCGGCAAGGCCAGTGGCGCACACAACGCCGGTGCCGTCAACGTACAGCAAGAACAGATCGTCAACGGTACCGATGACGCCGGCATCTACACGCAAACCAAAACCGACATCGCAACCACACTGCTGCTGGCACAACCGTACTCGACCATTGTCGGCATTCATGGCGGCCACTTCTCCGACGCGCTTGCCGCGCGTTTCAACGGCGGTCTCGACTACGCCAAGGGCGATCAGGGCGCGAACCAGAAACGCGTCTCGCTCGGCGTCGACAAATATCTCGGCATACGCGGCTGGAGCCTTTCCGGCATCGTCGAACACGCGCAGAACACTCCGGTCGTCGGCAACGACACGAGCGATACGCGCTGGTGGCTGTTCCTGCGCTACGAATTCGGCGGCGGCGGCGCGTTCCGCCCGTTCGACGACTCCGCGGCGGCCAACGCAGCCTGGATCGATCGCGCGCTGCACGAACCGGTTACCGGCCATGCGCGCAACGTCGATACCTACGTGACGAAGGGCAAGACCACGACGACAACGACGCTTGGGCCGAAACACTACAGCGCGCGCGTTCCAATCGCGCGCGACGACACGGTCAGCGTGGTCGAAGACTCCGGCGCCACCGCGATCGACGTGCTCGGCAACGATGCCGATCCGGACAACAATGTCCTTGCCGTCAACTCGGCGGGCCCCGCGGGCCACGGCACTGTCCTGGTTGCCGCTGGCCAGGTGCAGTACACGCCCGCGCCCGGATATACCGGACCCGATGCGTTTCCGTATACGATCACCAACAGCAAGGGCCTGTCGGCGAGCGCGACGGTGCACATCACGGTCACGGCAGGTACCCCGCCACCGCCCCCGCCACCGAAGGCCGGCGCACCCGTCGCGCGCGACGATACGGCTACGACAGCGTATGCGCAACCGGTGACTGTCGGCGTGCTCGGCAACGACAGCGACCCCAACAGTTACCCGTTGACCGTGACTGCGGCAACGACACCGGCGCATGGTTCTTCGCATGTAAACGGCGACGGCACGATCACCTACACGCCGAATGCGGCATTCACCGGCAGCGACCGCTTCACGTATTCGATCGACAACGCCCACGGCGGAACCGCCAGCGCGAACGTCACGATCGTCGTGCAACCACCGTCGCCACCGCAGGCACGCGACGACAGCGCGACGACCGGCTTCGCCACGCCGGTCGACATAGCGGTGCTCGCGAACGACAGTTCACCGGCCGGATACCCGCTGTCAGTCAGCGAGGTGGGCACGCCTTCGAATGGCAGTACGAAAATACTGACTGGCGGAGCGGTACGGTATACGCCCGCGCTCGGCTTCACCGGCACCGATACTTTCGCCTACAAGGTAGACGACGGCCATGGCGGCGTCGCAGGCGCGAACGTCACGGTCACCGTGCTGCCCCAATCCGGAACGTTCCAGTTGCGCGACGATACGGCGACGACGGCGAACGCGACGCCGGTCTCGATCGACGTGCTCGCAAACGATTCGGCTCCCGATGGCGACACGCTGACCATCAAGAAGATTACGACACCGCAGCACGGCACGGCAGTCTTCTCGGCAGGCGGCATCGTCTACACACCGTCAGCGGCGTTCAACGGCGGCACCGACACGTTCGAGTACACCGCCGGCGACGGCTCGCAGACGGCGACAGCGAAGGTCACGGTCACTGTTTTGCCGCCCGGCTTGCCCGTCGCGCAGAACGACACGGCGACAACGCCTTTCAACTCGCCCGTCGCGGTCGCCGTACTCGCCAATGACAGCGATCCACACGGATATCCGCTGACCGTCGAGTCCGTGACGACGCCGGTGCACGGTTCGACCGCCATCAACCCGAACGGCACGATCACGTACACGCCACAGACGACGTTCGCCGGCGACGATACGTTCTCCTACACGATCAACAACGGCCACGGCGGCACGGCAACGGCGAATGCGACCGTTACCGTGCTACAGCCGGCACCCCCGGTTGCGCAGGCCGATACGGCAACCACACCGTTCAACAAGCCGATTGCGATCGCGGTGCTGTCCAACGACAGTGACCCGGCCAACCTTTCGCTCTCGGTGACGCAGGTGACCCAGCCTGCAAACGGATCGACTTCGCTCGGAACGGGCGGCGCCGTGACGTACACGCCGCACACAAACTTCATCGGCAACGACAGTTTTTCATACACGATCAGCGATGGATTTCACAGCACGAGCGCAAACGTTTCTGTCACCGTACAGCAACCGCTCCCGCCAGTGGCGGTTCCCGATTCGATACCGATTCCGTTCGGCACGACGTCGGTCAAGGTCAGCGTGCTCGCGAACGACAGCGACCCGAACGCTCTGCCCCTGACGGTAACCGCGGTCACGCAGCCGGCCAATGCGGCGGCACACACAACGGTCAATCTGGACGGGACGATTACCTACCAACCCGACCCGGAGAAGACGGGATCGGATACGTTCTCGTACACGATCACCAACAATTACTTCACTGCCAGCGCCCTGGTGACCGTCACTGTACAGGCGCCGCTGCCTCCGGTGGCGAGGAACGACTCGATGGCCATCGCGTTCAATACGCCCACGAAGGTCCCCGTACTCAGCAACGACACCGATCCGAATGGTATCCACCTCATCATCCTCGACCCGGTGACGACGCCGGCGGTGCATGGCGACACGACCGTCAACAATAGCGACGGGACGATCACCTACACGCCCCGCAACGCTCTGCCACCGTTCGGAACGGCACTCGAGCCTTACGTCGGCAGCGACAGCTTCACCTATACGGTCAACAACAACTACTTCACGGCGACCGCTACCGTCAACGTCGCCGTGCAATTGCCGCCGCCGCCGATCGCGAACAACGACACGGCCGCCTGCAGTATCGGTGGAATCGTCACCATCCCCATTCTTGACAACGATACTCCGCAGTTTGGTCTGCCTTTGACCGTGAGCAATGTCACGACTCCCACCGGCGGTGGCGACGCCACGCTCAACGCCGACTACACGATCAGCTATTCCGATCCTTTGGAGAACGGACCGCGCGTCGATACGTTCAACTACTCAATCAGCGATCCTTACGGACAGACATCCATGGCCACGGTCACGGTGACGATAAACTGATGTGCGTGCGGCCAGGAAAGTAGGTTCGTCCGCGCAGAACTACAAGGACATCGGAAATCACAACCATGCTGAGAGCGTCGGTTGCAGACCTGCTGCAACGCCTGCCCGGGCCCCGCACGGCAAACTGGCCCGAAGGCGAGCGCTTCACCGAAGCGTTCACACGTGGCACGCTGGTCGTTGAACTGTACGCGCCTGAGGCGATCGATACGCAGAAGCCGCACTCGCGCGACGAGGTCTATTTCATCGTTTCCGGCAGCGGCGAATTCGTGGTCGGCGGCGAACGCGCCCATTTTGTTGCAGGCGACGCGTTGTTCGCCGCGGCCAACGTAGTGCATCGCTTCGAGAATTTTTCGGCTGACTTCGTCACCTGGGTCGTGTTCTACGGTCCCGAAGGCGGCGAAAAGGCCGGCGCAGCATGATTGTCATGAAGCGTCCGCCGCGCCTGATGACTGCCCTTGCCTGCCTTGCGTTCGCATGCGCCCCCTCGGCAGTGTTCGCCTCTGCGCCGGAGACGCCGGCTCCCGCTGACGCGCAACGCCAGCAGCAAGTGCGCGAGAAGGGCTCGAAGGTCATGCCGTTTTCGCTCGATCAAACGCTGCATACGTTCAAGAAGACCGATACGGGCGGCGTGCAGCAGGTTCGTGTCAGCAACGCTGCGACTGACCAGGTGGCCATGATCCGCGCACATCTGCAGTCGATCGCGCGGTCGTTCAACGCGCGCGACTTCAGCGCCCCGGCGCACATCCATGGCGCCGACATGCCGGGCATGGCGGAAATGAAGGCCGCGAAACCCGAGG
>DASRTK010000117.1:0-11520 GCA_035655975.1 Rudaea sp.
GGCATGCGCGTGTTGCTTCGCTCCGTCAGAAAACGTGTGCCCTGGGCGAACCGTCCCTGGTGCGTGGTACCGGCCCGCGCATCCCTGCGCGGTCGCTCGCCGTCGCGCGCGATGCGCTTCAACGCATCGCGCAAGCGCGCCGCCTCGCCCACACCGGCACGCGCACATGTAGCACGTGGTCGTTTTGACCTCGTCGCCGACCGGTTCGTTGAGTTTGAGGTTTGCGTGCGGCATCGCCGTGCATGGTAAAGGATACTCGGCGGAACCATACGGTCCGCCGCCAGAAAATTGCCTTCGTCCGGCCAGAATCTCCGGCAACCATCGCGCCGGTTGCTGTCCGATCCACCAAGGAGCCTTCTCGATGCCCAACCGCATCTGTGCCTTGCTGTTGTGTTTGTTGCCACTGGCCAATTCCCTCGCGGCCGATGCCGCCTGGCGGGAACATCCCGACTGGAGAGTCGAATTCGCCGACCGCGGCGTGACTGGAACCGCACTGATCTACGATGAGCGCGACGACACTTTCCTCGTCTACGATCGCGCCCGCGCCGAAACGCCGTTCCTGCCCGCCTCGACCTTCAAGGTGTTCAACGCGCTCGTTGCGCTCGAGACCGGCGCGGTCAAGGACGAGTACGAAGTGATCCATTGGGACGGCGTCAAGCGCAAGTTCGATGGCTGGAACCGCGATCACAGCCTCGCCAGCGCGATGAAATTCTCCGCCGTCTGGTTCTATCAGGAAATGGCACGGCGTGCCGGCGCGCAACGCATGCAGGAATGGATCGACAAGGTCGGCTACGGCAATCGCGATATCGGCGGCGGCATCGACCAGTTCTGGCTGGGCGGCAAGCTGCGCATCAGCGCGGTCGAGCAGATCGGTTTCCTGCGCCGCCTCGCCCACGGCACGCTGCCGTTTTCCGAACGCGCGCAGGAAGCCGTGCGCCGCATCACGATCGTCGACGCGGCGCCGGACTACGTCCTGCACGGCAAAACCGGTTGGGCGCCGAAGGACGATACGAAGGGCGAGTCGGACCTGGGCTGGTATGTCGGCTGGGTCGAACGCGGCGGGCGGCGCTGGTTCTACGCGCTGAATATCGACATGCCGAAGGCCGGCGATGACACGGCGAAGCGGCAGCTGATCGCCAACGCCCTGCTGGCGCGCGCGGGTGCGTTGCCGCTGAAAGAGTAGCAACGTCAGGCCTGTCCTCCGGGCGAAGGGGATCGATCGTGCCGCGCCAGCGCGCTTGGTTCTGCAAAGACAACCGCCCGATTTATACTGAGCAGGGGAACTGGTCGGGGAGCGGCGTCATGCGCTGGCTGAACATGTTGTTCGTGTTGCTGGTCAACGCCGTGCCGTTGTACGGCGTGAAATATCTCGGCTGGTCGGTCGGGACGGTGTTGATCCTTTACTGGCTCGAAAACCTGCTGATTGCGGTGTTCACGTGCGCGCGTATTTGGCTGCATCGCACACTGACCCGCAAGCGCGGGCACTGGCGCACGGGGCAGCTCGGCACCAAGGTAAACGATCGTCCGAGTACCCATGGTCTGCTGGGCGAGTACGCGGTCATGGCGTTCGTGTTTACGCTGGCACACGGTATCTTCGTCTTCGCGATCGTGTTCCTGGTCGGCGAGAACCATCCCGACCTGGCCAACTGGAAGTTCTCCGCCGATCAGTTCCGCGTCGGCGCGATGCAGATGCTTGCCGTTATCGCGGTCGACTTCCTGATCGATGCCATGTCGATTCGTTCGCGCAGTTTTGCCTGGATCAAGGCTTACGTCGGACAACGCATGGGCCGGGTGCTGATTCTGCATTTGGCGATCATCTTCGGCATGTGGGCCATGGTCGTGAGCGAATCGCCGCTCGCCGTGTTGTACGTTCTGATCGGGCTGAAGACCCTGTGGGATCTTGCCGCAAGCAACGCGGGCGCGAAGGCCGATGCGCTGCCGGCCGAAGCGCCCGACTGGGCGCTGAAGCTGGCCGATGCCGTCGCCAAGGACAAAGGTGGCGCGAAGGAGATGCAGGCGGACTGGAAACGCTCGCGTGAACAGATGCAGCGCGCCGCGATCGAGGACGAGCAGGTTAGGCCGGCCTGATCGATCTCGCACGCAGGGGCGACGGCGACGCGGCGCGCGTGCACAATAGCGGGCATGGACCGTTACGAACGCATCTCGACCCTGCACCGGATTCTGAAAGCCGCGCGCTATCCGGTGCCGCTGGCGCGCCTGATCGACGAACTCGGCTGCTCGCGCGCAACTGTCTACCGTGACATCGCGTTCCTGCGCGATGCGCTCGGCGCGCCGCTCGACAGCGACGGCGACCAGGCGGCGTTTCACTACGCCGCCGACGAGGCCGAACGCTTCGAACTGCCGGGCCTGTGGCTCAACAGCGAGGAACTGCAGGCGTTGCTCGCGCTCAACGAACTCGTCGGCCGCACGGGTCCGGGCATCCTCGCCACGACGCTTGCGCCGTTCCGCTCGCGCATCGACCGGCTGCTGTCGGACCAAACCGACGGCAAGAACTTTCCGATCGAACGCATCCGCGTGATCGGCAGTGGCACGCGCAAGGTCGACGAGGCCACGTTCCGCCATGTCGCCAGCGCCGTGCTTGGCCGCAAGCAGCTGAAGTTCGCCTATCGAGCGCGCTCGACCAACGAGGGCACGCAGCGCGTCGTGTCGCCGCAGCGGCTGACGCACTACCGCGACAACTGGTACCTCGATGCGTGGGACCACAGCCGCGACGGCCTGCGCAGCTTCGCGCTCGACCGCATCGCGCGCGCCGAAGTGCTCGACGCCGCGGCGCAGGACCGCGACAACAGCGAACTCAACCAGCACCTGGCGTCGAGCTACGGCATCTTCTCCGGCGCACCGAAGGCGTGGGCGACGATCCGCTTCTCGCCGCACGCCGCGCGCTGGGTCGCCGATGAGCACTGGCACTCGCAGCAGCAGGGCGAGTGGCTCAGCGACGGCCGCTACGAATTGAAGGTGCCGTACAGCAATTCGCGCGAACTGCTGATGGACGTGCTCAAGTATGGACCTGACGCCGAAATCGTCGCGCCGGTGTCGCTGCGCGAGGAAATGAAGATCATGCTGCAGCTCGCGGTCGGCGCGTATCAAGCGTAGGGTGGGCCTTGGCCCACCGTTTTGTTTCGACAATACAAAGGCGGTGGGCCAAGGCCCACCCTACGCGCCTCAAGTACGGACCCGACGCCGAAGACAACGGAGCGAAACTTTACGCGCCCGACGGCGAAATCTGCGGTGTCGCCGGTCCCGCTGGCGCCGGTCCCGTCGCCGCATCGCGCGCCTTCTGCGTCAGCGTGCGGAATTTCGCCGACATCGATTCGAGTTTGGCCGTCCATTCCGGATTCGGCGTCTGCCCGGCCGTGATCTTGTCGTAGACCTGGATCAGCGCGACGGTGGCGAATGGATCGATCAGCGCGGCCTTCAGGCTCAGCGCCGCGATCACGGCCAGCGCGAACGTCCAGAAGCCCGCATGGACGTGAAACAGGCCGATCAGCGCCGCGATCGGCGCGGCGACCAGCGCCAGGATCAGCAGCGTGAGCGCCCAGATCATGAAGGTCAGGAACGCCGCGTTCTTCAACACGCCCTTGTAGTTCTGCGCGTACAGCACCGTGCTGTCGCGCGCGATCGCCCAGGGATTTTCGTCGTTGCCGGCCTTGCGGCGCAGGATTTGCGCGAGGATGACCAGATCGAAGTGCGTGAGCGACGTGTTGATGATTGCGTCGACCAGCTTGACCAGCAGGTCGAGGCCGGGAATCGGCAGCCACGAGGCGATGCTGACGGTGAGGCGGTTGAACACGCGCAGGATGCCGCGGATCAGCTGATGCAGTCCGAACAAGACGGACGATGTCGCGAAATGCTGCTTGACGATGTTCGTCGCGTAGTCGATCTGGCCCTTGCCGCCCGGGATCTGCCCGCCGTCGAGCAGCTCGACCAATACGGCGACGTGGCCGGCCTTGACCAGGTACAACAGATACTGGCGTGCCCAGTACAGCAGGCCGCTGACAATTCCAAAACCGATGAGCCCGCCGATGCCGGCGCCGCCGCCGCCATTGCCGCCGATCTTGCCGAACAGCAGACCGATGCCTCCGCCCACGCCGACCGCGAGCACGTAGGCGAACGTGATGCCGATATATACGACCACGCGCAACAGTAGAAACGGCAGGGTGCGCAGCAGCAGTCCGAAAATCTGTCCGGTACGAAAATCGAGCATGGGGCTACTCCGCTGCGGTCGTGGTTATCGGTTCGGGGCTTGCGGCTATAGTAATGCGCCGCGCGGCGATGAAGAATGCACGCATCGGCACGGAACTTACAGCCGCACACAAGGAGATACGATGAAAGGCACGCGCAGATGACAGGGCCGACGGTTTCGCTGGTCCTCGGCTCCGGCGGCGCGCGCGGTTATGCGCACATCGGCGTGATCGAGGAACTGGCCGCGCAGGGTTTCGACATCCGCAGCGTCGCCGGCTCGTCGATGGGCGCGCTGGTCGGCGGCGTGTATGCGGCCGGCCAACTCGATGCGTTTCGCGACTGGGTCAAGCCGCTACAGCGCTTCGATGTGTTGCGCCTGCTCGACTGGACCATCAGCGGCGGCGGCCTGATCAAGGGCGACCGCATCGTCGACAAGCTGCGCGCGTTGATCGGCGAGGTCAACATCGAAGATCTGCCGATCTCCTACACGGCCGTCGCCGTCGACCTGATGTCGCAGCGCGAAGTGTGGTTCTCGCGCGGGCCGCTGTTCGACGCGATCCGCGCCTCGATCGCTATCCCGACGATATTGCGCCCGCATTACTACGAGGGCCGCACGCTGGTCGATGGTGGTCTGCTCAATCCGGTGCCGATCACGCCGACCCTGCGCGACCTGACCGACTGCACGATCGCCGTCGACATCAATGCGCCTGCCGAGCAATTCGGCGAGGCGCCCGATTCGACGACGACGGCAGCGTCCGACAGCACCTTCGGCAGTGTCGCCGGCGTGCTCGTCGAGGAATCCTCGCCGGTGCAGGCCTCGATGCCCGCCGCCGAGGCCGTTCCGGAAACCACTGGCGAGGCGAATGTGCCGGCGGCCGAGCCGCCGCCGAGCTATCGGCAACGCATCGCCGATTTCATCAATGGCCTGGTCGCCGGACGCGAGAAAAATTCCGTGTCGCCCGACGATCCGGGATTGCTCGAACTGTTCGCGCGCTCGCTCGACGTCGTGCAGGAGACGATCACACGCTTCAAACTCGCGGCCCAGCCACCCGACCTGATCATCCGCATCCCGCGCAACGTCTGTGCGTTCTACGAATTCCATCGCGCCGAAGAAGTCATCGAACTCGGCCGCCAACGGACGCGCGAAGCGCTGAAGCACTGGCAGCAGCCGAAACCGCGCGCCGGTTGACGTTTGCGGTTCGTGTTTCGTCACGCCACGTCGACGTTGGCAACGGCAGATGAACGGCGGCCTCAGCCGGTAAACCGGCGGCGCTATTTGCGCATTAACATCGGCAGCAACAGCGATGCTGCCTGCCGGCCGGCCCGCTGGATTTGACCCGCTGGATTCGACTGCGGCTTGAATTGAAGGAAGAGGAGACCCGAACATGCGAATTGCAACTCTTGCAGGCGCCATGGCGCTTGCGGCGGCCGCCCTCGCCGCGCCTTGCACAACCCAGGCAGCCGTCATTGTTGGCGTGGCGCCGCCGGCGGCGCGCGTCGAAGTCGTGCCGGCGCCGCGTGTCAACTACGTCTGGGCACCAGGCTATTGGCGCTGGAACGGCCATCGCTACTTCTGGGTTCCGGGCTACTGGGTGCCGGCGCGGCACGGTTACCGCTGGGTGCCATCGCACTGGGTCGCGTACGGTCCGCGCTGGCGCTACGTGCCCGGCTATTGGGGGCATTGACGTAGGGTGGGCCTTGGCCCACCGCACTTCTTTTTTTGCGAAACAAAGACGGTGGGCCAAGGCCCACCCTACGAATATCCGCGGCTGATTTGCGCGTCGTGAAGCAGCCGTCGTGATGGGCGTTTCACCAAAAAGAAACGGCCCGCCTGGGGGAGCGGGCCGTTGGGGTCGCGATGGGGCGTCGGGGGAACGACGTGGGGAGTCCCGCCACCGCGCCGCTAGAATACGGGCAACTACCTTGCATAAACCTGACGTTTGCGTAAGGGTTATCTGCAAACGTGTAAAGATTCGTGTCCCACGAGCGCTGAACGGTGCGCCAGCGACTTTGCGCTCGTCCACGCAGGCGGTTCGCTCGAACCTGAACTACGTGGCGATCCGGGCGTTTTTTCTTTCCGTCACGTCTGCGGCGGCGCCGTTCAGCATTCCGCATTCACGCAGCAGGAAACGTCACGCGCACGCGCGTGCCACAAGCGTTTGCACCGCTGCCGATATCCAGCAGCGCATGATGGCCGCGAACGATTTCGTCGACAATCGCCAGCCCCAGGCCGCAACCGTCGCCGCTGGTCCCGGGCGCCCGATAGAAGCGGGCCGTGACGCGAGCGCGCTGGTCCGGTGGAATTCCCGGTCCATCGTCTTCGACTTCGACATAACTTTGCGCGGGCGTTTCGGCCGTTACGCCGCAGCGCACGGTGACGCGGCCATCGGCCGGTGTATACGCCAGCGCATTGTCGACGAGGTTGGCAAGCATCTCGCGCAGGAGCCAGGCGCTGCCGCGCGCCTTTGCGCGCGCCGCTTCCACGCCGAGGTCGATATGCTGACGCAAGGCGCGATCGAAATGTTTGGCGACGGCTTCCTCGGCAAGTTCGCGCAAGTCGACATCGCCGAAGTCCACCGCCGCCGTCGCGGTAGGCTCGGCGCGAGCAAGCGCCAGCAGCTGGTTCGCCGTGTGCGAAAGGCGGCGCGTGCCTTCGAGCACGCCGATCAGTCGTTCGCGCACGAACGCCGCGTCGGTGTCGTGACGCAGCAGTTCCAGCTGCGTCTGCAGTCCTGCCAGCGGAGTGCGCAGCTGGTGCGCGGCATTGGCCAGGAACTGCTGCTGGCTCTGCGCGTTGCTGCGAACGGTGGCGAACAGCCGATTGAGTGCCTGAGTCAGCGGGCGCACCTCGCCGGGCACGTGCGTCTCGTCCAGCGGAGCCAGATCCTGTGCGGAGCGCGAGTCGATCTGGGCGCGCAGCGCGATCAGCGGGCGCAGGCCCAGGCGCACGCCGACCCAGATCAGCAGCAGGATCGCCGCGAACTGCAGCGTGTCGGTCAGGAAGATGCTGATCAGCATGCGATGCCAGGCCTGGTCGCGCTTGTTCGTCGTTTCCGCAACGGCGATCGTCACGACGCCGGCCGGCGTTGCATGCCGGTAGGTGACGCTGCGAATCGCGCCGCCCTGGAATTGTGCGTCGAGGAACGTCGGATTCTCGTGGCCCGGGGCCGCGATCGGCAGCCCCTCGTCGCCGGCGATGAATTCGTCGTGCGGGCCGAGCACGAGGTAATAGACCGTGTCGTACTTGTCCGCGCGCAGCATTTCGATCGCCTGCGGCGGCAGGTCGAACTCGACGGTCCCGCCTTCGCGTGCGCGCAGCTGCGCGGCGGCCGCGAGCGTTTCGTTGACGAGGGCCTGGTCGAACGCGGCACGCAGCGGCACCACGCCAGCGGCGTAGTCGAGCGCGACGCCGATTGCGAGCAGCAGCGCGAGCGGTCCGATCAGGATCAGCAGCAGACGGCGGCGAATCGTCATGCCGTGAGCACGCTGCGCCGAAGCGCGATTCATGCCACCGACTCGTCCAGCAGGCAGCAAACGCGGCGCACGGAAGCGTTGCGACCCGCGCCGGAGTCGTGGTTCATGCCACCGACTCGTCGAGTCGGTAGCCGAGGCCGCGCACCGTGCGGATTCCGACCTCTTCGCCGAGCTTGCCGCGCAGGCGGGAAATGTATACTTCGACCGCGTTGGTCGTAATGCCTTCGTCCCAGCTCGAGATCGCCTGCTGCAGGCGATCCTTGCTGACGACCTGGCCGGCGTGCAGCGCCAGGCATTCGAGGATCGCCCACTCGCGCCGCGTCAGGTCGACCGCGCGCGACTGCACCCGGGTTTCGCGCCGCGGGATGTCCAGGTGCAGCGGGCCGATCGTGATGCCGGAATCGCTGTTGGATTTCGAGCGGCGGATCAGCGCGCGGCAGCGCGCGGCGAGTTCGGGCAGCGCGAACGGTTTCACCAGGTAATCGTCGGCGCCCAGATCGAGCGCGCCGACGCGATCGGCAAGCGCGTCACGCGCCGTCACGATCAGCACCGGCGTGGCCTTGCCACTGCGGCGCAGGCGCCGCACGAGTTCGAAACCGTCGACGCCAGGCAGGCCGAGGTCGACCAGCAGCAGATCGAAATTTTCCTGCTGCAGCGCCGCTTCGGCCAGTTCCGCACTCGGCACATGGTCGACAGCAAAACCGACCTGCGACAGCCCGCGGCGCATGCCGTCGGCGACCAGGGCGTCATCTTCGATGATCAGTATGCGCATGCGTCAGTTGAGCGGGATAGGGGAGAAGGGAGAGGGGAGAGGGGAAAACAGGGGTGACCGGGACCAGCCGTCCGGCTCTCCTTCTCCCTTCTCCCCTCTCCCTTCTCCCGCTCTATCTTGCACCGCATCGCTTGACTTGGCGAGCAGGCGACGCCATCTGCGATCTGGAATAATAAGCCGCCCCGGTTAAGGACTTCCCAATGAACGCCACGTCCGTTGCCGCGCGCGACGAAGCCGGCACCGCAATGGCGGTGCTCGCGGCGGTCAGCGCCAGCCACTTTCTCAACGACATGATCCAGTCGTTGCTGCCGGCGGTCTATCCGCTGCTGAAAAGCAGTTATGCGCTGGACTTCGGCCAGATTGGCCTGATCACGCTGGTGTTCCAGGTGACGGCCTCGCTGCTGCAGCCGGTCGTCGGCACGTTCACCGATCGCCGGCCGACCTGGTTCTCGTTGCCGCTGGGCATGGGTTTTACGCTGTGCGGGCTTCTGCTGCTTTCACAGGCGACTTACCCGTTGCTGCTGCTTGCCGCCGCGTTGATCGGCACCGGTTCGTCGGTGTTCCATCCGGAATCCTCGCGCATTGCGCGCATGGCCTCGGGCGGTCGCCATGGCTTCGCCCAGTCGTTCTTCCAGGTCGGCGGCAACCTCGGCTCGGCCTGCGGCCCGCTGCTCGCCGCCTTCATCGTTTTGCCGCGCGGGCAGGGCAGCATCGCCTGGTTCGCGATTGTCGCGCTGGTCGCGATCGTGATCCTGCTGCAGGTCGGCCGCTGGTACCAGCGGCACGTGCTGATCAAGGCGAAGGCCGCCGTCGCCGCACCGGCGTCGAGCCTGCCGCGGCGCCAGGTCGTCATGGCAATCGGCGTGCTGCTCGCGCTGATCTTCTCGAAGTATTTTTACCTGGCCAGCCTGAGCACGTACTACACGTTCTATCTGATGGAACGCTTCGCGCTGACGGCGCAGGATGCACAAATCCACTTGTTCCTTTTTCTCGGCGCGGTGGCGCTAGGAACGCTCATTGGCGGTCCGGTCGGCGACCGCTTTGGCCGCAAGTACGTGATCTGGGTGTCGATCCTCGGCGTGCTGCCGTTCACGCTGCTGCTGCCGCACGCCGATCTGTTCTGGACGTCGGTGCTCAGCGTGGTGATCGGCCTGATCCTGTCGTCGGCGTTCTCGGCGATCCTGGTCTACGCGACCGAGCTGCTGCCGGGCAACGTCGGCATGATCGCCGGCCTGTTCTTCGGCTTCGCGTTCGGCATGGGCGGCCTCGGCGCCGCGCTGCTCGGCGAACTGGCCGATGCGCGCGGCATCGAATACGTCTACAAGGTGTGCGCGTACCTGCCGGCGATCGGCCTGCTGACGGTGTTCCTGCCGAATCTGCGCCGGCGCGTGGCGAAAGTCGCCGCTTCGTAGGGTGGGCCTAGGCCCACCGCTGTTCTTGTACCCATGAAAGACGGTGGGCCAAGGCCCACCCTACGGATTACTCCGGCGGCTCGACCGTGTAGCCGCGCGATTCGAGCATTGCCAACCGGCGATCGCTGCGCAGCAGTTCGTCCATCGGCAGTACCGCGAACGTGCTGGCGTTGTCGCGCAACGACTGTTCGGCGGCGGCGAGCCAGGCCTGGTCCATGCGCGCCATTCCTTGTTCCAGTTGCTCGCGCAGGCGCGCGTTGCTCGATACGGCCGCCCGGCAGGCCTGCTGCTGGCTCGGCGACGGCAGCTTGCGCAGCGCGTCGATGTCGCCAACTGCCCAGGCGTTGGCCCGGTCGCGCATCGCGGTCAAGTCGGTTTCGAGCCGTGTCATTGTCGCGGCAAGGCAATCGATGTCGAGGTTGCCGGTCGTCGCCTTGAAATCGCGGATCGTCTGGCGCGGGTCGTCCATCGGAATCTGCGCTTGCGGTTCGACGATGCGCACGCGGTTCTTCTTCGCGACGCCGCGCACCGTGTCCCAGATCAGGCCACTGCGGGCCAGGCCGGTCTTCGCCAGTGCCTTGTCGTACAGTTCGTTCGCCGCGACCATCGGCCGCAGCCGCTCGACGCCGCTGTCGTTGCCGATGTACTTGGCCTTCAGCGCCAGCCAGCGCGAGTACAGCTCCGCCGGCAGGATCTGCTGCAAGGTCTCGCCGTCCTCGTTCTTGCGCGCGCCGTAGACGGCCGGCATCAATGTCAACTTGTGGAAAAAGTTCAATTCGAGCTTCGGCGTCGCGTCGGCGATGACCGCTTGCGACTGCGCGATCGTCTGCTCGACATCGCGTCCGCGCCAGGTCATGTTCTTCGGCAGCGGATATTGCGCGCCGAGAATCCACAGCACGTGGTCGCCCTTGCTGACTTTCCACAGGCCCGGCCCGGGCTGCTCGCCGGTGACGAGCACGGTTTCGAGCGTTGCCGTATCGGCAGGCGTTTCAGGTGCCGGAGGCGTCGCCGGCGCAACCGGCGTTGTTTGCGCGCGCGCCGCAATGCCCACGAGCAGGCAGGATGCCACTGCGGCAAAAAAAAGTGGCGTCATTCCCGCGCAAGCGGGAATCCATTTTGATCTTGCCTGCGTGGCTTTGATCAACGCTGGCGATCGAAAGCAAATGGATTCCCGCTTGCGCGGGAATGACGACATCATAGGGCGTTACCGTCTAGTGGCTCTACCCGCGCTTCATGCTGTTGAAGAACTCGTCGTTCGACTTCGTGTTCTTCATCTTGTCGAGCATGAATTCGATCGCGGCCAGTTCGTCCATCGGATGGATCAGCTTGCGCAGGATCCAGATCTTCTGCAGCAGGTCGGGCTCGATCAGCAACTCTTCGCGGCGCGTGCCGGAGCGGTTGATGTTCAGCGCCGGATAGACGCGCTTTTCGGCGATGCGGCGGTCAAGATGCACTTCGGCGTTGCCGGTACCCTTGAATTCCTCGTAGATCACTTCGTCCATCTTCGAGCCGGTTTCGACCAGCGCGGTGGCGAGAATGGTCAGCGAACCGCCTTCCTCGACGTTGCGCGCCGCGCCGAAGAAACGCTTCGGACGCTGCAGCGCATTTGCATCGACACCGCCGGTCAGCACCTTGCCGGAAGCCGGCACCACGGTGTTG
>DASRTK010000118.1:0-4748 GCA_035655975.1 Rudaea sp.
TGCAGCGGTTGGTCGGGCGAGTCGGTTTCGAGCAACAGGAATTCCAGCGGCATCGTCGCGACGAGTTCGCGCAGACGGCGCGCACGCGGATAGGTGATCGGGCCGCCGAGTCCGACGCAGAATCCCATTTTCCACAACTGCTGCGCCTGCTCGACGCTGCCGGAAAAGCTGTGCACCACGCCGCGCAGGTTGCCGATGCTGCGCAGCGTCGCGATGACTTCGTCGACGGCACGGCGCGCATGCAGGACAACCGGCAGGTCGAATTCGCGCGCCAGTTCGAGTTGGCCGCGAAAATACGCGCGCTGTTCGCCGGCATCGAGACCCTCGACATAGAAATCCAGGCCGCATTCGCCGACGGCGACAGGTTGTTCGCGCTGGATCCAGGTTCCCAGTTCGCCGAGATGTTCGGGCCGATGATCGGGGAGAAACATCGGGTGCAGCCCATAGGCGGGATACAGGCCGGCCTGGCTGTTGCACAAGTCTCGCAGTTTCGCAAAGCCGGCAACGCCGATCGCCGGAACCACCTGTCGGGTCACCCCCGCGCCGCGCGCGCGCGCGAGCGCTTCATCGCGATCGGTGTCGAATTCGGCGACGTCGAGATGCGAGTGGCTGTCGAACAGCTCCATAGTTCGGCCTACAGAATCAGCCAGCGCGCCATGCCGAGAAACAAGCCCATGCTGACGACGTCGGTTGCGGTGGTCAGGAAGATGCTCGAGGCCATTGCCGGGTCGGCGCCGAGGCGGTTGAGGCCGAGCGGGACTGCGGCGCCGGCGACGCCGCTGGCGACACTGCTCAGCGACATCGCCGCGAGCGTGATCAGCGCCAGCGAGATGGCCTTTGGATTTTGCTGCAAATGTGCAATTGTGAACATCGCGAGACCGGCGACGATTCCGACCAGAATGCCGTTGCAAAGGCCGAGCAGTGCTTCCTTTGCGATCAGTTCGATCTTGGGCCGGCCGCGGATTTCGTTCAGGGTGAGGCCACGCAGGGTCACCGCCAATGCCTGGCACCCGGTGTTGCTGCATTGACCCGAGAGCACCGGCAGGAATACCGCCAGCAGCACGATCGCGTTGATGGTGTCTTGAAACAGGCTGACCACGGCCGCGGCGACGAACGCCGTCAGCAGGTTCAGCTGCAGCCACGGATGGCGGAACCTGAGCGCGCGATGCCACGGCGTGGAGATGCGTTCTTCCTTCTCCACGCCGACCAGCGCGCCGGCCTGTGCGCTGATCTCGAAGGCCTGTTGCTCGAACAGCAACTGCCCGCGCACCTGGCCGATGAGACGGTCGTTGGCATCGCACACGGGATAGGCCGGATAGTGGCGCGTCACGACCTCGCGCATCGCGTCGTCCAGACTGGTCTCGGGCCGCAGGAAAAATGGATTGCGCACCATCACGTCGGCCAGCGACTGGCTCGCCTGCGCGTAGAGCAATTCGCGGAACGCGATGACGCCGACCAGGCGGCCGTCCTCGTCCGTGGCGAAGATGTACGTGATCAGTTGATGCTTGACGGCCTCGCGCAGCGCTTCGATCACGGTCGTGACCGGGGTCTGGGGCCGGAACACGGCTGGCGTCGTCTCCATGAGCCTGCCGACGCTGCCCTCGGGGTAATGCCAGTCCTTCAGCCACTGTTCGCCTTCGCCGGATTTCGTGGCGGCGGCGATGCGGCCGCGCCGTTCAGCCGGAAATTTCTCGAGGATCTCGATCGCATGGCCCGGGCCCAGGTCGGCAAGCGCCTGGGCGATCTCCGCGTCGGGGAGCGCGTCCAGGCTGTCCATCGCGCCCTGCGAATCGAGTTCGCGGATACGCTCACTGAGCGGGCGCGGGCTTTCTGCGTCTGACATGGTTGCTCCACTGTAACGGCGGTGTCACCGGCCAGCGATCGTACCCGAGAACAGGCGAGCCGTGCCGGATGATGCCGGCCAGAGCGGTTCGGCGTGCATTCACCTCGACGCGTTAGACTGCCTGTAGACAAAACGCGCAGTGATGCGTTGTCGTGTGTTGTAGGCTATTCGTCAGAGAGGATTCAATCATGTCGTTCAACAAAGGATTCTTCGGGCTGCTGCTGGCCAGCACGGTGGGTCTGACCGCCTGCGTGCCGCCACCCCCGCGCCAGACCGTCGTCTATCACGAGTCTTCCGATCAGAGCTACTACCCGCCGCCTCGCAGCGATCAGTCCTACCCGCCGCCGCGCAGCGATCAGTCCTACCCGCCGCCTCGCAGTGACCAGGCCTACCCGCCTCAGGCCGATCAGGGCTACTCCAGTCGTTGCCAAACCTGTGGGACGATCCGCGATGTAGCGCGCGTGGACATCCAGCACGGTACGACCGGCGGAGGCGCCGTGCTCGGCGCCATCATTGGTGGACTCGTCGGCAACCAGTTCGGTGGTGGCAGCGGAAAAGCGGCGATGACCGCAGCCGGCGTCGTCGGCGGCGCCGCAGTCGGCAATGCGGTCGAGGCGGACAGTGCTCATCATGCGTCGGGTAGCGCGTGGCGCTATCGAGTCCAACTCGATGACGGGCGCATGGCAACGGTCACGCAGTACGACAATCCGGGTTATCACCCGGGCAATCGCGTCATCATCCGCGGCGATCACATCGAAGCATTGCGCGAGTAGGGTGGGCCTCGGCCCACCATCTTTCGGTCAAAATAACGAGCGGTGGGCCAAGGCCCACCCTACGCTCGTCAGGCCCACTCGGTCAGTCCCTCGAGTTCGTAGAGGCGCTTCCAGCTTGGGCGCGCTTTCATGCGCGCTGCGAATGCGCGCAACGCGGGCCATTCGGTCGCGGGTTTCGGCATGTTGCGCGACCAGCGCATGACCATCAGCAGCATCAGATCCGCTGCCGTGCACGCCTCGCCGAGCAGATAGGGGCCATTCGCCGCGAGCTGCGTATCGAAGCGGGTCCAGGCGCTTTCGATCCGGGCGGCAATCATCTCGGCAGGCGCAGGGAGTTCGTTCGGATAGAACCACATGCGAAATGCCGGCTGCACGGTATTCGCGATATGGATGATCCATTGATTCCATGCTGCGCGCTCGAGCGTGCCGGAGCGCGGCGCCAAGGCTGCCGCCGGATGACGGTCGGCAATCGTCATGAGGCAGGCGGCGGCTTCGTAGAACGGCTCGCCGTCGATCAGAAGAGTCGGCACCAAGCCGTTCGGATTGAGCTTCAGGTAAGCCGGATCGCGCTGCGCACCCGCATCGAGATCCACGCGTTCGAGCCGGTAGTCGGCGCCCGCTTCGAGCAGGGCCAAATGCACCGCGAGGCTGGCCGCGCCAGGGCTGTAGTAGAGGGTATACATCCGCATGCCTCCTGCGAAAAAAAATCGCAGCCGACCCGACCCTGGCAGCGCAGCATCGAACAGCCCGCGAAAAGTCGGCGACCGCTTCACCGAATAGTATGCGCAATCGCCGGGTCCGTTGTCTCGTGAAGCCGGAACGGGTGATCGACGCGGCAGGAGCAGCGGATCAGTTGGCGCTATAGAAGCGATGATCGCCGATGACCGCGAGCGGGTTGCCCTTGGCCCACGCCGGAGTGGTAGCGCTGGCAGCGAAAAAATGATCGGCGCGCGGCACGAGCGCGACGCGCCACTGCGGCGGCAGTGACCAGATGCGCATGGCGAAGCCGGCGACGAGCCAGGCGTTGCGCCATGCCGGCGCTTCGTCCACAATGTAATTTATGTTCGTTGTGGACAAAGCAAATTGTCCACGTGCCTTGAGAACCGCGCAAAGGCTGTTGCCCCACTGACCGCTCTCGCGGCGACGCAGGGCAACTTCCGCCACGGCCGCCTGGCCGAGCACGGATTCGCTGCGCGCTTCGAGATAGATGGCCGACGCCAGGCAGACGCGATCAGCGTCCGGTTGTGGCAATACCGACGCGAGCCACAGGAGTAAAGCAAGCTTCATTCAGGCTACCCGTAACACAATGCAATACGATGGCGACGGCGGAGCGCGGGTCCCCATGGGCCGCAGCATCCGTCCTTCCTGCAGGGCGTCGCGTAATGCTCGCGCCGGCCCTGGGAGGTGTTGTTACCTTGCTGATTGTCCCGGCTGTGTCGTTGTGCCGGCTGGATATCGGGATCGCTGGGCGATCCTGGCGGTAGCGCACGTCTCGTGGGCCGCCGCCGGAAATTCTGTAATGGGCGTGAAATGCACCATGGCGCGACTATAGTTTTCGCAACCTGAACAGATTGTAAAACTTCGCCGCAGGGTTAAATTATAGTGAAATAGCCCGCCAGATTCAAGTGCGATGTTGAAAATGAGGAATATGTTGCAAAACGCCAGTAGTACATTACTGGCGTTTATATACAAAGAACATTTGTCTCAATAGCCGAGATAGGCCTTCAGCAGCTTTTCGGTGCCTTCGTAGTCCTTCGGCGTGGCCGGCACGAACTTGCTGACGCCGAGTTCGATCAGCAGCTTCGCGGTCTGCTCGTCGCTATCGAGCTTGAGCAGGGCGTCCTTGACCTTCTGCCGCACCTCTTCCGGAACATCGGCGCTGGCGGTGACGCAGGTGCCGGCGAACTGACGCGTCGTCTTGACCGTGACCAGGTTCGGATACTGGTTCTTCAGCCAGGTCGGAATGATTGCCGCATCGTCGTCGCCGCCGAACACCGAGTCGATCGCGTCGCGCCAGGCGCCGGCGGTCGAACGGATGTCCGGTTGCGAAACCGGGTTCGGATACATTTCCAGCAGCAGTACGTAGCCGAGGCTCGGCGAGGGCATCGTGATGATGCTGTGTCCGACCAGCA
>DASRTK010000119.1:0-23528 GCA_035655975.1 Rudaea sp.
CCGAAAACCGACAAGGTGCCGGTGCCGGTGCGGTCGGCCTTGTCGGCGCCGTGGTCGAGGACGTGTTTGAGCAACTCCAGATATTGGCGCATCGTCAGTCTCCTCCCCTTCAAGGGGAGGGTTGGGGCGGGGATGGTGTTACGGTCGGCGCTCGGCGCGAAATCCACAGCAGCACCAACCCGATAACGATCAAAGGCAAGGACAGTATCTGCCCCATCGTCAGCCAGTCGAACGCGACGAAGCCGAGCTGCACGTCGGGCTCGCGCACGAATTCAACGCTGAAGCGGAACAGTCCGTAGAGCAGGGCGAACAATCCGGACACGGCATAGCGCGGTCGCGGCTTGCGCGAGTAGAACCAGAGCACGGCGAACATCACGATGCCCTCGAGCACGAATTCGTACAGTTGCGACGGGTGCCGCGCCTCCCGGTTGAGCTGGCCGTCGAGGTACATCCGGTAGAGTTCGTCGCGCGACTTTCCGAGACTGTCGAGAGCGCGCGGGAAGATCATGCCCCACGCCGCGTCGGTATGCCGGCCCCACAACTCTCCGCCGATGAAATTGCCCATGCGGCCGAGACCAAGGCCAATCGGCACCAGTGGCGCGACAAAATCGATCGTATCGAAAAAATGGATTTTGTTGCGCCACGACCAGATCCAGCCAGCCGCGAGCACGCCGAGCAGCCCGCCGTGGAACGACATGCCGCCTTCCCATACGCGGAACAGCGCCAGCGGATCGTGCAGCATCCAGCTGGGGGAAACATAAAACAGCATGTAGCCGACGCGCCCGCCGAGAATCACGCCGAGCATCACGTAGAACGCAAGATCGGAGAACGCCTCGGGGGTTACCGCAAGCCGGCCCCGGCTACGGCGATACTCGCCGAGATACCAGGCGCCGAGGAATGCGAGCAGGTACATGATGCCGTACCAGTGCACGGCGAGTGGACCGATCGAAAATGCGATCGGGTCGATGTCATGGAAATAGGGCATCCGGACGAAGTCTGGGCAGGCGGAACGGGGCTATTGTCGCAGATGGGGATAGTGATAGGGGCTAGGGACTAGGGGCCAGGGACTAGAGGCGGGTGAGGCTTGATGGAATTCTCAGGGGTGGGCGAGCGCGCAATCGCCCAGCAATCCCTACAGGTTCGTCGCCCCTAGTCCCTAGCCCCTGCCCTCAACTAGGCAAGACTCTGCAAATAAATCCCTTCAAGTAATCCGTCTCCGGAATCGCCGGATGCACCGGGTGGTCGGGCGCCTGCTGCAGTTGCGCGAGCACCTGCACGCTGCGGTCGAGGTGGCGCGCGGCTTGCTGCACGGTGTCGAGGAGCACCGCGCGCGGCATGTGGTACGAGCACGAGCAGGTGATCAGAATTCCATCGCGCGAAAGGATCTGCATCGCCATCTCGTTGATGCGGCGATAGGCGATGCGCCCTTCGCTGAAATCCTTCTTGCGCTTGACGAAGGCCGGCGGATCGAGGATCACCACGTCGAAGCGCTCGCGTGCCTCGCGCAGCGCCTTCAGATGATCGAACGCATCGGCCCTGATCGCGCTGACACGGTCGGCCAGCCCGTTGCGCTGCGCGTTGCGAGTGATTGCTTCGACGGCGCTGGCCGACGCGTCGACGCAGACGACTTCGCCCGCGCCGGCCGCCGCGGCGCGCAAACCCCAGGCGCCTAGATAGCTGAACATGTCGAGCACGCGCATGTCGCGCACGTACGGGGCCAGCAAGTCGCGATTCGCGCGCTGATCGTAGAACCAGCCGGTCTTCTGGCCGCCGATCGGATCGATCTCGAATTCCAGACCGCCTTCGCGCGCGACGACCGGGGCCGCCAGTTCGCCATAGCCGATGTCGGCGTACTCCGGCAGTTGTTCGAGCGCGCGAAAGCCGCCGTCGTTTTTCCAGACGATTGCCGCGGGCTTGATGACCTTGACGACTGCGGCGGAAATGTCTTCCTTGAGCCGTTCCATGCCGGCGGTCGTCGCCTGCGCGACGACGACGTCGCCGTAACGATCCAGGGTGAGGCCCGGAAGGCCGTCGGATTCGCCGAACACGAGACGGTAGTACGGCTCGGCGTACAGCCGCTCGCGCAGTGAAAGTGCAACTTTCAACTTGTGTACAAGCAGCGAGCGATCCAGCGCGTGCTCGGTGCCGCGGTTGACCAGACGGGCCGCGATCAGGGAGGCGGGATTCACGTAGCCGATGCCGAGCGCCTTGCCGTGCGCATCGACGACGACGCAGATCTCGCCGGGCTCGAAGCCGGTCAGCGGCGAGCGCTGCACATCGACTTCGTTGGAGAACACCCACAGATGCCCGGCGCGCAGGCGCGCATCTTCGTTGCGCTTCAGGTACAGGGCCGGATAGGCCGCTTCGTCCGACATGAGGATTCCGACTGCGTGCGGTGCTCGGATGGTACGGCATGCGCGTGTCCACATGCGATCGGTATCGACGCGTTGAACCGATCGTGCGCCCGCGCCGTTCCGCATCGTAGGGTGGGCCTTGGCCCACCGCCGTTCTGACGTCGAAGCCAGAAATGGTGGGCACTGGCCCACCGCCGTTCTCGCGTCGAAGCCAGAAATGGCGGGCCAAGGCCCACCCTACGCCGCGCGGCAAGGTTTTCCAGCGCGGCACCGCCCGGTGCGCTAACCTTGCCGGATGTCGAACCGCCTCGCTGCCGAAACCAGTCCTTACCTGCTCCAGCACGCGACCAATCCGGTCGATTGGTGGCCGTGGTCCGGTGCCGCACTGGCCGAGGCGCGAGCAAAGGACAAACCGATCCTGCTGTCGATTGGCTACAGCGCCTGTCATTGGTGCCACGTCATGGCACACGAAAGCTTCGAGGACGAGGCGACCGCGCGCGTGATGAACGACCTGTTCGTCAACATCAAGGTCGATCGCGAGGAACGGCCGGACCTCGACAAGATCTACCAGCTTTCGCATCAGGCGCTGACGCAACGCGGCGGCGGCTGGCCGTTGACCGTGTTCCTCGCGCCGGACGATCTCGTGCCGTTCTATGCCGGCACGTATTTTCCGAAGGACGCGCGCTATGGCATGCCACCCTTCGGCTACGTGCTCGAACAGGTGCGCGGCTTCTGGGACTCGCGCCGCGCCGAGGTGCGCACGCAGACGGCCGCGCTGCATGAATTCCTGCAGGGTTACGATCGCGCGGAAGCAGACTCCGCGACCACGTTGACGGATGCGCCGATCCGG
The DNA here is from genome assembly GCA_035655975.1 of Rudaea sp. Classification (GTDB taxonomy): domain Bacteria; phylum Pseudomonadota; class Gammaproteobacteria; order Xanthomonadales; family Rhodanobacteraceae; genus Rudaea. The sequence continues at coordinate 3,205 of DASRTK010000119.1, forward strand.
GCTGCTGTCGCGCGCTTCGAAGCCGCGTTCGACCAGACGCACGGTGGGCACCGCGGCGCGCCGAAATTTCCGCATTGCCCGGAGATGGAATTGCTGCTCGATCTGTCTGAGCGCAGAGCGAGCGGCCAGAGCAAGGCCTTTGATCTTCCCTCGCCCCTCGCCCCCCGCCCCTCGCCCCTGCCCATGGTCGAGCTGACGTTGACGCGCATGGCCGCCGGCGGCATTCACGACCAGATCGGCGGCGGCTTCTGCCGCTACAGCGTCGACGAGCGCTGGGAGATTCCGCACTTCGAGAAGATGTTGTACGACAACGCGCAATTGCTGCCGCTGTATGCGCGCTGTGCCCGGCAGTTCGACAACGAACGCTACGCGGCAGTCGGCCGCGAACTGCTCGCGTGGCTCGTGCGCGAGATGGTTGCTCCGACCGAGAACGGATGGGGCGGCGGTTTCTACACCGCGCTCGATGCCGATTCGGAGCACGAGGAAGGCAAGTTCTACGTCTGGCAGTCGGACGAAGTCCGCGCGCTGCTGACCGACGAGGAATTTGCCGTTGCGCAACCGTACTTCGGTTTCGACCGCCCGGCGAATTTCGAGCACAGCGCGTGGAATCCGATCGTCGCGCAGGCACTCGATCAGGTCGCGGCGTCCTTGGGCATCGCAGTCGCCGATGCGCGCACGCGCCTGGGCAGCGCGCGCCGGAAGTTGTTCGACGCGCGCTCCGCGCGCGTCCGTCCCGGGCTCGACGACAAGATCCTGACCTCCTGCAACGCACTCATGATTGGCGGCATCGCCCGCGCCGCGCGTTACCTCGATGCCGCCCCGTTGATCGGCCTGGCCGACAACGCGCTCGACTTCCTGCACAGGACCGCATGGCGCGACGGCCGCCTGTACGCCAAGGCGGGCAATGACTCGGACCGGTTTCCCGCCTACCTGGACGATCACGCGTTCCTGCTCGATGCACTGCTGGAGTGCCTTCAGTGCGCATGGAGCGATCGTGACATCGCCTGGGCGATCCAGCTCGCCGACGCCTTGCTCGAGCGCTTCGAAGACCGCGAGCATGGCGGCTTCTTCTTCACCGCGCACGATCACGAACACCTGCCGCAGCGGCCGAAGCCATGGACCGACGAATCGCTGCCGTGCGGCAACGGCGTCGCCGCGCGCGCGCTGCTTCGCCTCGGACATCTCGTTGGCGAAACGCGTTATCTCGACGCGGCCGAACGCACGCTGCGCGCGGCAAATTCCACAATGCAGCAAATGCCGCAGGCGTGCGCGAGCCTGCTGCGCGCGCTGCACGACTTCCTGCACCCGCGGACGCATGTCGTGATCCGCCATCGCGGCGCCCCTGAAGAAGCCGCGTGGCGCGCCGCACTTGCCGGTTCTGAATGGATCGATGGCTACGTGATCCCGGATCGGGTCGGCGATCAAGAGCGAACTCCCTGGTTGCCCAAGTATGTCCCCGGTGGCGTCGCATATATCTGCCAGGGCACCCACTGCCTGGCGCCGGTCGAGGGCGCGCCCCTGTTTGCGCTGGCCTTGGGCCGTATACCGCGCTAAGGAAGCAAGCTCGCCCGCAACCGATCAGAGCACAACCGGCGCGTCCGCCAGTTCGTTGCGGGTAGAGCCGTCGTCGGGGAAGTGCCGGGCAAGAATATCGCTGACCTCATTGACGCCATCGATCACGCCGCGCTCGTAGTCGCCGGCGGCGAAGCGCTCGCGCATGCGGTCGCAGATCAATTGCCATTCCTTCTGATCGACGCGCGCGGCGATGCCGCGATCGGCGATGATTTCGATTGCCCGTTCGGCGACCAGCAAATAGATCAATACACCGCTGTTGTGCTGCGTATCCCAGACGCGCAACCGGGCGAACACGTCTTGCGCGCGGTCACGTGCGCTGCGCCCGCGCGCAAGGTCGCGCCATGGCATCGCCTGCTCGATGGCGAAGCAGACCTCGCCGCGGTGGCGTTTTTCGCCGGCCACGATCGCGTGGTGGATCGCGTCGAGCGTCGCCTGCGGAAACAGGCGGCGTACGCCTGCGCCAGCGGCAAGATGTCTGATCCAACGCATACGTGTCTCCTACCAGCTTCCCGATGCACCGCCGCCGCCGGACGAGCCGCCGCCGCAGCTGAAACCGCCGCCGCTGCCGCCCGAGCCTCCAGCCGATACGCCGCCCGTGAGCCCGGACAAAAGCATTCCGATCGTGAGATCGAAGATGAAGCCGGGGACGTCCCTCCACTTCATGCCACCTGCCCATACTTTCGACGCGCCATTCGGCGCGATGCTCCAGCCGAGCCAGCCGGTGATGACGGCACCGAGCGCGAATGGAGCCGAACCGTTCGAGAACACCGTCGCCGCTACGGAAGTTGCGTCGCCCGCGTCCTGGCTCGCGCCCCACCAGAGAAGGCCTGCGATGAGCGATGGTCCGGCCAGCAATCCCACCGTGCGCCTGACGTTGATCGGAATCACGCGGATCGGAAAGAAGTTGAACACGCACTTCAAGGTCGCGGCGAGCAGGAAGCCGAACATCAGGCCCGCAAATGCCGTAACGAATAACACTGCCCACCAGGGCGCAGGTGGCTGCTGCAAATCCGCCGCACGGGTTCCTTCGAGCGGAGCCGGCAGCGACTCGCCGTCGATGAGCCTGGCCAGCGTCGTCGTGGCATCGTGGATCCCGGCGTAGTAGTCGCCCTCGCGAAACTTCGGCGTGATGTATTCGCGGATGATGCGCGCCGCCGCGGCATCGGGGATCGCGCCTTCCAGGCCGTAGCCGACCTCGATGCGCACCTTGCGATCATTTTTGACGACGACCAGCAGCACGCCATCGTCGACGCCCTTGCGCCCGAGCTTCCAGCGTTCGAACACGCGCGTCGCATAAGTTTCGATGTTGTCGGCGGTCGCAGGAACGTCCGCGGGCGGCGTGAGCGTGGCGAGGATCAGCACGCCGATCTGCGCGCCCTTGCGCACTTCGAGTGCGGCCAGTTCTCCGTCGAGGGCCGCGACCTGTTCCGTCGTGAGCGTCGCAGTGAGATCTGTGACGCGTTCGTGCAGTTCGGGAACCGGCGTCTGTGAGGCCACGCTCGCGCACAGGCCGCAGCCAACGAGAATCAACACGGACGACAGCATCCGGCGCGCCACGCCCGGCGACAACCATGCGCATGCGAGGGCGCCGATCACGTCACCAGCTCCCCGACGCGCCGCCGCCGGAAAATCCGCCACCACCGCCGCTGAAACCGCCGCCACCGCCGCCACTCCAGCTGCCGCCCCCACCGCCGAAGCCGCCGCCGCCGAATCCTCCCGAGCCGCCGCGCCGGGCAAAGCCGCCACCACCACCGCCGAGTATGCCGAGCAGGGCGCCGAACAGGCCGCAGCCGATCGCCAGCGCCAAGACGCCGCCGAAAAACATCGCGACTGCGCCCGAGGCCAAGCCGACGATGCCGGCGCGTGGCGCGGCTGGCAGGCCACCGAACATCGCGCGCAACCAGATCGCAATGAACAACACTGTCGTGATCGTGTTGAATACGTCGCTCGTGCCGCGCGTCCTGCGATCCTCCGCCAGCGGTGGCGGCAGCGGCTCGCCATCGATCAGCTTGGTCAGCGCATCGGTTGCATCGACGATGCCGCCGAAGAAGTCCCCGGCGCGGAATTTGGGCGTGATGTATTCGCGGATGATGCGGGCGTTTGCGGCATCGGGTATCGCGCCTTCGAGACCGCGCCCGACCTCGATGCGCACGCGGTGATCGTCCTTCGCGACGATCAGCAGGACGCCGTCGTCGACGCTCTTGCGGCCGAGCTTCCAGCTATCGACGACCCGGATCGAATACTGTTCGATTTCCTCCGGCTTTACGCTCGGCACCATCAGCACCGCGAGTTGCGCACCCTTGCGCTGCTCGAGCGCGGCGAGACTGGTTTCGAGCGTTTGCTTCTGCGCGGCGTCGAGCGTGCCGGTGGTGTCGGTCACGCGTGCCGTCAGCGGCGGAATCTGCTGCAGGTCGGCGCCGAACAATTCGACCGCATAGGAAATCGCAATCAGCGCCAAAAGTGCCAAAAGCATTTTTGGCGCTGATTGGCGCGGATTGACGCGGACAGGAGCGAATCTTCTGAAAAAATCCGCGCTCATCCGCGTTTATCCGCGTCCGATGCTCTGGATCTACCGTCAGTGCGCGGGCGGCTGCGCCGGAGGCTGCGCGGGTTTGTTGAAGTCCACCGTCGGCGGGGCCGAGATGGCCTTTTCGTTTTCAACCGAGAAGTTGGCCTTGGTCTTGTAGCCGAACATCTTCGCGGTGAGATTCTGCGGGAAGCTGCGCACGAACGTGTTGTACTCCTGAACCGCGGTCACGTAGCGGTTGCGCGCGACGGCGATGCGGTTTTCTGTGCCTTCGAGCTGAGCCTGGAGATTCTGGAACAGGCCGTCGGCTTTGAGATTCGGATAGCTCTCGGACACGGCCATAAGGCGCGACAGCGCGCTCGACAGTTCGCCCTGCGCGGCCTGGAACTGTTTGACCTTGGCTTCGTCGCTCAGGTCGTCGACGGTCAGCTGGACCTTTCCGACCGATGCGCGTGCTTCGGTGACTTTAGTCAGCACTTCTTCCTCATGCTGCGCATAGCCCTTCACCGTGCTCACGAGATTCGGGACCAGATCGGCGCGGCGCTGGTACTGGTTCAGCACTTCGGACCACGCCGCAGTCACCGCTTCGTCCTTGGACTGAATCGAGTTGTAGCCGCAGCCGCCGAGCAGGACAGCCGCGAGCAACAGCAGGAAGTGGCGCTGAATCGTCATGACGGTTGACTCCAGGTTGCGTCGGCCAGCGGAATCATACACGCGCGCCGATGCGTTTGGACGACCTGCCTACGCGTCGGGCAGGCGCGCGGCCTGATCTTCGGCTCGCCGTCGGTAGCGCTTGGCTTTCTCGCGTTTTGCGCGCAGGTTCAACACTTCGACCACGGCAGAGAACGCCATCGCAAAGTAGATGTAGCCGCGCGGGATGTGGACATCGACGCCTTCGGCGACGAGCACGACGCCGATCATCATGATGAACGCGAGCGCGAGCATGCGGATCGTCGGATTGCGGTCGATGAATTCGCCAACCGGATTCGACGCAAAAATCATCACCAGCACGGCCAGCACGATCGCCGCGACCATGACCGGAATATTGCGCACCATGCCGACCGCGGTAATGACCGAGTCGAGCGAAAACACGATGTCGATGATCGCGATCTGCACGATGACCAGCAGGAATTTCGCTGCCGTCGCGTTCTGGTCCGGCTCCTGCGGATCGTTGAAGATCGCGTCGATGATTTCCATCGCGCCCTTGATCAGCAGGAACACGCCGCCGCCGATCATGATCACGTCGCGCATCGAGATCACCTTGCCCCAAGCCTCGAACAGGCGCAGGTGCGTGTCGTCGAGGCGCGCCATCTTCGCCAGCACGACAAGCAGCGCGACGCGAGTCACGCAAGCCAGTGCGAGGCCGAAGCGCCGCGCATTCGGGCGCAACTCCTTTGGCAGCCGGCCAACCGCGATCGAAATGAACACGAGGTTGTCCACGCCCAGCACGATCTCGAGCGTGCTCAGCGTGAGCAACGCGATGAGCAGCTCGAGGCTAGTCATGGCGCATGGCCATGCCGGATTCGAAGTCGTTGGGCATCAAATTCGTTGCCAGAGCAGCAGACCCCAGCATAGCAGCACATTCATCATCAGCAGGAAAACCGCGGCTGAACCAAGATCCTTGGCCCGCCCTGCCAGCTCGTGGAACTCCGGGCTGACCTTGTCGACCACGGCTTCGACGGCGGAATTGAGCAGTTCGGCCGACAGCACCATGATCAGGCTTCCGCACAGAATGGCTTTTTCCACCCCGCCGCGGCCCAGCCACAGCCCGAGCGGGAAAAAGACAATGCACAAATACACTTCGAGCCGGAACGAAGCCTCATGAGTCCAGCCGGCGCGCAGGCCCTTGTACGACCAGATCAGCGCCTTGTAGATCTGCTTCGGCCCGCGCGGCTCGGTACTCGGCATCGCAACGCTCCCCCGTGAACGTTGCTGTCAGGCCGCGGCGGCGCGCGCGGAAGCCGCCGTGCCGGCCGGTTTCCAGGCGATGTCGAGTTCCCGCGCCGCCTTGACGTCGTCCAGGCGTCGGACCGGCAAGGTCACCGGCGCATCCTTCATCGCCTGCGGATTGTCGCGCGCGAGCGCGATCAGTTCGCCCATGACCTCGACGAATTCGTCGAGCGTTTCCTTGGCCTCCGTCTCGGTCGGCTCGATCAGCAGGCATTCGGGCACGAGCAGCGGGAAATAGTTCGTCGGCGCGTGGATGCCGCGATCGATCAGGCTCTTGGAAAAATCCAGGGCGGTCACGCCGCTGTCCTTCTTCTGCCGGGCCACGGTGACGATGAACTCGTGGCTGGCGCGGCGCTTCGGATACGCCAGGTCGAAGCCTTTCTCGGCCAGGCGCTTTGCCAGGTAGTTCGCGTTGAGCGTAGCGTACTCGCCGACGCGGCGCATTCCCTCGCGCCCGAGCAGGCGCGCATAGACGTACGCGCGCAGCAATACTCCTGCGTTGCCGGCAAACGTCGACAGCCTGCCGATCGACAGCGGGCAGTCCTTCTTGCGCAGCCAGTGGTAGCTGCCATCCTCGCTCTTGCCAACCATTGGAATCGGCAAGAACGGCTTCAAGCGCTCGGACACGCCGACAGCACCAGCTCCCGGACCGCCGCCGCCGTGCGGCGTCGAAAATGTCTTGTGCAGGTTCATGTGGATCGCGTCGAAACCCATGTCGCCCGGTCGCACCTTGCCGAGGATCGCATTGAGGTTCGCACCGTCGTAATACAGCAGGCCGCCGGCCTCGTGGACGAGTTTCGCAATTTCCACAATGCGGCGTTCGAACACGCCGATCGTCGACGGATTGGTCAGCATGATGCCGGCCGTGTTCGGACCGAGGACTTTCTTCAGCGCCTCGACGTCGATGTCGCCGTCGCTCTGGGTCGGAATCTCGCGAACGCTGCAGCCGCACATGACGGCCGTCGCCGGATTCGTGCCGTGCGCCGCGTCGGGCACGATGATCTCGGTGCGCGCCAGGTCGCCGCGATGCTTGTGGTAGGCCATGATCATCGCCACGCCGGCGAACTCGCCCTGCGCTCCGGCCATCGGCGCGAGCGACACGCCGCCCTTCATGCCGGTCACGTCGGCGAGCATTTCCTGCAACTCGTACATGCACGACAGGAAACCCTGCGACAGCGAGTCCGGCGCGTACGGATGGCGGGCGAGGAAGCCGTCGAGCATCGCCAGCGAATTGCAGGCGCGCGGGTTGTACTTCATCGTGCACGAACCGAGCGGATAGAACTGCGTGTCGATCGAGAAGTTCTTGCGCGACAAATTCGTGTAGTGGCGCAACGCCTGCAGTTCGGACACCTCGGGCAAGCCGATTGGGGTCTTGCGGCGAAACTGATCCGGCAGATCAGCCGGAACTTCGATTTCGGCAGGCAGCTGCGCAGCCGCGGTGCGACCGGGCTCGGAAAGCTCGAAAATCAGCATGGGTTCTGTGTCGAATCAGGAGGAAAACCGGGCGGCGTATGATGCCACAACCAAGCCGCGGGAAGGCGGTTTGCGGCCCTCTCCACCCTCCACGAGCCCAATCGTGCGTAACTACAGACCGGGTGGCAACGTCGGCATCGAGTCGCCTTGTTGATTCCTGACGGGAACGTCAGCGACCCCGGCAACCGGGACCACGCCGGCCGCGCCGCCGCCCGAATTCGTCAGCTGTCGCAAAATTTCGATCGCGGCGTATGATGCCGCACCCTGGTCGCCCAAACCGGCCGCGTCCGCCTGGCGCGCCCGACTCCTGTCCCGTGAGCACTGCATGATTGAACTGGTCCGCGTCGTCCTGCTTGGCCTGATCGAAGGCATTACCGAATTTTTGCCCATTTCCAGCACGGGTCACCTGCTGGTCGCCGAACACTGGCTCGGCGCGCGCTCGGACACGTTCAACGTCGTCATCCAGGCCGGCGCGATCCTCGCGGTCACGCTGATCTACCGGCAACGCCTGTGGCAGCTCGCGACCGGGCTGCGCGATGCGCAAAATCGCGACTACGCCGCCAAGTTGGCCGTCGCGTTCCTGATCACGGCCGTGCTCGGCTTCATCGTGACCAAGCTCGGCTTCAAGCTGCCGGAACGCATCACACCGGTCGCCTGGGCGTTCGTCATTGGCGGTGTGTGGATGATTGCCGCCGAGTACTTCGCGGCGAAGCGTCCCGACGATGCGAAGGTCAGCTGGCTCGTCGCGATTCTCGTCGGCCTGGCACAGATCGTTGCGGCGATTTTTCCCGGCACGTCGCGTTCGGCGGCGACGATTTTCATCGCGATGCTCGCTGGAACGAGCAATCGGCCTGCCGCAACGGAATTCGCGTTTCTCGTCGGTATTCCGACGATGTTCGCGGCCAGCGGCTACGAGTTGCTGAAAGCGGTCAAGGCCGGCGACGTTCATGAGGACTGGACCGCACTGGCCATCGCCTTCGTCGTTTCGACCATCACCGCGTTCGTCGCCGTGAAATGGCTGCTCGGCTACATACGCAGCCATCATTTCACGTCGTTTGCGCTCTATCGCATCGTGCTCGGCGCCTTGCTCCTGCTATTCATGCCCAACACCTGAGGTTTTCGAAAAACCATGAGCAAACGTGCCCTTGCGTGGACGGCTGCGGTCGCGCTGATCGCCGCATTGATCAGCACGCTCGCCTTCGATCGCGGCATCGCCGAGGCCGTGCGCAATTCCGGCATCGAGAGCGCGGCGATCGTCGTGCGGCTCCGCGGATTCCTCGACATCCTCACCGGCAGCGCGTTGCCTCAGAGCTACAGCAAGTTCGATCACCTGCTGCTCGGAGCGGCGCTCATCCTTATCGGTGCCCTGTGGCTGCTGCTGCGGCGCGCGAATGCGACGGCGCGCGCGCTGGTCTTCACGGGAATCGTGCAACTGGGCACGATCGAAGCCGGCTCGCTGTTCAAGGCCGTGTTCGGCCGGCTGCGTCCGTACCAGTTGCTCGAGCGCGGCGACTGGAGCCACGTCTGGTTTGCCGGCGGCAATTCGTTTCCGTCCGGTCACGTCGCATTCTTTTGGGGCCTGTTCGTGCCGCTGGCCTACCTGTATCCGAAGTACCGGATTCCGCTGCTCGTCGTGCCGGTGTTCATCGCGTTCGCGCGCATCGACGAGAACGTGCATTTCCTGTCCGACGTGCTCGGGTCGATCGCCCTGGCGTGTATCGTGACGCTCCTCGCCGCGGTGCTTTCTTCCCGCTGGATCCGGCCAAGCGCCGCCTAACGCGGCTTGACGAAGCACGCGCCGCAGTGCGGCAAGCGCAGCGCGCGGCGATGCGCTACGCTTGAATCGATATCCCTCCGGACTTTCCCATGTCGACCCCCACCCGAGCAGTTTCCCAGACCCGTTCGTTCTCGACGATCTTCCTGATCGAGTTGTGGGAGCGCTTCGGTTACTACGGCATGGCCGCGATCCTCGTGCTGTTCATGGTCGAAAAAATCGGCTTCGGCGACACGCAGGCCAACCTCGTCTGGGGCGCATTCACGGCGCTGGTCTACGCCGCGCCGGCAATCGGCGGCTGGGTCGGCGACAACGTGCTCGGCACGCGCCGCACGATGCCGATTGGCGCGGCGATCCTGTCGATCGGCTACCTGATGCTGTCGATTCCGAGCGACAGCCTCTACCTGCTGTATGCGTCGATGGGCGTGATCGTCGTCGGCAACGGGTTGTTCAAGGCCAACGCGGCGAACATGGTCCGCCGCATCTACGAAGGCGACGACGCGAAGATCGACAGCGCCTTCACGATGTACTACATGGCCGTCAACGTCGGCTCTACCGTATCGATGCTGCTGACGCCATGGATCAAGGACAACTGGGGCTGGCACGCCGCATTCGCGGTGTGCTGCGGCGGCCTGATCCTCGGCCTGATCAACTACGTGATGATGATGCGCACGCTGGCCGGCATCGGCTCGCTGCCGGACGAAAAACCGGTGCAATGGAACAAGCTTGGAATGGTGCTCGGCGCGGGCTTCGTGCTGCTGTTCGCGGTCGCGTTCGTTATCCAGCATCGCGAAATTGCCGTCACCTGCGTCTACATCGCCGGCATCGTGACGCTCGGCATTTTTGCCTACATGATCTCGACCGGCGCGAAGAGTGAGCGCGCCGGGCTGATAGCAGCGCTGATCCTGATCGTCGAGACGCTCCTCTTCTTCATCTTCTACCAGCAGATGTCGACATCGCTGACGCTGTTCGCGTTGCGCAATGTCGAGTGGAACCAGAGCTTCGGCTTGTTCAGCGTGACCTGGTCGCCGGGACAGTACCAGGCACTCAATCCGATCTGGATCATGCTGCTCTCGCCGATTCTTGCGTGGACCTACACACACCTGGGCAAGACCGGCCGCGACCTGCCGATCGCGGGCAAGTTCGCGATCGGTTTCGCCGTCGTGGCGATCGGCTTCTTCATTTACGGCTTCGGCGCCGGCTCGGCGGTCGCCGGCAAGGTGTCGTCGTGGTACATGATCTGGGGCTACGGATTCTATTCGCTCGGCGAGTTGCTGGTCAGCGGCCTGGGCCTGGCGATGATGGCGCGTTACGTGCCGGCGCGCATGGGCGGCTTCATGATGGGCGCGTACTTCGTCGCGACTGGTATCTCGCAATACCTCGGCAGTGTCGTGGCGAACTACGCGAGCATTCCGAGCGACATCACCGATCCGCTCGAAAGCCTGGCGATCTACACGAGCCTGTTCAACAAGCTCGGCTTCGTCGCCGTCGGCGGCACGGCGCTGGCAATCGTGCTGCTGCCGTTGATGAGGAAACTTTCGGCGACGCACAGCGGCCATGCCGACGATGCGGCGGCGGCGGCTGCGCTGCGGACGGTGACGGTCGAGGAGTAGCTACAGCTTTTCCCTTCTCGCCGCGCTGCACATTGTGGCGGTCGAAGGGTAGCTCTGGCTTCCCTTCTCCCATCGGGAGAAGGTGCCCCACCTGCAAAGCAGGTGGGGCGGATGAGGGTCGGGGCTTGCGCATGCGTCGATGAGTGTCCGACCCTCACCCCAACCCCTCTCCCGGAGGGAGAGGGGCTTATAGCTACGGCAACGTCTGCGCCGTCGAACCATCCGCGCCGTAGCGCACGAATTCGCGCGAGACATCGTGCGCGGTATCCGATCCGGCGCGCTGCTCGTGCACGCGCAAGGTCAGCTTCTTGCCATCGGCGGACAGCGAATAGTGTTCTTCGATGCTGCCGCCGGCGTCGGGATGCGTCTCGATGACCATCTCCGGCGCAGCCCAGCTCAGATTGACGGTGCCGCCGTACGCGGCGCCATAGTTGTTCCGGTTGTCGAACCGGTAGGCCGTGCGCTTGCCATCGGCGGCGACGTCGAATACGACTTCGGATTGTCGAATCGTCAGCGCATGTGCGCTCACGCGCGGATCGCCGACAGCGACTGCACCGCCGCTCGCGGCCGCGCCCGGCGCGGAACCGTTCGAGTGATGGTGACCGCCGCCCATGCCTCCGTGGCCGCCGCCCATTCCTCCGCCGCCGCTACCGCCACCCATCCCGCCTCCGCCCACCGCGCCCGCGCCACCGATGCCGTGACCGCCACCGCCGGAGTGACCGCCACCATGCTGTTGACTGGTGTCGCCAGAGTTTCCGCCCGTCGACTGATCGACAGCGGCGAGGACCCATTCGCCGCTGAAGTCCGCGGGGGTATCCGCACTGGCCGCTGCCGGCACTGCAACCAGCAGGCAAAACGAAAGAACAACACGCATGCGCCTATCCTGTTATTCGTGATGAATTTGCACCTGGATAGCAACGCGCGAGCGCGCCCGGCGCCGACCTCCCCGGGCGAAAAGCGCGGTAACGAAACGTAAGCGGATGCAAAGGCTGTGGCGCCGGCGCGACAAGGCCCGAATCGCTGCGTAAACTTGGGCTTACCCATGGATTGCCACACATGAGCGACGCCAAGATCCTGCTCGCCGACGACGACGAGGAGTTGTGCCAGCTGCTCGCGGATTTTCTCGTCCGCGAGGGATTTGCGGTAGAGCTGGCGCACGACGGCGAAACAACCCTGCGGCTGGCCGCCGAAGGCGGTTACGATGCGGTGATCCTCGACGTGATGCTGCCGAACCGTTCCGGCCTGGATGTCCTGCGCGAGCTGCGGCGCAACTCGCAGGTGCCGGTCCTGATGCTGACCGCGCTCGGCGAAGACATCGACCGGATCCTCGGCCTCGAACTCGGCGCCGACGACTACGTGCCCAAGCCGTGCAACCCGCGCGAAATCGCCGCGCGCATGCGCGCCATCCTGCGTCGCACGCGCGGCGACATCGATGGCGCGCGCCTCGAGGACCTCAGTATCGGCCCGGTCCTGCTGCGCTCGGCCTCGCGCAGCGTCGTCGTGCGTGGCGAACCGGTCGCGCTGACCGGCACGGAATTCAACATTCTTGCCGCGCTGATGCGCGACGCCGGCCGCGTCGTCAGCAAGGACACGCTCTCTCAGGCGGTGCTCGGCCGGCCGCTCGGACCGTTCGACCGCAGCATCGATGTACACATTTCCAAATTGCGCCGCAAGCTCGGCCCGGCTGCCGACGGCGATTCGCTGATCAATACGATTCACCGCGGCGGGTACCTGTTCCGTGTCGTCAAGGAAGCCTGAAATGTCCGTCATGACCTGGCGACGCGATCCCCGCGCGATTCCGGCGGACGCAGCCGTGCGCGCTGCGCGCGGACCCGACGGCGGAGCACGCTGATGCGGCGGCTGTTCTGGCGCATTTTCGCCTTGTTCTGGGCCTCCAGCGTCATCCTGATCGTCGCGATCGCGTGGATCACCTCGAACAATTTCGAGAACGAGAAAATTCCGGGCCTCGGCATCACGCGCCTGGAGTCGGTGTTGAACGAACATCTGCGCAATGCCGCGCACACGCTGCGCGACGGCGGCGTTGCCGGACTGCGTACGATGCTCTCGCAGGCACTCGACTTCGGCCGCATCTCGGTTTACGTGCTCGATGCCGACAAGAAGGACCTGCTTGGCCGCGAAGTGCCACCGGAGATAATCGCCGCGACCGTTCACCCCGTCGCCGATCCCGAGGGACTGTCTGCAAATCGCATGCGCCTGCGCGAGCTGACCGCGCCCGACGGCACGAAGTACACGGCGATCTCGCGCTTCGAAGGTCCGACGCCACTGCGCCTGCTCTACCGCCATCCGAACACGTTCTGGATCCACGTCGCCCTGGCGATGGCGATCAGCGCCTGCTTCGCGTTGCTGCTGGCCGCCTACATCACTGCGCCGCTGGCACGCATCCGCGCGAGCGCGCGCCGCGTTGCGCGCGGCGACCTGTCGGCGCACATCGGCGACCTGCGCTTCGGGCGCAGCGCCGAAATCCTCGCGCTGGCCAGCGAGTTCGACCAGATGACCGCGCGCCTGCGTGATCTGGTCGAAGGCCAGCGCCGCCTGATCCGCGACGTATCGCACGAAATGCGCTCGCCCCTGTCGCGCTTGCGCATCGCGCTGGAACTGGCGCGCGCCAACGTCAAGGAAGCGCTGGTCGAGCCCGCAGACGCGGTGCTGGAACCAGCCACGGCCGGACGCAAGTCCGGCGACGCGCGGAATTTCCCCGGCCGGGAGGCGGTGAATCAGCTCGACCGCATCGAGCGCGAAGCCGAGCGCCTCGAGGAAATGATCGCCCAGGCAATCCAGCTGACGCGGATGGAAACGACCACTCCGTCAAAAGTGGAAGATGTCGCACTCGACCAGCTGATCGCCGACATCGCCAGCGACGCCGCGTTCGAGGCCCAGGCGCGTCCGTGCGCGCTGCACATCGCGCAGAACGAACCGCTTGTCGTGCGCGCCGAGCCCGACCTGGTTGCCAGCGCGATCGAGAATGTCGTGCGCAACGCGGTCAAGTACACGGCGGCCGACTCGACGGTCAGCATCCGCCTCGATCGTGTCGAAGGCCAGGCGCGCGTGCGCGTGCGCGACTGCGGACCGGGCGTGCCCGCGGGAGATTGCGCGAGAATCTTCGAGCCGTACTTCCGCACCGACGTCGCGCGCCAGCGCAAGAGCGGCGGCAGTGGACTGGGCCTGGCCATCGCCAAGCGCGCGATCGAGCGCCAGGGCGGCCGCATTCATGCGAGCAACGTCGATGGCGGCGGCCTCGAAGTGGAAATCCTGCTGCCGCTGGCCTGACCGCTACGCACAGCGCTTCCCCGGCGCCGCCATTGCGCAGCGGCCGCGGTGCGTCGATACTGCCGCCAGCGCATCGCATCTGCAGTGCCGGCCGCCGCGGGGGAGAGGGTCATGGCGACAAGCGCAAGCACGTTACGCAGCGCCGGCGAGCGCATACAGCGGCATGGACGCAGTTCGCGATCTGGCTGACAACCTGATGCGGTCGTCAGCAGCGGCGCTTGACCAAAGCATCAGGGCGCAAATACGAGAGCTAGCTCAATGAGAAATGTCCTGGGTCTGGCATTGTTCGCTCTTGCAGTCTGGTACACCTACTCGTTCCACCAACGTGGCGCACGAGTGTCGAGTGGCAGCGAAGAGCCGATGGCACTGAAGACTGTTCCGGCTGATGCGTCCAGGTGCGACGGGCGCACCCGCTGTTCACAAATGACATCGTGCGAGGAAGCCACATATTTCCTTAAAAATTGTCCCGGCACTACCATGGACGGAGACCACGACGGAGTGCCGTGTGAACAGCAATGGTGTCATTAGCTGCAATGGCGATTGCGCACCAAGCGGACCGATGCGGCGGCCTGCGCCGTTGCTCCTGAGGCTGCCATCTGAGAAAGACACCAGATGCTGAAAACCTACCGAGCAAGCTGCCACTGCGGCCAGGTCGCGATAGAGGCGGATCTCGACCTGACCCTGTCCAGCTATCGATGCAACTGTTCGATATGCCGGCGCAATCGATTCTGGCCGGCCGTTGCAACTTCAGATCATTTTCGCGTCATCTCGGGCGAGAGCGAACTGATCCGCTACGTATTTGGCCAGCAGAAGAACCACCACTACTTCTGCCGACATTGTGGTGTTCGCGTCTTTGGCGTCGGCAACGACACGCCCATGGGCAAGATGTACGGCATCAATATCGGTTGCCTCGAAGGAGTCACCGAAGAGGAGCTGTCGCGCATACCCATAACCTACGTTGATGGCATGCATGATCGCTGGGACTCCGGTCCCGAGTTTTTCCAGCACCTTTAGGCTGCCAACGCGCCGACTCAAGGCCGGGAACAATGTCCGCTGTTCAGCTCAGCGAAAATACCTTGCGCCTGGTCCGGCATGTCTTTCCGCCCGAGGACCACGCCGCTGTCATTGCAATGCTCGAGGTCAAATGCGGATCGGGCCTGCCACTTTGGGTTTCGACAACGCCGGAAGGCCTCGAGCGGATTCGCTTCGCGGTGCTGAAGCTGAGTTCAGGCTCGTTTTCGGAGCTCACGCGCGCAATTGCGATAGCCAATACGGACTGGCGGGATACCCTCGTTGCGGCCGGTTTCGGCAGCAGTGTGCTGGCTCATATAAACTGGCTCAATGCGCAACTACGTGCCTGACAAACCGTTCGGCCAGACCTGGGACATTGAACGTGACGTGGCAATTCTCCGAACCACAGGCGGTAAAGTGGATCCGAGTCGCATGCAGTCCGCGATCGTGGTTCATTTGCCGACACGGATGAAATCCACGTGAGCATCATGGGCGCGATGCGGCAGGTAGTGGCGAATGGCGAACCGGAGTTCCACGCCGGCGCCCGGGCGCATGTTCAACCTTGGTTCTCTGCCCACACGGTCATCCGGGTTCTGGTCACTGGTGCTTGCTACTACCTGGCGACGCGAACCGCCTGGTTGCTGTGCTTTCCCGACAGCAAGGTGTCCCTTTTCTTTTTTCCACACGCGGTCCTCGTTTCCATTCTGCTGCTCGTCCCTGCCCGGCACTGGTGGGCTTATGTGCTGGCCGCCGCCAGCAGTCACTTCCTTGCCACGCAGCAGGCAAACTGGCCGCCTCTCTATGCACTGCAGTGCGAGGCCTTCGATGCCCTGAAGGCTGTTTTGGTAGCTGCCGGGATTCGCATGTTGATCCGGTCGCCGTTGCATCTCATCAGCCTTCGTGAAGCCGTCATCTTTGTCCTGATCGCGGTGGTCGTCGTTCCTTTTGGGACTGCCTTCTGGGGCGCCGCTTTCACGATATCCAATCACTTTGGAACTCACTACTGGGTCGAGTGGCGCAATCTCGGCGTCTCGAATGCGGTGACGGCGATCGTGCTCGTTCCGGTCATCGTTGTTGGCGCCCACCAGCTATCCACGAAAGGCATCAAGCCCTCGCCCAGGCAAATTGCGGAAGCCTGTTTCCTTGCCCTAGGCATACTCGTGGTCGGTTACATCGCCTTCGATCGGTCGCACGCTGGTCCGGACACTTCGGTCGCGGGCCTGTATGCACCCATTCCGCTGCTCATCTGGGCGGCCCTGCGCTTTGGCCTTGGAGGCATCAGTGCCTCCATGCTGGTCATCACGGTCGTGGCGATCTGGGGAACGATGCGCGGACACGGACCGTTCCTGGCACAAACCCCTGAGGAGAACGCGCTGGCCCTGCAGTTGTTCCTGCTGATGGCAGCCACGCCATTGCTGTTGCTCGCGGTCGCCATCGACGACGAACGGCGGTCGAAGGAGGCGTTGCGTGTCAGCGAAGGACGCATGAGCCTGGCGGTGGAGAGCGCCCAGCTGACACTGTGGAATTGGGACGTAGCGAGCGACACGGTCTGGGCGACGGACCAAGGACGAAAATTCTTCGGCTTCGAGCCGAACGAACCCATGGATCACGCCACTCTCGCCGGACACGTCCATCCGGACGATCGTGCCGTGCGTGCGGCTGCGATCCGGCAAACACTGGCGACCGGCGGATCTTATGAATCCGAATTTCGCATCATCTTGCCCGATGGCACGGTGCGATGGATCGCCGCGCGCGGACGCAGCCACGGCAACGCCATCAACGGCGCGCCTCAACGGGTAATTGGCATCTCGATGGACATCACGCGGCAAAAGCAGGCGGCTGCGGAGGCGCAATTGCAGCGAGAGGAACTGGCGCATCTTTCCCGTGTTGCCGTGCTGAGCACACTCACGGGTTCCCTCGCGCACGAGTTGAACCAGCCGCTCACGAGCATCCTGAGCAATGCGCAGGCAGGGCAGCGCTTCTTGTCGCACGACCCGCCCGACCTCGTCGAGGTTAGTGCCATCCTCTCGGACATCGTCCACGCGGACCGCCGCGCCGGAGAAATCATCTGGCGCCTGCGCGCCATGCTTCGCCGCGGCGAGGTCGTGCTCCAGCAGGTGAGTGTGAATGACAGTCTCGAAGAACTTCTCCGCCTGATCGGCAGCGATCTCATCGCGCGCGGTGTCTCAGTCTCGAATCTCACTGCCGCCGGCCTTCCGCCTGCCGTAGCGGATCGAGTGCAACTCCAGCAGGTCTTCCTCAACCTGATCGTGAACGCATGCGACGCCATGGCCTCCAACCCGGTGGAAAGCCGCAAGCTCACGCTCACCACGTCCATCGAGGAAAACGAGATACGCGTCGGCGTACTGGACTGCGGTGTCGGTTTGCCGGACGACCCCGATACCTTGTTTCAGCCGTTCCACAGCACCAAGGTCGGCGGCTTGGGCATGGGCCTTTCGATCTGCCGCACGCTGGTCACCTCGCACGGCGGGAGACTGTGGGCGGAGCGCAGAGCCGAGCGCGGCGCCGCCTTCTACGTCGCGCTGCCCGTGGCGAAGCAGGACGCATGAGCCCGAAAGACCTCGGCGTCGTCGAGGCGTCTCTGCAACAAATCTGACTGGTTGAGGCGGCTATTTGCTCGAGCGGACTGCTGCGGCAAACTGCCAGGCAGTGCGGCAGCAGTCGGCCGGATCAAACGCCAAGCGTCGCCTGGCGTTCAATCTCGTCGGCTCTGACTACAGCTCAGTCGTATCCCCAGACCTTCAGGGTGGCCGTCGACGCACCACCAAGGATCTTGTACTGGACCACGACGCCCAGAAGGCGCCCCTTGCGTCCCGGCGCGTCCTTCTCTGCCGTTTGTCCGCCTGCCTTGAGCACCCCGACATTCGCCATCGTGTCGTCCTTGCGATTGTCCCATTCGAGAACGAGACTCGTGATCTCCACGTCAGCGCCCTCGGCGGAGAGCTTTACCTTCTTGACATCCTTGTCCCAGCGACCGCCTTGACTCTTGATCGACACGCTTGGATCGGTGGCCTTGATCGCTTGCGAGCTCAGTTCGAACCACGCGTCGGCTCTGGCGCTGTTCGCGGCACCCAAAAGGGCGACAATCGCAACAACGAAAGACACAATCAGGATATGGGTTTTCGTCTTCATTAGCGTTTCCTCTCTGATTCCCGGTTACCCCCTGAATCGGTGTCCACCCGGCGCTGACACCACTTCAGTGCAGCGGCGAGACGCGTTCCCCCAAAGTCTCAGGGTAGCCATCGACGCGTAAGCGTCAGGTGAAGGGTATACCGTCGGTGACGCTGCAGAGAGGGGCTCAAGGTCCAATGTCGGGGCGTCGAAATTCATGCTATAAAATCTCGCCGGAAGAGGCCGCTACAAGCCCCGGCTCACGCAGTCCTCTCGAATTGCGATTCGGATGAAGAAATCCGTACCTGCAGAGAATCCCGACGCCTACGTTGCCGCGCTCACCGGGTGGCGGCGGCGCCGCGTTCAGGCGCTGCGTTCAGCTGTGGTCGCGGCTGCGCCGTTGCGCGAGGTCGTCAAATGGGGCCACCTGGTGTATTTGTCGAACGGTCCGGTCCTGCTCATTCGAGCCGAGGATGAGCGCGTACTGTTCGGGTTCTGGCGAGGCCAGCGTCTGCAGCCGATCGAACCGCGACTCAAGCGTGGTGGCAAGTACGAGATGGCAACATTGGAAATTGTGGAAAAAACGCCATTGGAAATGGTGGCAATCGGTGCGCTGGTCAAGGAAGCCGTGGCGCTCAATGCCCGCCTTGGCGATCCGACGGACCTGAAGGCTGCCGCCGCCGGCGGCGCGGCCTGACCCTTCGATCGCGAGCAACCGCCGCGCCTGCGCGTCGTGCTTCATCCGATTGTCGATTACATTCCCCCTCGTTCGTCATGCCTCGGTGAGGGTCATCCTCTTACTTCAAGGAAGCGATCATGTCCGCCAACAGCGTAAAATTTCATCGTGTGATCCGCGCCACTCCGGAGCGCATCTATCGCGCATTCCTCGATGCCGACGCCTTGGCCAAGTGGCTTCCACCGAATGGTTTCACGGGCAAGGTTCATCACATGAACGCCAAGGTCGGCGGCAGCTACAAGATGTCATTCACGAACTTCACTAACGGCCATGGGCACTCGTTCGGCGGCGATTATCTCGAACTCGTGCCGCACGAGCGTATTCGCTACACGGGCAAGTTCGACGACGCGAACCTTCCCGGCGTCATGCAGACGACGGTGTCGCTGCGCGCCGTGGCTTGCGGAACAGAGGTGAATATCGTGCAGGAGGGAATACCCGAGGCCATCCCGGCCGAAGCATGCTACCTGGGGTGGCAGGAGTCGCTCGCGCTTCTGATCAAGCTCGTCGAGGCGGAGATTCGGCAGTAGCGTGATATCTCCCGGAGTTTCTTCCGCGCTGTGTTTGCTGATTCTTTCGAGTGAGGCCCGCTGCGTCGCTTGTTGTGGTGGCGCAAAAAGAACGGAGCTTCGCGTCTCTTTCGCTCCGGAGCGCGCCGCGGGGTAATCTATTCACCCGCCGCATCGGAGAGCTTTTCGTGGCAAGAGACATTATTCGGACAACCGACGCCCCCGCCCCGCCTCCGACGTATAGTCAAGCGGTACGCGCGGCGGGTCTCGTTTTCGTCTCCGGAACGGGACCGTTCGATCCGGTGACGGGAAAGATCGCCGGCGAGACGATCCAGGAGCAGACCGGACAGTGCTTGCGGAATATCGGCGCGGTCCTTGCGGCCGCCGGCAGCTCGCTCGACCGGATCGTGAGCGCCACCGTCATCATCCTCGAGGAATCGGATTTCGCCGGAATGAACGAAGAATGGCTCAAGTGGTTCCCGGCGGATCCTCCGGCACGCCAAGGCGCGAAACTGCCCGTTCGCATACCAGGCATGAGAGTTTCCATCGCCGTGATTGCCGAGGCGTGATCCTGCCTGGACGCCGCCTTCGAACAGGGGGAGAGGAAAATGCAAAAACAATTCACCTGCATCTGGGAATTCGAAGTGCCGGCGGCCGCTGAGGTGGAGTTTCGACGGCACTATGGTCCCGGCGGCAGCTGGGTCGCGTTGTTCCGCAACGATCCGGCATTTATCGAGAC
>DASRTK010000120.1:0-4620 GCA_035655975.1 Rudaea sp.
GCAGGCTTCACTGATGGGTTCCGATCGTGTTTTTGCAGCCCCCGGGAGCGCAGGATAGCTCCGAATGCCTGCCGTTAGTCAATCTCGGGAAAGGGTTTATACTGGGACAATTCGTGCCGGGCGCTGAACGACCTTTGCGCCGTCAGTCCGCCACGTCGCGGGCAACCGCCCTGGCGCGGGCGAAGTCCCTTCCAATCTCGCGTCTGCGATGCAGCGAGAGCGAAAGATTGAACCACGGAGAACACGGAGAACACGGAGAAAGCAAGAGTGTTTCTTCCCTGATTCCCTGTTTCTTCTCCGTGTTCTCCGTGGCTCCTCCTCCGTGTTCTCCGTGTAACCGCTTTGCTCTGCTTGGTGAAGCCAGCGAGCCGCCACGTCACATGCGGAATTCGGCGCCGAGATAGACCTCGCGTACGCGATGGTTGGCCAGCACGTCCTGCGGCGTGCCCTTCGCCAGGACGGCGCCTTCGTTCATGATGTAGGCGCGGTCGCAGATGCCGAGCGTTTCGCGGACATTGTGATCGGTGATCAGGATGCCGATGCCGCGCGCCTTGAGCTGGCGCACGATGCGCTGGATTTCGACGACCGAGATCGGATCGATGCCGGCAAACGGTTCATCGAGCAGCATGAACCGCGGCTTGGCGGCGAGTGCGCGCGTGATCTCGACGCGCCGGCGTTCGCCGCCCGACAGGCTGACGCCCTTGCTGTCGGCGATGTGGGCGATCTGCAGTTCATCGAGCAGCAACTCGAGCTCGGCGCGGCGTCCGGCCGCGTCCAGGTCCTGCCGCAATTCGAGAATCGCCAGCACGTTTTCGGCGACGGTGAGGCGCCGGAACACCGACGGTTCCTGTGGCAGGTAGCCGACGCCGA
Organism: Rudaea sp.; assembly: GCA_035655975.1. GTDB lineage: Bacteria > Pseudomonadota > Gammaproteobacteria > Xanthomonadales > Rhodanobacteraceae > Rudaea. The sequence goes on from DASRTK010000120.1 coordinate 871, forward strand.
GGCGGGCGCGGCCATGCATCGGCATCTGCGTGATGTCGCGCTTGTCGAGCGTGATGCGGCCGGCGTCGGCGCCGATCAGCCCGACGACCATGTAGAACGTGGTCGTCTTGCCCGCGCCATTCGGGCCGAGCAACCCGACCACTTCGCCCTGGCTCAGGCGAAATTCGAAATCGCGAACGACGGCGCGCCCGCGAAAGCTCTTCTGCAGGCCAACGGCGCTGAGCATCAGTGTGCGGGCGTTTCGGCGGCCGGCGCTTTCGCCGCTTTGGCCTTCGGCGTGCCGGGGAAGCCGCAGTTGTCGCTGCGTTCCGGCAGCTTCGCGGTGCCCGGTTGCATGATCATGTGCACGCGGCTGCTCGCCGAGTTGTCGCCAGCCTCCATTTCACCGGTGTCGGTGTTGTAGAGCATGTGCTCGCTGTGCGACTCGCCACGGCCGGCCTGAACGACCTTCACGTTGCCGGTCAGCTCGGCCAGGTTCGTCGGCGGCTTGTAGTCGATCGTATTGGCTTCGGCGGTCATCAGTCCGCAATCGCCGTCGTGCAGCTGCTGCATGTGCGCCGGCTTGCCGGTCAGCACGATGTGCGAATACTTGCCGGCGTTCGCGTCGCGCGCGCCCGACGGGATCTGGTAGACGCGCGCATGGTCGGCGAGGATCTTGATCGAGCCGCGCGTGATGATGACGTTGCCGTCGAGGTCGGTGATATCCGGGTCGTTCGCAGCGCCGGTTTTGCTGGCAACGCTCTTCGACGTATTCGCGGTGACGTCCATCGGCTGGTCGTTGTCGCTGGACAGGCACCACGCCTGCTGAACACTCAGCAGAATGATCAGGCCGGACAGCGTACGCCACGACACGAGACGCGTGCGGACCTTGCGGTGGATTGTCTTCATCGTATTTTCGACGGCTGGGTGGTTGAGTGAAACTCGGACAGGAACTCGACGATCTTCAACGTCATATTGGCCTTCATGCCGACGCCATGGGCGACCGTCGTCGGGTCGATCACGGTCGTCAGTTCGGCGGTTTCCATCCGGCGCTCGCGCGGCTGCTGCGAGTTTTTGACCTTCGGATCGGAAAGCACGGTCAGGTCGCGGGTCAAAATCTGCACGGGTGTGACTTTTTCGGTCTCGATGCGATGCATGTCGACAGAACCCAGCAGCTTCATGATCGTGCCGTCCTTGTTGACCCAGGCCGATTCGGACGTTCCCTTCCATACGTTGCCGCTATTGTCCACGATATCGTAGTCGGGCGTGGTGATATAGATCGAGCCATCGTCTTGCCGGCGCGCCATTCGCGGCGCAGCCATCGAGAACGAATGCTGGCCCTGTTCATCGAGCGAGTCGAGCGTGAAGTCGGTCAGCGTGTAGTCCGAGCGGGGCGGGCCGACGAATGCGCTTTCCTCCTCGCGTGGCGCCAGGAACCAGACCACCGCCTGCGTGGCCAGTGCAAACACGGCCAGCATCGCGATGATGAGCACAAGCCGGCGGTCGATCACAGGAAGCGCGCCAGTTCCGTCTCGGCGTTGCCCTGCGCGGCGATCAGCAAATCGCAAACCTCGCGGACCGCGCCGTCGCCGCCGGGCCGTTGCGTGCGCCAATGTGCACGCTCGCGCACCCAGGCGTTCGCATTGGCCACGGCGATGGACAGTCCTACCCGGTTCATGACGCGCAGATCGGGCAGGTCGTCGCCGCAATAGCAGGTCTGTTCGGTCGTGAGGCCGAGCGCATGGATCAACTGCTCATAGCACGCCAGCTTGTCGTCCTGCCCCTGGTAGACATGAGCGATGCCGAGTTCGGCCGTGCGCTCGGTCACCATGTGGCTCATGCGCGCGGTGATGATGCCGACCTCGATGCCGTTCGCCATCAGGCGCTTCAGGCCCAGGCCATCGTGCACGTGGAACGTCTTGATCTCGCGGCCATCATCGGTATAGCTCAGGCGCCCGTCGGTCAGCACGCCATCGACGTCGAACAACGCCAGCTTCACGCGCGCAGCGCGCTCGCGGATGTCGGCGGGGAGGTCGTTGAGCGGGGAGTAGGGCATTGGAGAGCAGGGGCGAGGGGCGAGGGACGAGGGACTGCTTCGCGGCATGGAAGGTCGTAGTTTCCATGTAGGGCGTTAAGAAAACAAATGGACCGTGCGTGCGGGACTCCGATCTCTGGCAGCTCCCTCGCCCCTCGCCCCTCGTCCCTAGCCCCTGCTTCTAGACCACCCTCGCCCGCAGCAAATCATGAATGTTCAACGCCCCGACCACGCGCTCATCGGCATCGACGACGAGCAGCGCATGGATCTTGTGGTCTTCCATCAGGCGTGCGGCTTCGACCGCTAGTTTGTCGGCGGCGATCGTCTTCGGATTGACGCTCATCAGCGAGGTGACCGGCGTCGTGCGCAGGTCGATGTTGTTGTTGTCGACCGCACGGCGCAAGTCGCCGTCGGTGAAAATGCCGAGCAAACGCCGGTCGGCATCGACGATCGCAGTCATGCCCAGGCCCTTGCGCGTCATCTCGACCAGTGCGTCGGATAGACTGGCGTCCGCGCGGATGCTCGGTATGTGCTCGCCGGAATGCATGATGTCCGCGATATGCAACAGCAGGCGCCGGCCGAGCATGCCGGCCGGATGCGAGCGGGCGAAATCCTCATCGGTGAAGCCGCGCGCTTCGAGCAGCGCGATCGCCAGCGCATCGCCCATGACCAGCGCCGCGGTCGTGCTCGCAGTCGGCGCCAGGTTGAGCGGGCAGGCTTCCTCGGAAACGCTGACATCCAGATGGGCGTCGCCCATCTCGGCGAGCGATGAACCCGGATTGCCGGTCATCACGATCAATGGAATGCCCTGGCGCTTGATCACTGGGAGGATCGTCAGCAGTTCGTCGGTTTCGCCGGAATTCGACAACGCCAGCACGACGTCCTTGTGCGTGATCATGCCGAGGTCGCCGTGGCTGGCTTCGCCGGGATGGACGAAGAACGCCGGCGTGCCGGTCGATGCAAGCGTAGCCGCGATCTTGCGCGCGATGTGTCCGGACTTGCCCATGCCCGACACGACGACGCGCCCCGGGCATTCGAACATCAGCTGACAGGCGCGCAGGAAGTTTTCGTCGATGCGCGCCTTGAGCAGGTCGATTGCGCGCGCTTCGGTGCTGATCACGGTCAGCGCACTGCGGCGCAACGAGGCTGCATCGAGGATCGGATTTGCAATCGGCGTGGTCAACGGCGTGGCAGCCAGGGTCTTTATTCGAGCGTTCATCGCCTGCGGGTGCAATAGGGAAATGTCGGGTTCGGCAAGGCTCGGGTATCTGTGGCCGAGGAATTTAAGTAACATGTGCGGTCCTTATTGTAGCGCTCGTCACCCGTTCGGCCTAGGACGGGTCCGGCCGAGCCAGCGTCGCAGAGGCCGCAAACGGCCCGCGCGCATGCCCGCAACCCGCCATATTTCAACCTTCTCATGGACACTGACACCATCAAGACTCTGATTGAACGTGGCCTGCCGGGCGCACGGGCCGTGGTCCAGGGAGCCGACGGTGTCCATTTCGAAGCCACGGTCGTGGCTCCCGCCTTCGCCGGGAAGCTGCCGCTGGCCCGCCACCGCATGGTCTACGCGACGCTCGGAGAACTGATGGGCGGCGCTATCCATGCGCTGTCGCTCAAGACGATGACGCCGGAAGAGGCAGGGGCGAGGGGCGAGGGGCGAGGGATGTGAAGTCGCCACCGTATTTGAGGTTTCTGCTTTTTCCTTGCCTTTGAGAGCAACACATGCGCCGTCA
>DASRTK010000121.1:0-1917 GCA_035655975.1 Rudaea sp.
GCTGAGAATGTCCGGCTTGTGGTCGATCAATCGTTACATTGCGAAACGGGGATTGCGATGAACGAAACCGAATCGAACCGACGACCGATTGCCGCGCGCGGCAGTGCCTGGGCACAGCGCTTTGCCACGGCCCTGGCGCGCTCGGCGGTCACGCCGAACCAGATTTCCGTAGCCAGCGTCGTGTTTGCCGCGGTCGGCGCAGCGCTGCTGATCCAATGGCCAACTGCGGCGGGCCTGATTTTCTGTGCGCTGTGCATACAGCTGCGCCTGATCTGCAACCTGCTCGACGGCATGGTCGCGATGGAAGGCGGCAAGGCATCCCCCGTCGGCAAGATCTACAACGAATTTCCGGATCGCGTGGCCGATTCGCTGCTGATCGTCGCGGCCGGATATGCGTGCGGATATCCGTGGCTTGGCTGGCTGGGCGCGCTGCTCGCTGCGTTGACGGCGTACGTGCGCGTGTTCGGGGGCTCGCTCGGCTTCAGCCAGGATTTTCGCGGACCCTTGGCCAAGCAGCAGCGCATGGCGGTACTGACCATCGCCTGCGTGCTCGGTGCAGGTGAGACCTTCTGGCATCCGGAACGCGATGCGTTGCTGCTCGCCGCCGCGCTGATCGCGGTCGGTTCGCTCGTCACCTGCATTACGCGCACACGCGTGATCGCGGCGCAGTTGCGTGCGGAAGGGAGCCGGTAGTGGCGCTGCTGTCGCAATCATTGACTCTCCTGATGCGCGTGCTCGTCGGCGCCCAGCCGCGCTGGATAGGCAGCCGGCCCTCGCCCGCGCTGCGCATCTACTACGCGAACCACACCAGCCACATGGATACGCTGGCCCTGTGGTGTGCGCTACCCGGCGACCTGCGCGCCAAGACACGCCCGGTTGCGGCCAGCGACTACTGGAGCGGCGCGGGCCTGAAGTCGTACATCGCCACGCGAGGCTTCAACGCACTGTTCATCGAGCGCCACGCCGACAAACGCGAGCGCGATCCGCTGGCGCCGCTGGTCGAGGCGCTGCAACGAGGCGAGTCGCTGATCATCTTTCCCGAAGGCACACGCCGCGCGCAGGCGCTGCCGAGCCCGTTCAAAAGTGGAATATTCCACTTGGCGACCAAGGTTCCCGAAGCCGAACTGATTCCGGTTTATCTCGACAACCTCTACCGCAGCATGCCGAAGGGTACGCTGCTGCCGGTTCCACTCACTTGTTCGGTGCGCTTCGGCGCAGCACTCGAACGGCGGCCGGATGAAGGCAAAGATGCATTCTTGGGACGCGCCAGACAGGCCGTGGTGGATCTGGCATGAACGCACCGCACCAACACGCGGGCCTATGTCGCTTTCTCGCTGGCGGGGCGAACTCTCGCACGCGGCCATCCGAGGCCAACGGCAAGCCCGCCTCTTGTTTCCCTTCTCCCGCTGGCGGGAGAAGGTGCCGAAGGCGGATGAGGGTGGTGCATCCGACGCCAACCACACTCCCAACCGCCACCCTCACCCGTCGCGCTGCGCGCGCCGACCTCTCCCGCCGGCGGGAGAGGCGACCTGGCTGGCCCCAACGTAGCGCCTCGAGATATTGAAATGAGCATGCAGCAGAAATTCTTCTGGCTATTCGGCGGCATCATGGTGCTTCTCGTGACTGCGTCGCTGGTCGGTTGGCTGCTGCACCGGCGCAGCGGCGGCAGCGAGACGATCGCGAATCTCAACGCGCGTGTGCGCGCCTGGTGGGTCATGGTCGCGATCATCGCGGTCAATTTCCTGCTCGGCCGCAACGCGACGATCGTGCTGTTCGCGGTTGCCTCCGTCTTCGCGCTGCGCGAGTTCATCACGCTGACGCCGACGCGGCCCGGCGATCACCTGCCGCTGGTCGTGTGCTTCTACGTGCTGCTGCCCGTGCAGTACTGGCTGATCGGCGACGACTGGTACAACCTGT
>DASRTK010000122.1:0-17720 GCA_035655975.1 Rudaea sp.
AGTTCGATCGCGTTGATCGCGTTGAGCACCGCACCGGTCGTTTCGTAGTTGCCGGACAGCGAGCGCACGCGGCTGACCTTGATCTTGTCGATCTCGGTGCTCGTCAGCGGCTTGTCGCCGACGACCGCGCGGATTTCCTTCAGCGCCTCGGCGGCCGATTCGGCGACCTTGTCGATCTGCACCGGCGCATAGATCATCAGCGGCCGCTGGCCGACGGCGTCCTGCAGGAAGCTGCCGGCGCCGTAGGCCCAGTGCTTGTCCTCGCGCAGGTTCATGTTCAGGCGCGAGGTGAAGCTGCCGCCGAACGCGCCGTTCGCGGTCGCGATTTCCAGGTTGTTCGGCGCCTTCGTCGACGGCGCGACGACGCCGGCGAGGATCAGCGCCTGCGGCGAATCGCTGCGATTGACCAGGAACACACGCGGCTTGGCCTGCTTGGCGACCGCGGCGATGTTCTTCTTCGGAACGGGCGTCGCCGGCGCTTTCCAGTCGCCGAATACCTGCTCGAGCTGCGGGATGATCGTGTCCAGCGTCGTATCGCCGGCGACGATGATCTTGACGTTGTCCGGACGCATGAAGTCGCGATGAAACGCGGCCAGGTCGGCGGCCTTGAGCGACTTGATCGACGCGGGCGTGCCGGATCCGGAAAACGGAATGCCGTAAGCGTGATCCTTGCCGTAGAGCAGCGGTGGCAGCGTACGCATCGCCAGGCCGGTCGGCTGGGTCTTTTCCTGTTCGATGTCGGCCAGCCACTGGCCGCGGATGCGCGCCATGTCGGCATCGCGGAACGCCGGATTGCGCACGATGTCGGCCAGCAGCGCGAGCGATGGCGCGAGTTCGGCGTTCAACGCGTTCAGGCTGACGCTCGAGCTGTCGAGTCCCGCTCCAGCACCGATCACGGCACCGAGGCGCTGCTCGCGCTTGGCGATCTCGACCGAGTCGAGGTCCTTGGTGCCTTCGTCGAGCATCGCGGCGGTGAAGCTCGCGGTGCCGAGCTTGCGGCCTTGGTCGGCGGCATAGCCGGCGTTGAATTGCAGCTGGATCTGCGTAACCGGAATCGTGTTGCGTTCGGCGAGCACGACCTCGATGCCGTTCTTGAGCTTGCCGTGCTGCAGCTTGGGGAACGTCAGTTCGGGAAAATGCTCGACTTTCGGCACGCCGGAATCGCGCGCGACGCTACTTTTTACCGTTGTATACTTGCGTTGCGGCGGCAGCACCGGCGCCGGTTTGCCGGGCGCGTCGGGCAGCCCCTTGACGGCAGCGTCCTGCGCCGCGAGATCGGCGCCGGCTTTGGCCGGCACGACCGTCAGCGTGTAGTCGCCCTTGCCGATCCAGCGCCGCGCCGCGTCGAGCACGGTTGCCGCGGTCGCCGCCTGGCTGCGCTCCTGGGCGATTTTGTATTCGGCCGGATTACCGTGATAGACCTGGCCCTGGGCGAGCAGCACGGCCTTGCCGCCGAATCCGCCGACCTTTTCGAGGCCGCGGATGAAGCCGGCGCGAATCGAAGTCTTGGCGCGCACGAGTTCGTCGTCGGTCGGACCATCCTTGAGGAATTTCGCCCACTCGTCCGCGATCGCGGCCTCGACCTTGGCCGGGTCGATGCCCTGCTTCACGTCGGCTTCGAGCGTGAACTGGCTGGCGAGCGCAAACGTCTGCACATGCACCGACACGTCGTCGACGAGCTTGTCCTGGTAGACCAGGCGCTGGTACAGGCGCGAGGTCTTGCCGCCGCCGAGAACGACCGCCGCGAGGTCGAGTAGGCGGTTGTCGAGTTCGCCGCCCTGCGGCACGTTCCATTCGCGCACGATGCGCACCTGGGCGACGTGGTCCTCCTGCGTGCCGCGCGTGGATTCGCTGCGCGGCGCGACCCAGGCCTGCTGGCGCGGCACCGGCGGGCCGGCCGGAATGTCGCCGAAATAATGCAGCATCTTTTCCTTCGCGATGGCCGGCGTGATGTCGCCGGCGAGGACGACGGTCGTGTTGGCCGCGCCGTAGTAGTCGCGGAACCATTGCTTGACGTCGTCGAGCGAAGCGGCGTCGAGGTCCGCCATCGAGCCGATCGTGTCGTGATGATACGGATGATTGGCCGGAAACGCGTTGAGCAGGATGTTCTCGTCGACTCTTCCGTACGGCCGGTTCTCGCCCTGGCGCTTTTCGTTCTGGACCACGCCGCGCTGCGTGTCGAGCTCGGTCTTGCCGATCGCCGCGAGCAGATGGCCCATGCGGTCCGATTCCATCCACAACGCCATGTCGAGCGCGGTCGTCGGCACGCTCTCGAAGTAGTTCGTGCGGTCGAACCAGGTCGTGCCGTTCATGTCGGTCGAGCCGGCCAGTTCGAACGGCTGGAAATAGGTGCCTTTGTGGTTCTCCGAACCGGAGAACATCAGGTGCTCGAACAGGTGGGCAAAGCCGGTCTTGCCAGCCGGTTCGTCGGCCGAGCCGACGTGGTACCAGACGCTGACCGCGACGATCGGCGCCTTGTGATCCTCGTGGACGACGACGGTCAGGCCGTTGTCGAGCTGGAATTTCTCGAACGGGATATCGATCATGTCAGCCTTCTGCGGGGATGCGGCCGGGGCGACAGGCGCAGCAGCGCTGGCCAGGTTAAAGGCGAGGGCGCCGCACATCAGGCTGGCGGCAACGACAGAACGCATGCTGATTCCTTACGGGTAAATGCAGTGGGTCGCCGAGCCTAGCGGCGCATCGAAGGAATCGCAATGTGCCATTAGCGCCGGCCGCTGTACCATTCATCCCGTTCATGTTGCGGGAGCCAGGCCGATGCAACGCGTACTCGTCACCGGCGCCAATCGCGGACTCGGTCTGGAATTCGTGCAGCAGCTGCTCGCGCGCGGCGCGCGCGTGATTGCCGCGTGCCGTCAACCGGGCCGCGCCCTGAAGCTGACTGAACTGGCGGCGGCGCACCCGGGCCATCTCCACGTATTGCCGCTCGACCTCAGCAAGGAGCGTTCGATCGCCGGACTGGCGCATGAGGCCGGCATGCTGACCGACCGGCTCGACGCGCTGATCAACAATGCCGGCGTGCTCGTTTCCGGCGAACGTTACGGCGAACTCGCCGCGAAGCCCTTTGCCGAGACGTTTGCGACGAACGTGATCGGTCCGCTGTTGCTGACCCAGGTGCTGACGCCGCTGCTCGAGAACGGCGAAGGCGCACGCATCGTCAATCTGTCGTCGGACCTTGGTTCGCACGCCGACACGGTGGCCTTCAACACGCCGAGCTATGCGATCAGCAAGGCCGCCCTGAACATGGTGACGCGGCTGACCGCGGCCGAACTTGGCGCGCGCGGCATCACCGTCATCAGCCTCAATCCGGGCTGGGTCAGGACCGACATGGGCGGCGCACGGGCGCCGCTGGCCGTGAACGAGTCGGTCGCGGCCATGCTCGAGGTGATCGATGGACTGAAGCCCGGCGATGGCGGCCGGTTCCTCGACTACAGCGGCGCCGACGTCGCCTGGTGATTCGCGGCCGTGGCGGTTTGCACCTTCGCATCGGGCTGGGCCGGGAAAATCCGGCGCCCAACCCATCAGGTGCCATTCATATGCGCGTGCGAATATGGCGGGCGTGTACGCGATGTTGATCCGTATGCGACCCCCCACCGTTAGCATGGGCCGATGAACCAGTTCCTTCGCCACTTCGGCATGGCCACCGCGCTGGCTTCGTTCGCGTTGCCGGCATTGGCCGCGCCACGAACCGAATCGTTCTCGGGCAACGCGTACGCTATCGACGGCGACCTGCTGCTGTATCACGAAACGCATTATCTTTTTTCCGGCGAACACGGCGGCGAACGCATCGTGCTGTACCAGTGCCCCGATGGCCGCGCGTTCGCGCGCAAGCGTTCGCGCGACGATGGCAATGCGCAGGCGCCCGATTTCGATCTCGTCGACGCGCGCGTCGGCTACCGCGAGGGCGTGCGCCGCAATGGCAGTCTGCGCGAGGTGTATGTTCAGCGCAGCGCGACGCAGGCCGAACAGGCCGATCCGCTGCAGCTGCCCGCCGACGGTGTGATCGATACGGGGTTCGAAGCATTCGCGCGGCTGCACTGGGATGCGCTCGTTCGCGGCGATACGTTGCCGTTCGCCTACCTCGTGCCGAGCCGGCGCAAGTTCTACGCGTTCAAGGTCGGCAAGATCGACTTGCCGGCGGCGCCGCCGGGCTCGGTCACGTTCCGCCTGGCTTCGAGTTCGTGGGTGTCGTTCCTGCTGCCGCACATCGACATCAGCTACGACCTGGAGACGCGCCGGCTGGTTCGCTACGAAGGCTTGTCGAACGTGCGCGACGTGAAGACCGGAAAGAACTACCGCGTCCATTACGAGTACCCGAAGGTTGCCGTCGCCCGCGATATCGATTCAGCCCTGATCCAGGCCGCGCTGGCCACGCCGCTGGCGGCGAACTGTACGCCCGCGGACAAACTGGTGTCCGCTCCCGGACACTAGTTTCTGCAATCGTCCCTGGTTGCGACAAACAATCCCTGATTGCGGGGATCACAAAGCGTCCATCCGCGGCCGCAGTTCCACTAGTTTCTGCAATCTTCCGTGATTGCGAGGATCAAAAAGCAGCCATCCATGGCCGCACTTTTCAAGAAGACGTGCCATAAGTCACGATCGCATCCGATACACGCAACCCAATTCCCTGAGCGCGCATCTATTTCGTGGAAGCCGTCGTCAGCGGCGATCGCTGGCACGGCGCTTGCCTTGTCCACCACGGCAAAGTATACGAAAGGAGCGGATCATGAACCTGCAAATGCAGCTCAAGCGCGGACTCGTCGCGCTGGCAGTCTGGGTGCTGCTCGGCGGCTTCGTGTTGAACCATGCCGGCGCGAACGAGGAGCGCGCGGCCGCCGCGATTCACGCCGCGCTGCGGACCAGCGCCAACTGCGAGTCGTCGCTGCGCATCGACCTGACGCAATCATTGCGTGTGACGATGCCATGCGACCGGACCTGCGCGCCGGTGCGCGAGGTCATGCGCGCGTTGCGCGTGCCCGTGCGCAAGTCCGCGTCGACCTGCCAGGCGCATACCGCCTAGTGGCCTGTAACACTTGAATCGAAAGCGGCTCGCTCGATCTCGACCGCCAATACGGCGGTGCGCCTCGTCGCCGTAGCCCCGCTACGACTCCTCGTCGCGCCTTGTCTTGGCGGCCGATCTCTTCGCGATCCTACTTCCGCTTCAAGTGTTACAGGCCACGAGTTGTGCCGCGGATGTGACGCGCGGAATAATCCGCGCATGCTGCATGTCGTCCTTTACCAGCCCGAGATTCCGCCGAACACCGGCAACGTCATCCGCCTGTGCGCGAACAGCGGCGCGCGGCTGCACCTGATCCGCCCGCTCGGTTTTGACCTCGATCACGCCAAATTGCGCCGCGCCGGACTCGACTACGCGGAGTTTGCCCAGCTCGCCGTGCACGACGACCTCGATTCGTTCGCCGCGGCGGTCCGGCCGGCCCGGCTGTTCGCGCTGTCGACGCGCGCTGCCACATTGTATACAAATGTGCGTTTCGGCGCGGACGATGCCGTCGTCTTCGGACCCGAGACACGCGGCTTGCCGCAGGCGTTGCTCGATGCGCTGCCGGCGGCGCAGCGCCTGCGCTTGCCGATGCGTCCAGGCAACCGCAGCCTCAATCTGTCCAATGCCGTCGCCGTCGTCGTCTACGAGGCTTGGCGCCAGATCACCTTCGCCGGCGGTACCTGACCGGGCGCAGGCGCAGGTGGAACGCGGTTGCCGCAACCAGTCCGCCGAGCAGGGCGAAAGTCACCCAGGGCGACAACAGCGGCGCCGGGTCGACCACCCGCGGCGCCAGCACGCCGAGCGACGCCCGCAGGAGGACATTGCATTCGCTCGGAAACGGCGGCGGATTGTTGCTGCAGCTCATGACCACGAGGTTGTAGGTGCCGGCCGGGAACGCGCCGAGGACATAGTCGCGAAATGGCGTCAGATACTGCGACGGGCAGGCATCGTCATAGTCGAGTTTGATCGTTACGGTCACGTTGTCGCGCGTGATCGATGTGGCCGGCGGCCAGCAGGCCTTGCTCAGGCCGTTGCTCAGCCGCGCCGTGACAGTCTGGCCCGCTAGCGGGAGCGCCGGAATGAATTGCACCACGACCGGATGCGTCGCGGCCCACAGTGGCGCCGCGCCAGGCAGGCAGACGAGCGCGGCGAGCGCGATCAGCAATGTGTTCAGTCTGGCCATCACGGTCCCCCCGGATAGCTCGGAATCGGCGCACACGAGGCGGGAGCGGGCAGGGCGGACATGTTCGCCCTGGCCGCGCCGCCGCCGCTGGTGTACGACGTCACGACCGAGGCAAGCTGCAGGTTCGCCCAATCGTTGAAGTCGTGCAAGATCGTATTCGTGCCGCCGCACTCGCTCGGCTCGAGGCCGTAACTGTTGATATCGGCCACGACACCGGACGTGTATTGCAGGTCGCCGTTCCAGTCGACCGGCACGACCGCGCTCGTGCACATGCCGACCGTTTCATCGAGGTTGTTCTCGTCCAGGATCAGGCGGTCGCCGTGGGAGTAGTCCAGCGTGCTTGCACCATCGCCGGTGCCGCGGCAGCCGCTGTCGATGCCGATGAATTCGTAGCGATAGTTCATGACCGAACTATAGTTCGGCTTGTAGTTGCATGCTTCGTCGCCGCCGTGCTGCAGGCCAAGATTGTGGCCGAGTTCATGCACGATCGAGTTGCGGATGTAGGCCGCGCCGGTGCCGCTCGTGTCGCCCGCCCAGCACGCCAGCGTGACCATGACCTCGTAGCCGGGCGTCGTCGCCGATCCGGACGAACTCGTGCTGCCTTGCTGGTTGTCGTACTGGTGCGCCATCAGCACATAGTGGAAATAGTTGTGCCGGTTCGTGGCGAAGTTCGCCAGCTCATAGCTGTTGTATTGCGGGTATCCGACCGGGCCGTCGACGATGGCGGTCGGATCGGCCGGATCCACGATCAGGTTGCCGCCGGTGAAGACGCCGCCCTGACCGTAGTCCTGGATGACGTTGATGCCGGTCACGCCGTCGGGATTGGCAATCGGCGCGTTGGCGAAGAAGTCGTGCACGCCCTGGAGGATTTCCGGCGTCGGACGGTGGGAATGCTGGGCACAACCGCTCGCATCGTCGAACCAGTCGTATTCGATCAGGATGTCCTTGTGGAGCGGATTGACGCCCATGCCGGGCAGATCGAGTCCACCGGCGGTGCCGTTGACCTCTTCACCGTCGAGCAGTCCGTCGCCGTCGGTGTCGGGATTGTGCGGATCGGTTCCGGTGTTCGTGGCGCTGACCCAGATGCCGGTATTGGTCTCGACGCAATCGGGCAGGCCGTCGCTGTCGGCGTCCTCGCTGCACGGATCTTCGAAACCGTTCTTGAAGATCGGGTCGTAGACCGTCGTCACGTTCATCGACTGCTGCGTGGTCGGAACGATGGCACGATTGACGGCCAATCCCGAAGCCAGCGTATCGGTTTGCGCCGACATGGCAACGGTGCCCAGCAGGGCGTACATCAGGGTCGCTGTGGTGTTCCAGCTCGCCATGCCGAGCCCCTGCCTTGTCGTGTTGATCCGTATGCGCCCGCGCCCGTAGATGCGAGTCAGTGGGCGTGACTATACGAAGTGAGTCGGTATGCAAGATGAATGGAAAACCGCGCGATCCGCGCGCGCGGGCCATTCTCAAAAGCGATTCAGCCACCGGCCAGATGTGGCTCGAGGCTCGGTGAATGCGTCGACTCTAGCAGGACTCGAACGTGACGTATGTTTGTTGGCGCACCCAAGGCTGTTCGAGTTGGCCAGCGCGGCCTAGCTCGGATATTCCGGCTTGCGTTCGCGCGCCAGCAGTTGGCGCAGCGCCTCGGCCGGCGTCATCTCTTCGTGCAGCACGCGCTGGACGCCATGCGCGATCGGCAGATCCAGGCCGTGGCGTTGCGCCAGACGCATGATCGTGTCGACGGTTTCGACGCTTTCGACGACCTGGCCGATTTCGGCGACGGCCTCGCGCAGCGGCACGCCGCGGCCGAGCGCCAGACCGAGCCGGCGGTTGCGCGACAAATCGCCGGTGCAGGTCAGTACCAGGTCGCCGAGTCCGGCCAGGCCCATCAGCGTTTCCGGGCGCGCGCCGATGGCGGCGCCCAGGCGCAGCATTTCGTTGAGTCCGCGCGTGATCATGCCGGCCCGCGCGTTGAGTCCGAGCTTCATGCCATCGGCGACGCCGGTCGCGACGGCGAGCACGTTCTTCATCGCGCCGCCCAGTTCGGCGCCGATCATGTCGTTGCCGGTGTAGGCGCGAAAATGCGTACTGTGCAGCAACTCGGCGACGCGCTGCGCGAATGCCGGCACGGCTGAATGCACGGTGACCGCGGTCGGCAATCCCTGCGCGACTTCACGCGCGAACGACGGTCCCGTGACGATCGCGGACGGAGCGTGCGGCAGCTTCTCGGCAGCCAGTTCGTGCAGAAAGCGGCCAGATGGCGGATCGAAACCCTTGGTCGCCCAAGCCAGGCCCGCGCCATTCGGAAAATGCGGGACGATCTGCTCGAGCAGCGCGCCGAACGCATGACTCGGCGTCACGATCAGTACGACCGACTTGTCGCGCACGCTGGCCGTGAGGTCGGCCGAGATCGACAGCTGCGCCGGCAATTCCAGGTCAGGCAGATAGCGGGCGTTGCGGCGTGTGGCGGCGATCTGCGCCACCGCCGCGGCGTCCCGGCCCCACAACGTGGTCGGCGCGCCGTTGCGCGCGAGCACGGCCGCGAGCGCCGTGCCCCAAGAACCTGCGCCCAGCACAGCGACTTTCGTCGTCGAAGTGTTCTTCATGCGTTGCCCCTCGATGCTTCGGAGCGTACGGAGGGCAGGCGCGCGTGTAAAGCGTGCGCGCGGTGAGGTCGGCGGCTTCGCCGCCTCGCGAGGAAGTCAGGTCGGCGGCTTGCGCCACCTCGTTCGGGACGCATCGCAGGCGACGTGTGCGCTGCTCCGCGCGAGCGAGCCGAGACGAGCACCCTCACGCGGCCGCGCAGCGGCCGACCTTACTCCTCACGCAGCGGCAAAGCCGCTGCTCCGATCAGGCATTCAGCTGTTGCTCGCCTTCCGCACGGCGGCGCATCTGCTCGGCGTACAGCGACTCGAAATTGATCGGCTGCAGCAGGAACGGCGGGAATCCGCCATTCTGGATCAGGTCCGAGACGATCTGGCGCGCATACGGAAACAGCACGTTCGGGCAGTACGTGGCGAGCACCGTATCGCGGTTCTGCGCGTCGAAACCCTGCATGCCGAACACGCCGGCCTGCTGCACTTCTGCCAGATACGCAGTCTTCTCGGCGAGCTTGCAGGTGACCGTGACGGTCAGCACGACTTCGTAGACGTTATCGGCGAGCGTGCCGACCTGCTGCGACAGGTTCAGCTGCACTTGCGGCTGGCCCTGCTCCTGGAAAATCTGCGGTGCACCGGGGACCTCGAACGAGGCGTCCTTGATGTATACCTTTTGCAGGGACAACTGCGCGGCGGGGTCGCCGGCGCCATTGGCGGACGGATTGAGGGGGCTGTTCTCGGTCATGGAAATACTGCTCCGGAGTGAAACGGGATCGAAATGAATTCGATCCCGGAAAGGATCGTGGGGAAAAGATCGCGGATTATCCCACGATGCGCCACGCGCTGCACGTTCGACAGCCGCGTCTTCGCGCCACCGCGCTGCCCTGCAGTGGAAAGTGTGACGCGTTACCGGCCGCGAACGAGCGGAAGATCGGCCTGCTGCCACGAGGCCAGCCCGCCGCCGAGCCAGAACACCCGCTTGAACCCGGCCTTGACCAGGCGCGTGGCTGCCTGGGCGGATGTCGTGCCGGTCTTGCAGTAGACCGCAACCGGCAGCTCGCGGACTTTGGCCAGATCCTTGTTCTCCGGGTCGAACTGGCTCAGCGGCACGTGGCGCGCGCCGGGAATATGACCCTTCTCGAAATCCTGCGTGCTCGACAGGTCGACGACCAGCGGGCTGTCGCGATTGATCAACTGGGTCAGCGCGGCCGGCGTGACCTCGCGATAACCGCGGAACAGCCGCGAGGCTTCGCTGCCGAGCCAGGCGACCAGCACCGACAGGAACAACATCGCCAACAAGGTGTGATTGCCGATGAACTCGGGCAGCCGGTGCAGGATTTCGGACATGGGATTGAGCGGCAAGGCGGGAAACAACGCGCTGATTATCCGTCACCGGCGCTCATCGCGCAAAGACAGCGCGCTTTTTGCCGCATGCAAATGTTGGAATTTTGTTCGCCAGGTCCGCCAGGCGCACCCGAAAATCGCGTGCGCGACGAGCTCCCACGACGAACTGTCACGCGCGAGCTCAATGCATTGTAATGTCGGGCAAGCCCGACACGAGCCACCAGCGATTCGCTTTGGCATCGTAGCGCCACAGTTGCTTGTCGACGATCGAGCGCGCCGCCTGGGTATTGATGTTGACCAAACCTATCTCGACGATCTGGCTGACTTCGTTGTCGTTGATGTGCACGGGTCCCGCATCGGAATACACGCTGATCTGCACCTGTTGATAGCGCGCCAGATCCAGTGCGGTCACCGGATGCTTCTTCAGGGTTTCCGGATCGACGAACCCGAGCGCATCTTCCATGTGGCCCCAGCGGATTGCGGCGGCATAGGTGGACAGCGTGTCTTCGAGCAGCAACGCATTCTGCTTGACCGGACATCCGGTCAGCATGAGCAGAGCGAAGGCGAGCAAAACTGAACGAACTGACATTGGGTAACGCTCCGCAAGCGGACGACGGATGTCCAGACAGCGCGATTGTGCAGCAAAATCGGCGCAGCAGTCAGGCCGCCGCGGCGGTGGCGATCGCCACGAAGCGCGCTTCGAGCGTGGCGGCGGCGCTGCCGTCATCGCGAGGAATGCGACAATCAACGCGCAGGCGCGCGCGTCCGCGCTGCTCGAGCGTCGTCAGGAACGCATCCCACGACTCGCCCTCGGCAAGCTGCGCCTCGGCAACGAAGTCCGACCATACCGGCGCCACGTAGCGCACCATGCTGTCCTGCACGTAGATGTCGCAGCTGCGGCCGAGCGCGCGCAACCGCAGAACGATCAGGCCCCAGCCGACCAGAGTCATCAGGCTCGCCAGACTGCCGCCGAATGCGCAGCCCTTGTCGTTGATGTTCGGTGCCAGCGGCGCCGACAGGCGCAACCTGTCCGCGTTCGAGTCGGCAACGCGCAATTGCATCGCGCGCGCCAGCGGGATGTCGTCGAGCAGTTGTTGCTCGAACTGCGTGGCGAGTTCGTTGTTGCGGGAGGTCGGCATGAGGTCGCGGAGTGTGCGCAGGTTTGCGCGTGGCGGCAAGTTCCCGAGGAGCAGGGGCGAGGGGCGAGGGGCGAGTGGAGGAGAAAAGCAAGCGGCGTCTGCTCTCACTCGCCCCTCGCCCCTCGTCCCTCGCCCTTGCCCGCGGTACGATGCCGCCATGGCCATACGCGCGCCGAAAAAACCTTCGCGTCCTGTCGGCCCGCTGTCCGGCGCGAGCGTCATCGTGACAAGGCCCAGCGGCACCGCGGCGGCGCTGCGGCGACGCGTGCAGGCGCTCGGCGGTAATGCCGTCGGCCTGCCGGGCATCGCGCTGCGTGCCGTGCCGGACGGCGCGCGCGTGCGCAAACAACTGCGTGCCGCAGAGCGTGCCGACATCGTGATCTTCACGAGTCCAGCGGCCGTGCGCTTTGCATTCACGCTGCTTCCGCGCATGCGGCTGCGGCGAACGACGCAGGCCTGCGTCGTGGGCAGCGGCAGCGCCCGTGCTCTGCGCCGGCGCGGTGTGAACAACGTGACTTATCCGCCCGGGCGCCGCGACAGCGAAGGCCTGCTCGAGCTGCCGCTGTTTGCGCGTCTGCGCCATCGCCACGTGGCCGTTGTCGGCGCGCCGGGTGGCCGCGACCTGTTGCCGCGCGAACTGCGCGCGCGCGGCGCGGAGGTCGAGCTCGTCAACGCCTACGAGCGCGCAAGGCCACGCCTGGATCGCCGCCACCTGAGCGCGCTCGAGACCGCGCCAACGCCCTTGATCAGCCTGTTCTCCAGCGCCGATGCACTCACGAACCTGCACGCCATGCTTTCGCCGGCGCTGTTCGCGCACCTCGTGGCGAACGACTGTGTGGTCAGCAGTGCGCGCATCGCGGAGATTGCGCGCACGCTCGGCTTCAGCCGCGTGCATGTCGCCGCATCGGCCGAACCGACGGCCTTGCTCGATCGCGCCTGCATCGTCATGGCATTGCATCGGCTGTAGCGGCGCTGGAGCAAACCCGTCGCGCAGCGCGGGCATCGCGCGCGGTTTTTCGCTAGCATGCCGGCATGAGCGAACCGGAAAGCCCCGCTGCGATCACCGAACCAGCGATCGTCGAACCTGTTGCCGCCGCGCCAGCGCCGCCAGCGCGACGTCACGGCGGCGCGTGGCTGATCGCGATCGTGCTGCTTGGCGCCGTGGGTTACCTGTTCTGGCGCGTCTGGACGCTCGATGTCGAACAGCAGCGCCTGGCGCAGACCGACATCCAGCAGGTCGACGCCCAGATCGCCGCGCTGGCGCGTGGCGCCGAGCAGGCGCGGCGCGACACGGACACACTGCGCGCGCGCCTCGACGATGAAAGCAAGGTCAACCAGTCGCTGCGCGAGCAATTGCTCGGACTCGGCGAGCGCGCGCGCCTGGTCGAGGACGCGATCGCCAATCTCGCCGACAAGCGCCTGACCGGCCACGATGCGATGCTGCTCGATGAAAGCGAAATGCTGCTCGCGCTCGGCGGCGAGCGCTTCGCCCTGTTCCACGATCCGGCCGCGACGATCGCGGCGTACCGCCTGGCCGACACGACACTCGCGGCGATCGAGGATCCGGCATTTTCCACAGTGCGGCAAAGTATAAGCGCCGAGATCGACGGCCTGTCGAACCTCGGCGGCGCCGACGTGTCCGCGAGCGCAGCGGCGCTGGCCGCGCTGCGCGCCGACGCGGCGCAGTTGCCGCCGGCCCGGCGCGATGCCGGCAATTCCGAACAGGAATCGCGCTGGTGGCACGTGTTCGGCAATCTCGTGCGCGTGCGCACCGGCGCCGACGCCGCCAGCGCGGCCCAGCGTCACGATGCTTCGCTGGCGCGCCAGCTCTTCGTGCTCGACCTGCGCGATGCCGAAGCCGCCTTGCTGGCGCGCGACACGCCGCGTTATCGCGCCGCAGTCGCGCAGGCGCAGGCCGAATTGAAGCTCGATTTCGATGTCGGCGCCGACGCGGTCAAGTCGGCGCAAGGGACGCTCGAGCGGCTCGGCAAGGGCGAGCTGGCGCCGCCGGCGCCGCCGCAACTTGGCGCCGCCTTGCGCGAACTGCGCAACCTGCGCGCGACACACGCCATGCGCCAGGCCCGGCCCGCTGCGGCCAGCCCGCCGGAGGATCGGCAATGAGGATCTGGCTGCTGCTGCTGTTGCTGCTGGCGATCGCCTGCGCCGCGGCGTTCGGCTGGCAGCAGATTGCCGCCGACCCGGGGTACGTGCTCGTGCGCTATGGCGCGACCAGCATCGAGACGACGCTCGTGTTCGCGCTGGCCCTCCTGCTGCTGGCCTGGGGCGCGCTGAGCCTGCTCGGCCGCTTGTTGCGCACGCCGCTCGCCGCATGGTCGCGACGCCGGCGCCGGCGCGGCCGCGAACGCATCTCGCGCGGCTTGGTTGCGCTCGCCGAGGGGCGTTATGCCAGCGCGCTGCGCGAACTCGAGCGCGCCTCGCATCTGAGCGGATTGCAGGCGCCGGCTCTGCTCGGGGCGGCGCGCGCGGCGCAGGCGCGCGGCGACCGCGAACGCGCCGGTGCGTTGCTGGCGCAGGCGCCGCCGGCCGCCGCGCTGGTGCTGCGCGCTCGCTTCGAGCTTGAGCGCGGCCGGCCCGGCGCGGCCCTGGCGCTGCTGAAGCAAGAAATGGAAAAATCCACATTGCCTCCCGCGGCCTGGCACCTGCTGGTCGAATCGGCGTTGCAGTGCGGCGAGCCCGTGACGGCCCTGGAAGCGCTGCCGAACCTGGCGCGCGCGCAGGCCCTCACTTCGGCCGATTTTGCCGCGCTGGAAGCGCGCACGCAGGCCGCGGCGCTGATGGCGGCGCCGGACCGCGACCGCCTCGGCCAACTCTGGTCGAAACTGCCGCGCGGACAGCGGCGTCCGCCGGAAGCCGTTGCCGCCTACGCGCGCCGTGCCGCCGAACTCGGCCAGGTGCTGGCCGCGATGAGCGAGATCGAGGCGGCGTTGCGTCGGCAGTGGTCGGAGGCGCTGATCGCCGGTTACGGCGAGCTCGGTCCGGCCGAGGCCGAGCCGCGCCTGCGCCATGCCGAGGCCTGGATCGCCGATCAGCCGAACAGTCCGGGCCTGGCGCTGACGCTCGGGCGGCTTTGTATACAATGCAAATTGTGGGGAAAGGCGCGCGAATATCTCGAACGCGGCCTGGCAATCGAGCCGTCGGCCGCGCTATGGGAGGCGCTCGGCGACTGCAACGGCGGCCGCGACGAGCGCGACCTGGCGGCGCTTTGTTATCGAAACGCGTTGCGTGCCGCGCGTGGCGAGCCGACCGAGGCGTTGCCGGGCCTGGCCGGAGTACCGGCGGCATTGAGCACGCGCGCCAGCGTGATCGAAACGCGCAGCGCGCATGGCGTGCCGCAGCTGCCTGGCGTCGCACGCGATTGACGGCGTCCTGCCAAATGTCGTCATTCCCGCGAAAGCGGGAATCCATCTTGATCTTGATGTCTTGAAAAAAAGAAAATGGATTCCCGCTTTCGCGGGAATGACGGCAACTTTTTGAGTTCCG
Source organism: Rudaea sp. (assembly GCA_035655975.1). Classification (GTDB taxonomy): domain Bacteria; phylum Pseudomonadota; class Gammaproteobacteria; order Xanthomonadales; family Rhodanobacteraceae; genus Rudaea. The sequence continues at coordinate 14,779 of DASRTK010000122.1, forward strand.
GACGTTTGCCTGGAGGCTTCGCACAAGCGCTCAGGACTCGTTGATGCCGGCGCGCGAACCCAGGATCAGCGCGAGCACATCCGGCGCGTAGTCGAACGAATCGTAGAACAGCCGCTCTTCGGGCAGGCCCGCGTCAACGAAGCTGCGCCGGCCCGCGTCAATCAACGCCGGCGGTCCGCTCATGTAGATGTCGAAGGCGGACAGGTCGGCATGGTCCTCGAGCACGGCTTCGTGCACGAGGCCGCCGCGCAGGCCGGAGTCGCCGATGCGCTCGAGGTCCGAGACCACGGCGATGAATTGCAGCGACGGCGCCTGTCCGGTCCAGCGTTGCGGCAGCTCGCGCAGGTACAGTTCGTCCGGTGCGCGCGCACCCCAGTACAGCCACATCGGCCGGCGCGTTCCGAGGTGCAGGAAGTGCTCGATCAGCGCCTTGACCGGCGCGAAACCGGTGCCGCCGGCGACGAAGATCATCGGCCGCTCAGAGTCCTCGCGTGGCACGAACGTGCCGAGCGGCCCCTCGACGCGCAGCACGTCGCCGATCGCCAGTTCATTGAAGACGAAATTGGTGAAGTCGCCGCCGGCGACGTGGCGCACGTGCAACTCGATCTGCGGACCCGTGTGCGGCGCGTTGGCGATCGAAAATGCGCGCCGGCGGCCGGCTGGCAGCAGCACGTCGAGATACTGGCCGGCAAGGTAGACCAGCGCGCGCCGATGCGGCGGTTGCAGGACCAGGCGCATGACATCGGGCGCGAGGCGTTGCTGTTCGCTGAGCTTGAGCGCGAGCACGCGCCGCGGCAGGTCGGCGACCGAGGCGACCTCGCGCGCGCCGATGACCAGGTCACTGAGCGGCACGGCCTGGCACAGCAGCACCTGGTGGCGCGCGACTTCGGCCGCGTTCAGTGCGTTCGGCGGATTGCGCGGATAGTGGCATTCACCCGATATCAGCGTCGCCTTGCAACTGCCGCAGACGCCCGACAGGCAGCTGTACGGCAGCGCGAGGCCGGCGCGGCGCGCGGCATCGAGCACGCTTTCGCCGACGGCGACGGTGAAGCGTTTGCCGCTGGCCTGCAGGGTCACCGAATAGGACACGCGCGCGACACGATCTGGGTGGGAGCCGATTGTCGCCGATCCGATCCCGCGCCTGATAGGGGCGGCGTTGCTATAGTGGTCGCGCAAAAACGGAGCCACGACGATGCGCATCTGGAAATCCGAACTTTCCCTCGATCAGGCCAACGGCTGGCACAACACGATGATCGAGAGGATCGGCATCGCGGTCACCGAGATTGGCGACGACTACGTGCGCGGCACGATGCCGGTCGATGCGCGCACGCACCAGCCGTATGGACTGCTGCACGGCGGCGCCTCGGTCGCGCTCGCCGAGACACTCGGCAGCCTCGGCGCAATGATGTGCGCCGACGCCAAGACGCACCTGGCTGTCGGCCTCGACATCAACGCCAATCATTTGCGCGGCGTCACCGACGGCATCGTCACCGGCACCGCACGCCCCATTCACGTCGGACGCACGACCCAGGTCTGGGAAATCCGCATCGAGGACGAGCGCCTGCGCCTGGTCTGCATTGCGCGCCTGACCGTGGCGATCGTGCCGCGACCGACCGCATGATGGATTGGCCGCGGCCGCGGCACACGCATCACGAGGTCGAGCGCATCAGGAAGAACGCGCATGGCTGCTGACGTTTCCGGATATGCCCGGCTCAGTCCGGACGCGGTGCTCGGCGCGGTCGAGTCGGCCGGTGTGTTCACCGACGGCCGCCTGCTCGCGCTGAACAGCTTCGAAAATCGCGTCTATCAGGTTGGCATTGAAGAAAGCTCGCCGCTGGTCGCGAAGTTCTATCGCGGCGGCCGCTGGACCGACGCGGCGATCGAGGAAGAACATGCGTTTGCGCTCGAACTGAGCGAGGCGGAACTGCCGGTCGTCGCGCCGCTGCGCTTCGGCGGCGCCACACTGCTGCGCTTTGGCGGCTACCGCTTCGCCCTGTACCCGCGCCAGGGCGGGCGCGCGCCGGAACTCGAATCGGCCGACAACCTGGCCTGGATGGGCCGGCTGCTAGCGCGCCTGCACGGCGTCGGCGGACGCGGCCGCTTCGTCGCGCGCGGCACGCTCGATCGAGCCACATTGATCACGGCGCCGGCGCGCGCCGTGCTCGCCGCGCCATTGATGCCGGCGACGTTGCGCGACCGCTACAAGCGCGTCATCGCGACGCTCGATGGCCTGATTGCCGACCGGTTCGCCGAGGTCGGCGACGTGCGCCACCTGCGCCTGCACGGCGATTGTCACGGCGGCAACGTGTTGTGGACCGATTCCGGTCCGCATTTCGTCGATCTCGATGATGCGCGCATGGGGCCGGCCGTGCAGGACCTGTGGATGCTCGCGACGAATCCGCGCGCGCTCGACCTGCTGCTCGAAGGCTATACCGAGTTCCGCGATTTCGACCGGCGCGAACTGGCGCTGATCGAACCGCTGCGCCTGATGCGCCAGATCCATTACGCCGGCTGGATCGCGCAGCGCTGGGACGATCCGGCGTTTCCACGCGCGTTTCCGTTCGCCGCCGAGGCGCGCTGGTGGGAGCAGCACGTCAATGACCTGTTCGAGGCTATCGAGAGTCTTTCGTGAACCGGCACGACAAGCGGAAAAAGATTGAACCACGGAGAACACGGAGAACACGGAGAAGAGCAACAATGGATGGAACGAAGTGCTCGATGGCGAACGCATCGGGGCCAAGTGGGCCAATTCCAAGCGCTTTCTCCGTGTTCTCCGTGTCAATTTCTTGCGCTCTTGCTCCAGGTTCTAGTGGCAACTTAGCGCTTGTTGCATTGCAGCGCGGCCCGCGGCTGGCTACCATCGCGGCGTGAACACGACCGCTGAATCGGCTCCTGCGCGTCCTCGCGACTGGATGCGGCCGCTGCGCTACCTGTGGCGCACA
>DASRTK010000123.1:0-2566 GCA_035655975.1 Rudaea sp.
GCTCGCCGGCGTGCTCTGCGGTCGTCGACAGGTCGATGACGACGCAGCCCACGCGGTCGTCGGTCTGCCGGTCCCTGGCTTTATTCCTGCTCACAGTTTTTTATCCGCGCGGCGCTCATTCGCAGGCATACTCGCCGGAAGCCTGCTTGTGACAGTAGTCCGGTTCGCCGAAGCGATCCCACACGGCGGCGAAGCCGATCTTTCGCACATACGCGGAGAACTGCGGCAACAATCGCGCCGGCCGGCCGTACGGCGACCACAGGATGATCTGATAGGACGAGTCGTTCGGACTCGCATGTTCCTGTGTAATCGCCAGCGCTCGTGCCGGGTCGCCAAGCCGGATCAGCGCATAGGCAATGACTCCATTACTCGTCTGCGGCCGGCGCAGATATTCATCGATCAACGTGAGCGCCGCAGTGCGTGCCGCGCTGTCGCCCACGATGCCGCGCGCTAGAACATGCAGTTCGGCATCGGACAGGTCCAGCTGAATCGGCTTGAAGCCTGCCGCCAGCTCGTCGACTGCCTCCTCTGTCTGCCCGCGCGAAGCGGCGACCAGCGACAGGCCCATCCCGGCGAACGCCAGCTTGACCTCGGCGGATCTCCGCAGCAGCTGCTCCGCGCTGCTTATGTCGCCGCTATACGCGTACAGCAAACCGCGCCAATTCAACGCGGTCGGCAGGCGCGGATCGATCGCCAGCACGCGATCGAGCAGTTCTTCGCCCCGCCTGATGTAACCGAACGTGTTCAGGTTGGCGGCATACCAGAACATCGCGGTCTCGTCGGTCGGATCCAGGGCAACGGCGCGCTCCAGGGCCGCCAACGACTCGACGAATCGCCGTTGCCGAAGCAACGCCTGACCCAGCGCCGCGTGTGGTTCGGCCAGCTTGGGATCGAGCTCGGTGGCGCGGTGCGCGTGATCCTCGGCGCCGGCCATCGAAGCGGCGAAGTCGTACGGGACGTAGTTCGTCGCGACCGACAGCAGCGATGCGAGCCGCGCGTGCGCGCGGGCGAATTTAGGATCGAGCTGCAGCGCCCGTTCGAGCTGCGCGATCGCCTCGAGAAAATGCGCGCCGTCGCGGCGAATGAATACGCCGCTTGCCTGAAGGTACAGGGCATAGGCTTCAGGACTGCTGGTCGCCACTGGCACGATTGTCTTCTGCTGATCGCCCTGCAAGGTCACTTCGAGCTTGTCGGTGATCGCACGCGCGATGCGTTCCTGCAAGGCAAACACGTCGGTCAGATCGCCATCATAGGTCTGCGTCCAGACCGTGAAATCGTCATCGGTGCGGACCAGTTGCGCGGTGATGCGCACGCGGTCGCCCTGTTTGCGCACCGAGCCCTCGAGCACGTTGGCGACGCCGAGCGCCTTGCCGATCGTGCGCAAGTCCTCGTTGCGCCCCTTGTAGTAGAACGACGACGAGCGGCCGGCGACTTTCAGGTCGTTCAGCCGGGTCAATGCGCTTTGCAGCTCTTCGGCGATGCCGTCCGAAAAGTATCCCTGGTCATGCGTCGCGCTGAGGTCCGCGAAGGCGAGCACCGCAATCGACTTGTTTGGAATCGATGCTGCCGGTGGCGCTGGACCGGTTTCGCTGCTCGAAGCAGGGGAAGGCGGTGCGAATCGCGAGACGACCGCGCCTCCGATCGCCAGCAGCAGCGCGAGAATCAGCAGTTCGATGCCGGAGACGCGTTGCGCCCCGCGCTCGCCGTGATACCAGGCGACCACCATCGCTACGCAGAAGCCGACGCCGAGCGCGATGATGGCGACGCGCATGGCCATTTCGGACCAGCCGAAGCGCTGCGCGATGACGTCGAGCACCTGGATCAGGGCGAACGACGCGGCGAGGTACGCCAGCGTCCACTGTACGAGCTTGCGTTGCTTCAGGCGTTCGAGAAACTCGTTCACCGCAATACGTTCCCCCTGAGGGCCGCACGAAGTCTAGCTCAGGTCTGCATCCGGGAGGCCACAATATGCTTCACGAAAAATTCGCGCCCACTGAAAGGCAGCTCACGACCCGAAGGAGACTCCCAAGAGTGTCGGCTTTGGAGGTGCCAATTTTTCGCGTGGCTCGCGATCCGCTGCCGGCTATTTATTCGAGCTGCCGCTCGCCGTTGCGCCTTCCGCCTGCGGCAACGTCACCTTGAACTCGATCTTCGCCAACTGCTCCGGCGCCTTGCCCACCTTGCGCAGGAACCCCAGCCAGCGCGGGTCGGCGTGGATCTTGTCGAACAGGGTCTCCGTCACGATCGAGCCGAGGCCGGGGTCGCCATATTCGACCGCCTTGTCGAGCCACGCGAACACCTTGTCCGCTTCGCCGCGGTAGGCGTAGACGTAGGCGATGTTGTAGGGGGACTCCTTCTCCCACTTCGCGATCAGCGCGGCCAGCGCGGCGTCCGAATCGGCCTTGCGACCCAGCGCGTGGTACGCCATCGGCAGGCCGATCATCTTGTAGATCTCGCTCGTCTCCTGCTCGATCTCCGCCAGCGCGCCCTGCGCATCGCCCTTCAGCAACATCGTAGCGCCTATTTGGAAGTGTGCGCTGCCGATGCCCGGACCCGGATGCAGACT
>DASRTK010000124.1:0-1571 GCA_035655975.1 Rudaea sp.
CCGAGGATGAAGATCAAGAGGATGTGCAGGAGGTTGGTGAATGCGGTCGGGCTCTCGAACGGATGCGCCGAGTTCGCATTGAAGAACCCGCCGCCGTTCGTGCCGAGCTGCTTGATCGCGACCTGCGACGCAGCGGGTCCAAGCGGCAACGTCTGTTCCGCGACCTTGGTTTCCTTCGTGACATCCTTGCCGTCGGCATCCTTCACCGTGTTGCCTTCGGCGTCCTTGACGGTTTCGGACGCGGTGGTCGCCTCGACCAGCGGCACGGTTGCATACGGCTCGAAGTTCTGCGGCACACCCTGAGCGGCAAGCACCAGCGCGAGCACGAACGACACCGGCAGCAGGACGTAAAGCGTGCTGCGCGTCATGTCGACCCAGAAGCTGCCGACGCCGGACGCATTGCGCCGGACGAAGCCGCGGATCAGCGCGATCAGTACGGCGATGCCGGTCGCTGCCGACAGGAAATTCTGGACGGCCAGGCCGAGCATCTGCGTCAGGTAGCTCATCGTCGATTCGCCGCCGTAGCCCTGCCAGTTCGTGTTCGTGGCGAAGCTGATCGCGGTGTTCATCGCCGAGTCGGCGCTCACGGCAGGGAAGTCCTGCGGATTCAGCGGCAGCCATTGCTGGACGCGCTGCAGCAGGTAGACAAACAGCAAACCGATGACGTTGAATGCAAGCATGACGAGGGCGTAGCGCTGCCAGCTCATGTCCTCCTCGGCCTGGATGCCGCAAATGCGGTAGATGGCGCGCTCGATCGGCGCGCCAATCCGCGTCACGCGGTTCGGTTCATCCGAAAATGCCAGCGCCATATAGGCGCCAAGCGGCTTCACCAGCAGCAGCAAGACGGCAAGATAGAGGCCGAGCTGCAGATAGTCGTTGATAGTCATTCAAACCACTCCGGTTTGAGCAGCGCGATGGCCAGGTAGATGCTCAGCGCGACCGCAATCAAACCCGCAAGCCAATAGGCAATGTTCATTTGTGTACCTTGTGGACGCACGGTGCCCAGCAGATGCCGCTCTGGGTTAGTGACCTTGTTGCGATGGCGATGAAGAGCGCGATCACTTGCGATCCTCCAGGCCTGCGCACAGGCGCACGAAACCCCAAGTCAGCGCAACGAGCGCGGCAAGCAACGCGAGATAGGCGAAATCCATGACCGAGAACTCCGGATTGGAACGGAGTGCACTCTAGGTCGCGGCGAATATGGAAGGCGTAGGGATTGCGGGAGGCGGTATAAAAATCGCGTAAAGACCGCGCCTGGCTCTCAAGCCCTCCCCTTCAAGGGGAGGGTTGGGTGGGGATGGTGTTAAAGGGTTCGACTATGCGCACATACACCATCCCCCTCCGGCCTCCCCCTTGAAGGGGGAGGAGAAAAGCGGCGATCAGCGCGGCGGTCGATCGAGCCAGACTTCGAGGCCTTGCGCGTTCAACTCGATATCCATGACGAGCACTTCGCAGATGCCGGCATCGTCCAGCGTGCAGCCGTGGGCGCGCACGCGCGAGATGTACAGCTGCGCGAGATCTTCCATGATGCGCTCGTGCCGATCCGCATCGCTGGCATGCGCGCGCGCGAT
>DASRTK010000125.1:0-6457 GCA_035655975.1 Rudaea sp.
GGTTTTTGCGGATCGTTCGGGACGGCATTCTTGTTGACCGTGATGTGCGCCTTGCCGAGCGCGGCCTCGGCGTCCTTGCCGGTGACCTTGCTGCCGATCAGGTCGACCAGCATCAAAGGGTTTTGCGTACCGCCCGAGACGATCTTGTAGCCGCGCGCGATCATCGTGCCGGCCATCGCCTGCGCGTTTTTCGCGACCTGCTGCTGGTACGCCTTGAACTCCGGCTCGAGCGCTTCCTTGAACGCGACGGCCTTGGCTGCGATGACGTGCATCAGCGGGCCGCCCTGGATGCCCGGGAAAACGATCGACTGCAATTTCTTTTCGATTTCATCGGCAGCAGCGCCCATGGCCGCGCGCTGCGCGACAATGATGCCGCCGCGCGGACCGCGCAATGTCTTGTGCGTCGTCGACGACACGACGTGCGCGTGCGGCAAAGGGCTCGGATACACGCCGGCAGCGACAAGCCCGGCGACGTGCGCCATGTCGACGAACAGGTATGCGCCGATCTTGTCGGCGATCGCGCGCATGCGCGCCCAGTCGACGACCTGCGAGTAGGCCGAGAATCCGGCAACGACCATCTTCGGCTTGTGTTCGAGCGCAAGGCGCTCGACCTCGTCATAGTCGATCAGGCCCTGATCGTTCACGCCGTACTGCACTGCGTGCATGATCTTGCCGGAAAGGTTTACTTTCGCGCCGTGGGTGAGGTGCCCGCCATGCGCCAGCGACATGCCGAGGATCGTGTCGCCCGGATTGAGCAGCGCGAAATAGACCGCCTGGTTCGCCTGCGATCCCGAATGCGGCTGCACGTTGGCATAGTCGGCCCCGAACAGCTGCTTGACGCGCTCGATCGCCAGTTTCTCGGCGATGTCGACAAATTCGCACCCGCCATAATAGCGTTTGCCCGGATAGCCTTCGGCATACTTGTTCGTCAGCACCGAGCCTTGCGCTTCGAGCACGCGCGGACTGGCATAGTTCTCCGATGCGATCAGTTCGACGTGATCCTCCTGGCGCTGGCGTTCCGCGGCAATTGCCGCGGCCAGTTCAGGATCGTAGCCTTCGATACGCAGGTTTTTGGCAAACATGGCAAAATTGTCTCTTGCGGACAAAGAATGTGGATTCTAGCCAGTTCCCGGCCATCCGCCCAATCTATTCCCTATCCCGGTGAGCCCTGCCAAGGAAGAAATCGCGTTCGAGCAGGACCTGGAGCAGGTGCGCGGCCTGTTGCGGCACAACGACGTCGAAGGGGCCGAAAGGCTCTGCCGCAACCTGATCTCGCGGCATCCGGGCCGGACCCAGGCCCATGAACAGCTGGGGCGCATTTTGCTGCGTGCCGAGCGCTTCGGAGACGCGCTGACCGAACTGAAGACAGCCGTGCAGATCGATCCGGCGTTCGCGCCCGCCTGGAAGTCGATGGCGATCGTCGGCCTGACCGGTGGTGACTCGACCGTAGCCGAAATGGCGGCGCGCCGGCTGTGCGCCTTGCGCGCGAACGATCCTTGGTCCTGGTTCATGCTCGGTCATGCGCTCAGCACGATGTCGCGCTTTGAGGAAGCCGAGACTGTCTTTGAACGTGCCCGGCGTAGCCCTGGCGCCGTCGAGGCGCGGATCTCGCTCGTGCAGGACGCCATCGCGCGAAAGAACCTCCAGGGAGCGATCAAGCATGGCGAACGGGCGACGCACTGGGCTCCGGGCGATGCCAATGCCTGGGCTGCGCTTGGGCATGCGTTTACCTGCGCCGGACAGCACCAGAACGCCGTAGAGGCGTTGCGCAAGGCCTGTCAGATCGCGCCGCGCGATGCGGAGTCGCTCAAGCGTCTCGCCACAGCGCTCGGCATGCTGCGCCGCGCGGACGATGAGCTGGTCGACATTCGACAGCGCTTACTGGCGCTCGAACCCGATTCGATCGAAGCCCGCGAAAAACTCGGGCTGGCTCTGATTGGCGCTCGCCGCGGGGCCGAGGCCGTCGTGACGATGCGCGAACTGCACGCAAAGGCGCCCGACAATCTGCTGTCGCGCTGGATCGAGTTCCATTTGCCGGAGCAGCCGGGCTTTCGTTCACTGGAGGATCGCGCCGCCTGGATGGACAATTGGCAGCGCGGTTTGAGCGAGTTCGAGGCGCTCGATCCACGCACCCCCAACCTTGGGGAGCAAGCACGCAAGATTCTCGGGAGCATACCCAACTTCAGCCTGGCTTATCTGGGTGGCGCGGACGTCGACTTGCATCGGCGCCATGCCCGCGTCGTGCGCAAGCTGCTTCAGTCTGCGACCGACGGCAGCGTCACCGATGCTCCGCAGCGGCCGATCGGAACTGGCCGGCGGCGTGTCGGGATTATTTCCAGCTGCCTGCATCGGCACTCCGTGAGCCGTGCCTGGAGCGGCGCCCTGCTGGCGCTGCCGCGAGAAGATTTCGAACTGCATGTTTTTTACACAGACGTGGTGGACGACGATCAGGTGCAGCGCTTCCGCGATCGAGCCGAGAATTTCCAGGGCGGAGCGACGAGTTTTTCGGTCTGGTCGCAGCGGTTGCACGAGGCCCGACTGGATATAGCGATCTTCCTCGATCTCGGCATGGACGTAATCAACCAATGCCTCGCCGCCGTGCGGCATGCGCCGGTGCAGATTGCGACCTGGGCACACCCGGTGACGACCGGCGCAGAAACGATCGACTATTTCCTTTCCGCGGATGCTGCCGAGCCGGGCGATGCGCGCGATCACTACAGCGAAGTCCTCCACCGCCTGCCGCGCCTCGGGGGATGTTTCGCGCTGCCACAGAGTGTTGCCCTCGATCCGCCTCCCGCTGGGGCGGGCGCGCACCTGATGTGCGTGCAGAGTCTGTTCAAACTGCAACCTGAACATGATGCGTTGTTCGCGCGCATGGCAGCCGGCGCACCGGCAGCGCGCTTCAGCTTCCTGACTGCAGCGACCGCGCGCCAGACGGCGGTGTTCGAGCAACGCCTGCATGCGGAGTTGCAGAGGCATGCCGTGGATCCGTCGCGCTTTCGGGTTCTGCCGACGCTCAGCGTCGAACAATACTCGTACGAGTTGACCAGCGCTGATCTGCTGCTCGACACGGTCGGATTCTCCGGTAGCATGACGACGCTCGATTCGCTCTGGCAGGAGCGTCCGGTCCTGACGTTGCCCGGGAAGCTGATGCGCGGTCGCCAGAGCTACGCGATGTTGAGTCAGCTGGAACTCGACGACTTGATTGCGAGCGATCCGGACGACTATGTACATCGGGCTGCGGCGCTGGCGCAGAACAGGGACCAGCGCGACGCGATCCGTAAACAGATCCGCGAGCGCAAGCATCAGTTGTTCGAGGATCGCGAGGTGTCCATGGCGCTGGCCGATTTCCTGCGTGCAGTAGAACCCTCCGGGACAACCCCGACATCCAGGCCGCAGTATCCGCCGATCGACGAGGCACGCGCAAAACTGCAATTCCAGAATGCGGTTGCGCAAGGACGAGCCTGCCATTGGCAGGATTCCGGACGCGGTTTTGCCGCGGCGTGGCGCTCCGCGCCGGATCAGCCTCGCTCGGCCCAGGGGATGCTGGAGTGTGCCCTGCACCTTGCGCGCTCGGGCATCGCGGCGCCGGCGATCGACCTTCGCTGGGCGCCGCGCGCCGCGGGGCGCATTTCGATCATCGTCTGCAGCATCGATCCTCGCCGTCTTGCGCGACTGAAGGTCGATCTCGATCGGCTTTTGCCCTTGGAGGATTGGGAGTTAATACATGTTCCAGATGCTCGCTCGCTGTGCGAGGGCTACACGCGCGGCCTCAGTCGGGCCAGCGGCGAATTGATCGTCTTTTGCCACGACGACATCGGTATCGCATGCGAGGATTTTGCCGATCGCCTGCGCCGACATCTGGCGCAGTACGATCTGATCGGGGTCGCGGGGGCCGATTACGTCAACGGCCCTGCCTGGCATTGGGCCGGGCCACCGCACACGGCCAGCTGGGTCAGTTTGCCCCGCCCCGATGGCGCGCTGGTCTGCGGTCTGCTCGGTGCGCACGGTCCGCTGCTGCGCAACGCCCAGGTGCTGGACGGCGTATTTCTGGCGGGCCGGCGCGCGGTGTTCGAGCAGATACCGTTCGATGCGGACACGTTCGACGGCTTCCATTGTTACGATCTGGATCTGAGCTACCGTGCCTACCGTGCCGGATTGAGATGCGCCGTCACCCTCGACCTGCTGATCTGGCACCAGTCCGGCGGTAACTTCGGCGAGTCCTGGCGGCAGTATGTCGATCGCCTGATTGCAAAGTTTCCGGAGTTGACGCCGCGCGGCCCGGCGGCGCCGTACCGCACCGGCGCGATCGTCGTCGAGTCCGCGCTTGTCCCGCCGGTATATGGCTGGATCGCGCACTGGCTTTCGGCAACGCCCCCGACCATCGACTGAGCGCAGCCGCGCCGCTACGAACTCCGGCTGCGCCGACTGTCACCCGACTCACGCGGAGAATGCGGATCAATGCAGGTCGACCAAGGTATCGCTGTCGATTCGTACGGCAAATTCCCAGCCGCTCTAACAGGCAAATATGCTCTTGTCCGCGAAAATCCGCGTTCATCCGCGTTCGCCCGCATCCAAATCTCGCCCGAGCGAAGGTCTGGCACACCACGATTGCCATGCCTCGCGAATCGCGCCGCGCAGCTCGCGCGCATGTTGTTTGACGTCGGCAACGCTGGTGCTCATGCGCTCGCGCAATTCGAATCGAAGATCGCATCGGCGTTCGGCCGCGTTCGCAAGATCGAGCACGCAGCGGACAAAACTTTCGTTGTCTGTGGCTATCAGATTGTCCAGACCGAGCGCAGTCAGCAGGCTCGCGGTCTGCCGGCTCACCATCGTGTCGCTGATCCGCGTCACGACCGGCACGCCCATCCACAGCGCATCGCAACTCGTCGCGCAGCCCGAAAACGGGAACGGGTCGAGCGCAATGTCGACATCGGCGTAGGCAGCCAGTGTGTCGACATGACTGCCGTAACCGAGCAACTCGAGCCGCTGCGTGAATATGCCATGCGCAGCGGCGCGGGCGATGAAATTTTCGCGATGCCCGGCGTCGTCGAACGCGCGCATCTTCAGCTTCAGCACCGCATCCGGCAGCGACGCGAGCAGCCGCGCCCAGGTAGCGAGAACTTCGTCGTTGATCTTGGACAGACGATTGAAGCAAGCCAGACGCAGCACGCCGCCGGCCCGGGGCACGATGGGCGGCGCGCCGGTCGGCGGCGAGTAGGCCAATCGGCCGGCTTCCAGGTAGGCCACGCGTTCGCTGTAGTTGACCAGCAGCGCCGGCGGACTCAGCACGCGGTCGCTGAACAGCACGTCGATCGCCTGTGTGCCCGTGCTGTGGAAGTAGTCGAGCCAGCTGATCTGCACCGGCGCCGGGCGCGCAGCCAGTGCGCGCAGCCGGTTCCCCGGAGAGTGGCCGCTGAGCTCGACGAGCACGTCGATTTCATCGGCCTGGATGCGCGCGCAGAGTTCTTCGTCGTCGAGCATGTCGACGCGATGCCACGTGTTGGCAACCTCCCGGAACCGCACAGTCGCGGCGTCGTCGATGCCGCCGCTGTCGTACAGGACGTGCGTCATCGTCGCGCGATCGAGCTGGCGAAGCTCGGCGGCGAAAAATGTTTCGGCAAGTCCGGCAAAAAAGCGCGGCGACAACCAGCCGACCCGTAACTTGCGCTGCGCATCGGCATTGCGCCGTTCCGCGGTCCAGCCCGGCGCCATCGCCGCAAGATGCCGGCCCGCCCAGGCGCGATGCGCTGCGGCGATCGCGGCGGCCGTCTGCGCGGGGTCATGCTGGAGCGCGATCAGGTACGCACTCGCGGATTTCGCATCACCGGGCGCGAGTTCGACGATGCGCGCATGCTCGGCCAGGGCTTCGGCAGCCAGGCCGCGTTCGCCGAGCAGGCTGGCACGCAATCGTCGCGCGCTGCAATGCCACGGCGCCGCCGCGATAAGCGCATCGGCGATGGCCAGCGCGCTATTGCTGTCGTTGCGATATTCGAACGAACACGCCTGCCGATAGCGCGACTCGACCTCGAACCGGTAGCCGATTTCCGCGTCGTCGCGAAGTTCGGCACGCAGCTGCGCGACGATCGCGAACGCCTGATTCGAAAATCCGTTGTGCTCGAGCTGCATCGCCGTGCGCAGCGCGAGATCGCGCTGCGGCGCAAGAGCCGGCAACGGCGAACGGACGCGCTCGGCGAGACCGCTCGCGCGCCCACTGCGCGCGGCTGCCGAAAACCACTCGAGCAACACGCGCGCGTCGTGTGCACGCAACGCACTCGCGCGCGCGAATGCAGCGGCGGCCTTGGCGCTTTGATCCAGGCCGAGCAACGCAAGACCGAGGTTGAAGGCTGCGCCGAATGAGGCCGCGTCGTTGCCCAGAGCAGCCCGCGCATCCGTCTCGGCCGCCGCGTGTTGGCCGAGGGCAAGGTGCACACCGGCCCGGTTCGCCAGGGCCGCT
>DASRTK010000126.1:0-5820 GCA_035655975.1 Rudaea sp.
AGGAACGCCGAGAATGCCGTCGACAGCGCGATCGTCAGCGCAAACTGTCGGTAGATCGCGCCGACGCTGCCGGTCTGCATCGCGCTCGGGATGAACACCGCCATCAGCACGACCGCGATCGCGACGACGGCGCCGGAGATCTGCCCCATGGCCTTGCGCGTGGCGTCGCGCGGCGACAGGCCCTCCTCGCGCATGATGCGCTCGACGTTCTCGATCACGACGATTGCATCGTCGACGACGATGCCGATCGCCAGCACCATGCCGAACATCGACAGCTGGTTGATCGTGAACCCGACCGCCCACATGCCGAGAAAACCGCCCATCAGCGCGACCGGAATGACCAGCGTCGCGATGATCGTCGCGCGGAAGTTCTGCAGGAACAGCAGCATCACGAGGAACACGAGCACGATCGCCTCGACCAGCGTCTTGACGACTTCCTCGATCGAGATCTTGATGAAGCGCGTCGTGTCGTACGGGATCGACCACTCGACACCCTGTGGAAACGTGCTTTGCAGCTGGTTCATCTTGTCGCGCACTTCGTTCGCGACGGTCAGGGCGTTGGCGCCGCTGACCAGCTGCACGCCGAGGCCGGCGACGCCGGCGCCGTTGTGCACGACGCGCTGGCCATAGCTGTACGGGCCGAGTTCGATGCGCGCGACGTCCTTCAGGCGCACGGTCGTGCCGTCGCTGTCGGCGCGCAGGATGATGCCTTCGAATTGGTCGGGCGACGTGAAGCGGCCTTCGGCCCTGACCGTCGCGGTGAAGCCGCCGCCGGGTGGCGCCGGTTCCGATCCGATCGATCCGGCCGCTACCTGCACGTTCTGTCCGCGGATCGCCGCCAGTGCCTGGGCCGCCGACATGCCATATCCATGTAGCTTGTCGGCATCGAGCCAGATGCGCATCGCGTATTCGGAGCCGAGCTGGAACGTGTTGCCGACACCATCGAGGCGCGCGATCTGGTCGATGATGCCGGACGACAGCAGGTTGTTCAGCGCGTACGAGTTGAGCTTGCCGCTGTTGTCCTTGAGCATCATGAACATCAGGAAGTCCGGATTGGACTTGACCACCGTGACGCCCTGCTGCACGACTTCGCTCGGCAGCCGCGGCGTCGCCAGCGATACCTTGTTCTGCGTCTGCACCTGGGCGATGTCGGGATTCGTCCCGGGCTCGAACGTCAGGGTGACCGACGAGCCGCCGTTCGCGCTCGAGGTCGAACTGAAATACATCAGGTGATCAAGGCCGGTGAGCTGCTGCTCGATGACCTGGGTCACGGTCTTCTCGACCGTTGCGGCATCGGCGCCCTGGTAGGTCGCGCTGACGACGACCTGCGGTGGCGCGATCGATGGGTACGACTCGATGCCGAGCGTGGTTATCGCGATGACGCCGCCGAGCGTGATCAGGATCGCGATGACCCAAGCGAAGACCGGCCGATCAATGAAGAAGTTCGACATCATATGGTTGCCTTCCTGCGCTGACGCTTGGCGCCAGGCTGCTCAAAAGATTGAACCACGGAGAACACGGAGAACACGGAGAAAGCAATGCAAGAAAAAGCACAGGTGCGCGAAATATGCGACACATCTACAACTGGGCTTGTTTCATAGAAATGTTTTTTGCTTGCTCCGTGTTCTCCGCCCTTCTGCATGTTCTCCGTGTTCTCCGTGCAAATGCTTTACGGCTTCCGCCTAGTGCTTGTCGCTGGCCGGCGCGACGGGCTTGGCGTCGGCTTGCGCGTTGGCCTGCCACGGAGTGCCCTTGGCCGGCGAACCGGGCTTGGCTTTCTGGATGCCCGAGACGATGACCTGATCGCCGTCGGCGAGGCCGTCGGTGATGATCCAGCTGTCGCCGCGCATGCTGTCGGCGGCGATACGCTTCTGGACGACCTTGCCGTCAGCGCCGATGACGAGCACGAATGCGCCGGTAGCGTCCCGCTGCACGGCCGCCTGGTTGATCAGCCAGGCATGCTTGCGCTCGCCGACCGATACGCGCACGTTGACGTACATGCCCGGCAACAGTGTGTGATCCGGATTCGGCACGATGCCGCGCAGGCTGACCGCGCCGGTCGCCGCGTCGACCGCGGTGTCGGAAAAATCCAGCGTGCCGCTGGCATAGGCCGAACCGTCGGGGCGCAGCAACTCGATTTTGGCCTTGCCGGCCTCGGCGAGCTCGACGCTGCCGTTCGCCGCCGCACGACGCAGCTGGTCGATCTCGGCGACCGCCTGGCTGAAATTCGCATAGATCGGATCGATCTGCTCGACGTGCGTGAGCAGCGTCGCGTCACCCTGGCCGACGAGCGCGCCTTCGGTAACTTGCTGCTGGCCCGCGCGCCCGCTGATCGGAGCGGTGACGCTGGCATAGCCGAGGTTGATCCTGGCGCTGTCGACATTCGCCTGCGCCTGCTTGACCGCTGCCGACGCGGTGCGTTCGGCCGCCTGGGCATTGTCCGAGTCGGTCTTCGACAAAAGCCCCTTGCTCGCGATCGAGCGCGCGCGCTCGGCGGCGACATGGTTGTTCTGGTACGTCGCTTGCGCCGCGGCGAGATTGGCCTGCTGCGCATTGAGCGCGGCTTGCAGCGGCGCCGGATCGATCTGGAACAGCAGCTGTCCTTCCTTGACGTCGCTGCCTTCGGTGTACACGCGCTTTTGCAGCACGCCGGCGATGCGCGCGCGCACGTCGGCGGTGCGTGTCGCCGACAGGCGGCCGACGAGATCGCGTGTCAACGGAACGGCCTGTGCCTGGGCCGTGACCACGCCGACTTCCGGAGGCGGGGGCTGTTGCTGCGCGGGCGGCGCGCTCTTGCCGCAGGCGGCGACGAGCAAAACGACACCGGCGCCCAGTAGCCCACTGCGTAAAATCCGTGTTCGCATGTATCTGGTCTCGATGAGGAGCGTTTGGGATTGTCGCGCCGCGCATGCTGGCGCGTCACGCAGACGGCCGCGTGCCGGTGAAGGCGCGCAGCGTCGGGATCACGATTACTGAACTGAGCAGTGTAGCGTAGTGGCTGGGGCCTGGCCTCGCAAGCGCAATTCGTCATGGGTCGCGCGCGCGCCCTGATCGCTGATCGGGCACGCAATGCAATTGCGATGGAGGCCGTTACGGTGCATTTCAACGAGGATTCCGCCGTGATCGCGTGTGTCGCCTGACCTCGCCCCGCTATTGCCGGTGCGCCCGCGCCAGGTACTCGGCGCTCTGCATTTCGGTCAGGCGCGACTGCGTGCGCGCGAATTCGGCGCGCAGGCGCTCGCCGCGGTAGAGCCCGGCAGGCGGCGCCGCCGCCGACACGACCAGGTTTACACCATGGTCATAGAACTCATCGATCATGTTGACGAAGCGTCGTGCCGCATCTTCCATTTGTGCAGAAAGCGCCGGCACGCCGGAAATCAGCACGGTATTGAAGCTCTGTGCCAGTTCGATGTAGTCGGCGACCGAACGCGGACCTTCGCACAGCGCCGCGAAATCGAACCAGATCACGCCCTCGGCGCGGCGCTTGACCGCAATGTCGCGCCCGTTGACGACGATCTCGGCCTCGAGGCGGCGCGCGCCCGGCGCAATATGCTCGAAGCAGGCGTCGAGCGCCTGTTCGGCAGCATCGCCCAGCGGCGTGAAATACACGCCGCCACGACTGAGTTCGCGCAGGCGATAGTCCTGCGCCGCGAGCAGCTGGACGATCGCGCAATGCCGTTCGATCAGCGCGATCGCCGGCAGGAACCGCGCGCGCTGCAGGCCATCGCGATACAACTGCGCCGGCTCGATGTTCGAGGTAGTGACCAGCGTCGTGCCGCGCGCGAACAGGTGCTGCAGCAGGCCGCCGAGGATCATCGCATCGCCGATGTCGGTGACGAAGAATTCGTCGAGGCACAGCACGCGCGCCTTGCGGGCGAAATGCGCGGCAACCTCGCGCAGCGGATCGGCATGGCCTTCGACCTTGCGCAGTTCGGCATGCACGCGACCCATGAAACGATGGAAGTGCAGGCGCAGCTTGCGCTCGGTGGGCAGCGACTGGAACAGCAAGTCGACGAGGAAGGTCTTGCCGCGGCCGACGTCGCCCCACAAGTACAGTCCGCGCGCCGCCGGCGCTTGCGTCCGGCGCAACCGCCACCAGCCGGCAGCGCCGGCCCGGCCCTGCGCCGAAACGAATTCGGCGTGCACGCGGTCGAGTTCGACGAGCGCGGCGCGCTGTGCGGAATCGTCTTCCCAGCGGCCCTGCGCGACGCCTTGCGCATAAAGTTCGCCCGGCGTCGCAACGCCGCCTTCGGTCGCTGCGTCGTTCATTCCTGGACCGGCGCGGCTTCGTCGCTGGGCGGCGGAAGGTTCGCGCGGACGCCGTTTTTGATCGCTCCGCGCAAGTCCATCAGGCGTCGATGAAAAAAGTGACCGGTGTCCGGCATGCGCACGAGCGTTGGCGGAGGTTCCTGCGTGGCGACGAATTCGTACACGGCGGCGGCATCCACGACTTCGTCGGTCTCGCCCTGGATGACGAGCCACGGGCAGGCGGGCGCTTCCAAGGCCATGAAGTCCCAGCGGCCGACCGGCGGCGCGACGCTGATCAGTTGGCGCAGCGGCAGCGATTGCGCCGCGCGCAGCGCGACATAGCTGCCGAACGAAAATCCGGCCAGCCACAGCACGTCGCCGGGTCGAACGCTTTGCACCCAGCGCGCCACGGCGAGCAGATCGTCAGTCTCGCCACGGCCATCATCGAAACTGCCGGCCGAGGCGCCGACGCCGCGGAAATTGAACGTGACCGTCGCCAGCCCCGACTCACGCAACGCGCGCTCGATGATCGTGACGACCTTGTTGTGCATCGTTCCGCCGTGCTGCGGATGCGGGTGGCAGACGATCGCGGTGCCGCGGCGCGCGCATTCGGGCTCCGGCATCGCGGCATAGGCTTCGAGCGCTCCAGCCGGGCCGCGCAGCACGATATTTGCCGCGGCCTGCGGGAACACGGTTGGTACGTCGATCGAATCCCGATTCATAAAGATGCGCACATGAGGCTGCGCATGATACCCGAGGCGACGCGCAACGCCGCCTGACTGCGCGACAATGCCGCCGATGAACCATCTGGCACACGCGTTTCTGGCCGGCGCGGACGACCAGGTCCTGCTCGGCGGCCTGCTCGGCGACTTCTGGCACGGCGCTCCGGATCCGCAGTGGCCGGCCGCGATCTGCGCCGGCGTCGTGCTGCACCGGAAAATAGACGTCTATACGGACAGTCATGCGGAAGTTGCCGCCGCGCGCGCGCTGTTCGTGCCGCCGCTGCGGCGCTACGCCGGTATCCTGCTCGATGTCTACTTCGACCATGTGCTGGCGGCAGACTGGCCGCGGCAAGGACGCGAGCCGCTGGCGGATTTGTCCGCGCGCGTTGAAGTTCTCCTGCGCGACAACCGGCGCTGGCTTCCGCCGCAATTGAACCGGTTTGCCGACTATTTTCATCAAGCCGGACTGTTCGCGAGTTACGCCGACCCTGACACGATTGAGCGCGTGCTCGCCGGGATCGGGCGGCGGCTGAAGCACGACAACCCGCTCGCTACGGCCGGCCCCGCGCTATGGCGACGCAATGCCGAACTCAGGGTGGCGTTTGCGCGCTTCTTTCCGGACCTGGTTGCCTTTGCGACCGGCAAGCGCGAGGCGTTGTTGCAAGGAGTTGACGAGGGCGGAGACGCTTCAGCGCCTGGTCCCTAGTCCCTGGTCCCTAGCCCCTCGTCATTTGACCTGCGTCAGCATCCACTCGACCGTGGCCTTGACCTGGGCGTCGGTCAGCGACGGATTGCCGCCCTTGGCCGGCATCGGATTCGGCGCCTTGCCCTGGAAGCCGTCGATCGCATG
>DASRTK010000127.1:0-6784 GCA_035655975.1 Rudaea sp.
CTGTCGCGTTACATCGCCGCCAAAGGCTCGGTCTGCATCGACGGCGTCAGTCTCACCGTGAATGAAGTCGCCGCGAATCGTTTCGGCGTGAACCTGATACCGCATACAATCGGCGCGACGACGTTTCAGTACAAACGCATCGGCGATCCGGTCAATATCGAAGTCGACCTTATCGCGCGCTACGTCGAACGCCTCCACAGCATTGGCTCCAATACCTAACCGTGCGGTCGGCTTCTGCTTTCGCCCCTCGCCCTCGTCCCTCGCCCCTCGCCCCTCGCCCCTCAGCCCATGTCCTTCTCCACAATCCCCGACATCATCACCGACATCCGCGCCGGCCGCATGGTCGTTATCGTCGATGACGAGGATCGCGAGAACGAAGGCGATCTGATCATGGCGGCCGAGCACGCGACACCGGAAGCGATCGCATTCATGATCCGCCACACGAGCGGCATTCTGTGCGTGCCGATGGAGGAAGCGCGACTGGCGAGCCTCGGTCTGCCGCAAATGGTGCCGAACAACGAGGACGCGCACCGTACCGCGTTCACGGTTTCGGTCGACTACCGCTTCGGCACGAGCACCGGCGTGTCGTCGGAAGACCGCGCCGCGACGATTCGCGCGCTCGCGTCGAGCGCTGCCGTGGCCCAGGACTTCGCCCGCCCCGGACATATCTTCCCGCTGCGCGCCCAACCCGGCGGCGTGCTCACGCGCGCCGGCCACACGGAAGCCGCGGTCGACCTCGCGCGCCTGGCCGGCCTGCAGACCGCGGGCGTGCTGTGCGAAATCATGAATGTCGATGGGACGATGGCGCGACGTCCCCAGTTGGAGGAGTTCGCAAAGGCGCACGCGCTGCGGATCGGATCCATCGCCGACCTGATCCGCCACCGCCTCGCGACCGAGAAAACCGTGGCGCGCTCGTTCGACCGCGAAGTCGACACGGAATACGGCCGGTTCCGCATCGTCGGTTATCGCGACGCGATCACACAGCTGGCGCATTTTGCCCTGGTGCGTGGGACAGTCGGCGATGGCGACCCGGTGCTGACGCGCGTCCATGTGCGTGACACGCTGTCCGACGTGCTGCACATTGCCCGCGCCGACGGGGCGCTGTCGCTCTCCGCCGCAGTGCGCCACGTGGCCGCGCAGGACCGTGGCGTCGTCGTCGTGCTGACCGATGCCGACGAAGCACGCACGGCGCTCGAGCGCCTCGACCGGTTGAACGCGCCGCGCGAGTCGGACGCCGCGCTGGAATGGCGCCGCCACGGCGTCGGCGCGCAGATTCTCGCCGACCTCGGCGTGCGCCGGCTGCGCGTGCTCGGCACGCCGCGGCGGTTCCTGGGGCTGAGCGGGTTCGGCCTGGAGATTGTGGGTTATGAGGAAGCGGGGCTGAGGGCTGAGCGCTGAGCGCAAACGTAGGTGGGTCTTGGCCCACCGTTCCTGCTCCTTCCGGAAAAAAATGTCGGTGGGCCGAGGCCCACCCTACAAGACACCGCCTGCGCCGTGCTCTGTTTCGTGTATCCCTGCGATAGCTTGTAGACTCACAGCCCCAGCCCTCAGCCCTCACGCCCATGCCTGACTTCACCGGCGAATTGCGCGTCCACGCAAACACGCGCTTCGCCATCGTCGCCAGCCGCTGGAATCCGCGCGTCGTGGACGCGCTGATCGATGGCGCGCGGCGTGCGTTCGTCACGCATGGCGTCAGTGACGCTGCGGTCGACCTCGTGCGCGTTCCAGGCGCGTGGGAGCTGCCGGTCGCCGCGGCGAAGCTGGCGTTGACCGACCGCTATGCCGCGATCGTTGCGCTGGGTTGCGTCGTGCGCGGCGAGACGCGCCATTACGAGCACGTTGCCGATGGCTGTGCCAACGGCCTCCAGCGCGTTGCGCTCGATCATGGCGTGCCGGTGCTCAACGGCGTGCTCGCGGTCGAGCGTCACGAAGACGCGCAGGCCCGTGCCGGCGGCGCGCACGGCAACAAGGGCGAAGAGGTCGCGCTGGCTGCGCTGGAAATTGTGGACTTGTGGACAAAATTGTAGATTGACGATGCTCGAGCAACTTTCGACCGCCAGATTCCGGGTCCATGCGGACTCGACAGCACGCCGGCATCAGCGGATGCTGCCGGCGCGCGCGAACCTTCCACGGTTCGCACCAGGAGCAGGATCATGACCCAGCACCGCCGCCCAGACGGCATCGACCTGACCGCGCGCTCGCGCGCCCGCCGCCGCGCCACGCAGGCCCTGTATGCGTGGCAGGTCGGCGGCAACTCGATGAAGGATGTCATCGAGGAGTTCCGCCACGAGCAGGACATGGAAATCGCCGACCTCGATTATTTCGAGGATCTGCTGCGCGGTGTCGAGAAGCATTGCGCCGAACTCGATGCCGGCCTCGTTCCGTTTCTCGACCGCGAAGCGGTTCAGGTCGATCCGATCGAGCGCGCCGTCCTGCGCCTGGCGGCCTATGAACTGCGGCATCGTCCCGACGTGCCCTATCGCGTGGTGATCAACGAGGCGATCGAGGTCACCAAGCGCTTCGGCGCCGAGCACGGCCACACCTACGTCAACGGCGTGCTGGACAAGGCGGCGCGGGCGTGGCGGACAGCCGAGTTGCGCCCGGCGGGCCGCGAGCCGTGAGCGAACGCTTTCGCGCGCCGGGCAGTTGAGTCGAGGCTTTGCATCCTTGCCCAACCCGGCGGACGTGAGCGTGCACGAATTCGAACTGATCGCCCGAATCCGCGACCGCTGCGCCGTCGCGCGCGAGGACGTGCGCCTCGGCATCGGCGATGACGCGGCGCTGCTGGCCGTGCCCGCCGGGCACATTCTCGCCGTCAGCATGGATACGCTCGTCGCGGGCGTGCACTTTCCGCAAAGCACGCGAGCGTTCGATGTCGGCTGGAAATCGCTGGCCGTCAATCTGTCCGACCTCGCGGCGATGGGAGCGACGCCGGCATGGGCGACGCTCGCCCTGACGCTGCCTGTCGGCGACGCGAAGTGGGTTGGCCAGTTCGCCGATGGTTTCGCTGCGCTCGCCGGCGAATTCAAGCTCGCGTTGGTCGGCGGCGACATGACGCAAGGACCGTTGAGCATCACCGTCACCGTGCACGGTTTCGTCCCGGACGGCGCAGCCTTGCTGCGCGGCGGCGCGTGCGCCGGAGACGGCGTGTATGTCACCGGAACGCTTGGCGATGCCGCGGCCGGGCTGCGCTGTCTCGAACAACGCGAAGGCGTTGCTGCCAGCCCGGCGCCGCCATTGGCTGCATCGTGCGCGACGCTGATCGAACGGCTCGACCGCCCGACGCCGCGCGTCGCCCAGGGGCTCGCGCTGCGCGGGCGCGCGAGCGCATGCATCGATATTTCCGACGGTCTCGTCGCCGATCTCGGCCACGTTTGCGCGGCAAGTGGCGTTGGCGCCGAGATCGATGTCGAGTCGCTGCCGGCTTCGTCAGCTCTGCTCGGTTTTTGCGACGCGCCGACGCGTCATGCGCTCCAGCTCGGTGGCGGCGATGACTACGAATTGTGCTTCACGGCAGCCGACGCACAGGCGCCTTCGCTTCTCGGCGACCTGGCGCGCAGCGGCTGTGGCGCGACGCGCATTGGCCGCATCGTCGCCGGGCGTGGCGTGAGCTTTCGCGACAGCAACGGAAATCCGATCGTCGGAGCGCAAACGGGCTGGGAACATTTCAGGTGACTGCACAGGACGTCGGTGCAACACGGGCAAACGGCACAGGCGCGCGGTCAAGTTCCTGCCGCCCGCGGCAGAACCGGACGGAAATGCGTGGTCGGACCGCGACAAAATGGGAATGACGAGCGGGCAACGGCGTATCGCGCTCGGGCACCCGGCGGGGTGGATTGCCACGGGGTTCGGATCGGGGCTTAGTCCGAAGGCGCCCGGCACCGCCGGGTCGCTCGCTGCGCTGCTGCCGTGGCTTGCGCTGAACAAGCTGGCCTTTCCGTACTACGCGCTCGCGCTGTTCATCGCGTTCGCACTGGGAGTGTGGGCCTGCGCCTGGATCGTTCGTGAATTGCGCATCGCCGATCCCGGATTCGCCGTCTGGGACGAATTCGTCGGCCTGTGGATTGCCCTGGCGCCGCTGGTCGGCATGGCGCATTCCTGGGTCTGGATCGCCGCCGGATTTATACTTTTCCGCATTTTCGACATCTGGAAACCGTGGCCCGTGTCGTGGGCGGACCGCAATGTCGAAGGCGGACTGGGCGTGATGCTGGACGACGTCATCGCTGGGCTTTTGGCGGCGATCGTATTGGCGGTGATGCTGAGATGGTAACCCGGCCAACAAGGAAATCCCCCGGCCCAGGTAGCAAGCAGTTTGACGTCAACCCGGGCGTATTTGCACGAAAGCAGATGCAAAAACGTCGTCATTCCCGCGAAAGCGGGAATCCATGTGGCTTCGCTTGGAACAGTGGCGAAAGCGTTCAGGATCAAGATGGATTCCCGCTTCCGCGGGAATGACGGCAACTTTTAGTTCCCCAGCCTACCGAGCCACCCTCCTGCCCCGGCGCCACCCCGCTACCCGCAGCCCTAATCCTTGTACTCAAACACCTCGACGACCTTCTTCACGCCACCGACCTCGCGTGCGATGCCGATCACGGCTTCCGCTTCCTCGCGCGTGACCAGGCCCATGACGTAGACGACATGGTGCGACGTGGTCACGTTGACTCGCGACGGGTTGAAATCAGGCAGGCTGGTGATGTCGAGCAGCGCGGTCTTCACGCGCGCGGTCGTCGTGTCATCCTCGCGGCGGCGCCAGAATCCTTCCGGCTCGTCCGTCACCTCGAGATCGTTGACCAGCCGCTTGATCCCTTCGATGACCTCGACATGCGCCTGCGCGCGGCGCTTGAGTTCCTCGCTGCGCACTTGCCCGCACAGCAGCATGACGCCGTCGTAGACGACGACCATCACATTGTTGTCGTCGTGAACGAGATCCTTGTCGCGATTGATCGCGTCGAACGCCGTCAGCTGGATGTTGCGGTCGCGGACTACGTATCCTACCGGTCGCTGTTCGTGGCAGCCCTGCAGGAGCAGCACGAGGCCGGCGAGAAGTATTGATGTGTAGAAGTGTAGATTGCGACTTGGCATTGTTTGAGGGCTGAGGGCTGAGGGCCGAGGGGCGAGGGGCGAGGGATAGGGGATGAGTACGTCGAAGCTGCCTTTGATCTTACTAGCCCCTCGTCCCTCGTCCCTAATCCCTGCTCTCAAAAGGCATCGAACGCCGACCGCGTCCATTCGAAAACCGGCTTCACCGGTGTGCCGCTGCAACCGACGACGTCGAAGCGGCACGTCATCGCGGCGAGTACGGGGTTGCGTTGCAGGTAGACCGACGCGGCGCGCGCGAGTTTTGCCTGCTTGCCGGAACCAACCGATACGGTGCCGCCGCCGTGCATGTCGTCGCCACGATAGCGCACTTCCATGAAAGCGATCTGATCGCGATCGCGCATGATCAGATCGATCTCGCCGTAGCGGCAGGTGAAATTGCGCGCGATCAGTGTAAGGCCTGCGCGCACCATGTGGGCAAGCACTGCGTCCTCCCAGCGCGAGCCGGTGTCGCGCGTGGTCGCATTGGCGCGGCGCGCATCCATCCGGGGGCCTAGGGCACCGATGAACTCATCTGCAGGCCGCCGTTGATCGGCCGCGCGATGCCGCCCTCGAATCGCGCCCAGGTCAACAGGCGCTGGATGCGCTCGAGTTCGTCCTCGGACAATTGGCCGGTCGCGCCGGGCAGGTAGCTGTCGTGGTGCTGGCTCAACCAATCCATGTACGGCAGCAGCGAATACGCGTCCAGTCCCATCGCAAACAGGCGCGCGCCGGCGCCGCGCACCGAGTCGAGCACGCGTGTGATCTCGCTGTAGCGCGGCAGACCGAGGACGGCATCGAACAGCCACGGCGCATCGCAGAACTCTACGCCGTCGAGGTCGCGATCCTGGCCGGGATCGACGTTGGCAGAATAGATATGCGAAGTCCCGAACACCGGAACGCCGGTAAATCCCGCCAGCCGTATCTGCGGCAACAGCAGACGCGCCTGTTGCGGCCGCATGCTGATGAAGATGCCGAGCGCCGGTGGCTCGGCCACTGGCGGCGCGGAACCGGGCGTTGACGGCGGAACGGCGATCGGAGCCGCGCCGGGAAGCGACGGCGCCATCCCGGTGGCCGGCACCGCGCTCATCGCCTGGCGGATCGTGCTGGCGTAGTTGATCTCGTTGTCGCGGATGCGCGCATCGCCGACGATTTCGCCCATGTGGTTTTCGAGCTGGGCGCGAAATGCCAGCGCCGCGCGCTCGGCCCAGTCGTCCGTCGCCGTAATGATCACGGCGCGCCGGATGCCGCGTTCGAGCATATGCTCGGCCGCCTGCGCAGCTTCGGAATCCGGTGTCAGGCCGAACGCAGCGCTGCCCTGTGGTGGAATCTCGCCGCGCTCGGGCTGGTTCAGCGCCAGCACCGGCACCGGCAGCCGGCCCTGCGCGAACACGGCGGACACGCCGTCCCGCCGCAACGGGCCGACCACGCGATCGGCACCGTCGGCAACCGCGCGTTGATAGGCCTCCACGGCCTGCTGCGGCGAGTCGCCGGAGTCGTAGGTGCGAATCTGCGGCCGCTCCGGATTCGGGTCGCCGAAATAGGCCGCAAGAAAACCATCGCGAATCGGTTGCGCGACGGCCTTGAGCGCGCCGCCGGTCGGCAGCAGCAGTGCGACGAAATGCG
Organism: Rudaea sp.; assembly: GCA_035655975.1. Classification (GTDB taxonomy): domain Bacteria; phylum Pseudomonadota; class Gammaproteobacteria; order Xanthomonadales; family Rhodanobacteraceae; genus Rudaea. The sequence goes on from DASRTK010000127.1 coordinate 6,703, forward strand.
TTTCGCGATAGCCTTCGTGCGTCATGACGTGGTCCTGGCCCGGCACCATCGTGCCGACCGCCTGGTTGGGACGCAGGACGAC
>DASRTK010000128.1:0-3827 GCA_035655975.1 Rudaea sp.
GCCGCGATTGCGAAGCAGTACACGGATGTACTGTCTGAGCAACCCCGCCCCGCCGAGAAGCGCAGGGCAGTCCGATTCGCACGATGCGAATCGGACCGCCGCGTCCGGTGCCTAGCCTTTTTGGTTACTTTTTGGGCAATGCCAAAAAGTAACCGGCTCGCCCGCAGGGCGAGACGTAGCTTTGCACTTGAAGAGCAGAAGAACAAAGAAATGGATTCCAGCCTTCGCTGGAATGACGGCCAGAACGAAGAGCTGGATTCCGGCTTTCGCCGGAATGACCAGCAAGGGAAGTGACGGGTAAGGAAACCGAACGTCTCACGTGACATCGAGCGCAAAGCGCTACAATGAAACCATGCGCGGCAAGAAACTATACAAAGTGACATTCCTGAGCCAGGGCAAAACCCTGGAGCTGTATGCGCGCCACGTTGGCAGCAGTACGCTGTGGGGATTCACCGAGGTCGGCGAGCTGGTGTTCGAGCAGGGCGAAGGTGTCGTCGTCGATCCTACCGAGGAGCGGCTGCGCGACGAATTCAAGAATACGAAGATGCTGCACCTGCCGATGCAATGCATCGTGCGCATCGAGGAAGTCGAAAAAATCGGACCGTTGTCGATCCGCGACGCGGCCAGTGGCGACAAGATCATGCCGTTTCCGATCGCACCCCCGCGATCAAGCGGCAAGTGACTTCAGGATGAAGTCATCCCGTGCAGGCCATGGATGGCCGATGACACGGGATCCAGCTCCAATCAAAAAAAGCGAGGTCATCCCGTGCAGGCCATGGATGGCCGATGACACGGGATCCAGCTCCAATCAAAACGTCACGTGCGACGACACGTGACCGAGCGCTTACTCCAGTCAGCCTTTCTTTTCCGCCTGCGCCTGCGCCGGCGCGTTCGACGGCATGGCCTTGTGCTGCATCGCCAAGCCCTTGAGCAGGTTGAGCGCTTCGCTCAGAGCGTAGTCGTCGTAGCTGTCGCGCGCGGCTGCCTTCTCGGTGCGCTTGTCTTTTTCGTGCTCGCCCTTGAGGTGCCCCGGCAGGTCCCGTTCGCCGGTGATCAGCGCCGGCGGCGCATCGCGCACGCTGAGTTTCAGGTCGGCCAGTTCGATATCCGGCTGGATACCGGCGGCCTGGATCGACGTGCCGCTTGGCGTGTAGTAACGCGCGGTGGTCAGCTTGACGGCGCGGGTGTCATCGAGCGGCAGCACGGTCTGCACGGAACCTTTACCGAACGTGCGCCGGCCCATGATCAACGCGCGATGGTTGTCCTTCAGCGCTCCGGCGACGATCTCGGCCGCAGAGGCGGTGCCGTTGTCGACGAGCACGACGATCGGCGCGCCATCGAGCAGGTCGCCCGGCGTGGCACTGAAACTCAGATCGGTCTGCTTGAGCCGGCCGCGCGTGCTGACGATCGTGCCCTGGTCGAGGAACTCGTCGCTGATCTCGACCGCCGACGTCAGCAGTCCACCCGGGTTGCTGCGCAGGTCGAGCACTGCGCCGCGCCACGCGTCCTGCTTGCCTTTGAGCTTCGCCAGCTTCCTCTTGACTTCCATGCCGGTGTCTTCCTGGAACTGGGCGATGCGGATATACGCATAGCCCTGATCGAGCATGCGCACGCGCACGCTGGCGACCTTGACCTTCTCGCGCGTGAGTTTCAGGTCGATCGGCGCGCTGGCGCCTTCGTGCAGGACGCTCAACGTGACCGAGCTGCCGGACTTGCCGCGCAGCAGATTGACCGACTCGTTGATGTTCTCTGCCGTGATCGTGCTGCCATCGATGCGCGTGATCGTATCGCCCGGCTTGATGCCGCCGCGTTCGGCCGGCGTGTCGTCGATCGGCGCGATGACGCGCAGCGCGCCATCGACGGTCAGCACCTCGAGGCCGAGGCCGTCGTAGCTGCCGCTCGTGTCCTCGCTGAGTTCATCCATCGCGCGCTGGTCCAGATATTCGCTGTGCGGATCCAGCCCGGCGAGCAGGCCGCGCACGGCCGACTGCATCAGCGCCGAATCGTCGACCGGTTCGACGTACGCCTGTTTGACCAGGTTGAACACGGCCGTGAACGTGCGGATGTCGTCGAGACTGACCGACGGCTTCGAGGGCACGACCGGCGCTACCGCTGCCGCAGCCGGCGCGGCGGGCTTGTCCTTGTCCCCGGCATCGGCGCCGACGGCAAGCGCCGAACCGGTCAGCAGGACGACACACACAGAAAGTCGCAACATGGCCTTGGACTCTTGGCAGTAACTTGAACGTGAACGGACGAGTATATTCCCGCCGCTGTTAACGGGGGCGTGAAGATTTGAGCCAAGCCCGCGCATCCAGCGGCTTGCCTTCGTGTCGCAATTCGAAATACAAGCCCGCCGTTTTGCGTCCACCACTCGCTCCGCTGGTTGCGATGACCTCGTTGGCGTCGACCCAGTCACCGACGTCCTTGAGCAGGCTTTCGTTACATCCATAAAGGCTCAGGTACCCGTCGCCATGGTCGACGATCAGCAACAGGCCGTAGCCGCGCAGCCAATCGGCGAAGACCACGCGTCCATGCGAGACGGCGTGCACCTCGCCACCTTCCGCCGCGACAATCAATACGCCGTGACTGTCTTTCTCGTCGCCGGCCGTTCCGGCCTGGAGCGATCCGCGCAGCGGTATTGATAGACGACCACGCAACTGGGCAAAGGGTTCCGCACCGGCAATCTGCTTGGGGATGTCGGCGAAAACGTCGCGCAGCTTTTCCAGCAGCTGGAGCAGGCCCTTCTCGTCCTTGCCGAGCGCGGCCAGGCGGCCCTGCTGGTCGTGCAGGGTCGCCTCGAGCGTTGCCAGCACCTGCCGGCGCTCGGCGCGCTCGGATTCCAGCCGGCCGGCGTCGCTCATGCGCGCGTCGCGCGACTCGGCGATCCGCGCCGTCTCCTCCTCGATGGCCGCCTGGACCTGCGCGAGCGCCTCGAGGTCCTTCAGCAGGTGCTCGATCTCGGCAACGCGGGCACGTTCGAAATAGTGGTAGTAGGCGACGAGACGCCCGATCGAACCGACCTCGTCCTGGGCCAGCAGCAGGCGCAGTTCCTCGTTGCGACCGAGTGCGTAGGCCGAGCGCAGCAGCGCGGCTAAGGCCTCGCGTTGCGTCTTCAACGTCGCATCGAGCGCATCGCGCTGCCTGACCAGCTGCGCCAGCCGCGCCTGCTGTGCTTCGAGCTTCTGATCGAGCGCACGCACTTCCTTGGCGGTTGCCGAGATCTTGAGTTCCTGCGCGCGCAAAGCCGCGGTCGTGTCGCTCTTTTGCACCGTGATCTGCTTCTGCGCTTCGGTGATCGCGCGAATCTCGGCCCGCACGTCGTCGAGTTTCTGCTTGGCTTGCGCTTCTTCGCTGCCGCGCTGATTGTCACCGGTTTGGGCGTGGGTTCTTGTGGCGCCGCTTAGAAGAATGCATGCAACGAGCAACCAGACGGCTTTCGTCCAACGAAGCGAGCCGCCGCTCTTGCTTCTGCGGCAGGATGCCGCCCAAACGGGGCCCCTGTGGCGCGGCGAGCGGGCGGAGGAAAAGCCCGAAGGGGCGCGCGCAGGAAGCGCGCGAGGGCGCTGCGCGCACACGGATGTGCGCTCAGCGACCCCCGGAGCCCGCTCGCGAACTCGGAGGGCAGGATGCCCGGAGAGCGCGCCACCGGGGTGTGTTTCTTTTGGTGACTTTTCTTTGCACAAGCAAAGAAAAGTTACCCGCTCGGCCGCAGGCCGAGTGGAAGCCTTGCACTTCAAAGAACGATCAAGTTGGATTCCCGCGTGCGCGGGAATGACGGCAAAAAGGAAAGAACTGGATTCCGGCCTTCGCCGGAATGACGAGCAAAA
>DASRTK010000129.1:0-16006 GCA_035655975.1 Rudaea sp.
GCCCAGGCCAGCACGCGAGGCGGCGATCACGGCGCCGAATCCGATCGTGACACCCGAAATCGCCGCGTCACGTACTCCTGACGTGACTCGACAGCAGACGCCGGAAATCGCGACGCCGGCCCCCCCGCCGGTTGCTCCCACCGTCCGCGAGCAAACTGCCTCAACCGCAACTGCGGTACCCGCCGCCCGGACCGAATCCCCGGCTGGCGTAACCGGCAGTTTGCCATTCAAGGATGCCCCGTCGCCCGCCCCTGCACCGCAGGCGGCGCCGGTAATTCAAGTTGCACCGCTTGCTGCGGTCGAACGGGCTCCGGTCAGCGTACCCAGCGCCCCACCGGCGCCACGCGTTGCGCCAGCGCCGCAAACTGCCGCACCGCGTGAAACGAGCGATCTGGCGGCGGTAATTCACAAGCTGCAGACGCCGATGACGATTCCTCCGGCGCCGGTTGCACCCTCACCCGCGCCGCAACCGGCTGCTGCGCCAGCCAGCGCGCCGCAGGCACCGGCCACGCACAAACCGGAAGCTGCGACGGTGACGCCGCTGCCGACCGCGCTGCCGCCGCGTCCGATCGCTGCGCCGCCGGCGGCAGCACCGACACAACCGCAAGCGCCCGCAACGGCCAGCGATCCGGTGAATGCGCCAGCCGCGCCAAAATCCGCGGAAACCTAGGCAACCAGGCCCGCGGCGCTCAGGCGCTCGCGGGCATTCGCGATGCGGCGTCCATCAGGCCGTGCATCGAGGCCAGGTGGGCAAGCGTCACGACATTGTTCACATTTAGCTTTTCGAACAAACGATACTTATAGGTTGCGACCGTCTTGGAGCTGAGCTTCAGACGGTCGGCGATGTCGGGCATGCTGCGCCCACGCGCCAGCATCATCGCAACCTCGAGTTCGCGCGACGACAGCTCATCGAACGGCGAGCCTGCCGCGTTCGAGGTCGACTCCAATGCGAGTTGCTGGGCGACATCGGCGCTGAGGTAACGCCTGCCGCCGGCGACTGTACGAATCGCCTTGACGAGTTCCTCCGCCGGACAGCCCTTGGTCAGGTACCCACTGGCGCCGGCTTCGAGCAGGCGTCTGGGAAAAGGCGCCTCGCCCGCCATTGTCAGGATGACGATTTGCGTCGGCAGTTTTGCGCGTCGCACGCGTTCTGTGACTTCGACCCCGCTGACGCCGGGCATGTGCACGTCGACCAGTGCGACATCCGGATTCAGTCGTTTGATGCTTGCCAGGCCAGGCGCGCCATCATCGGCTTCGGCGATCACTTCCATGTCCGGCTGCTTGTCGATGATCAAGCGCAAACCGGTGCGTACCAACGTATGGTCGTCGACCAATACGATTCGGATCATTTCCGTTCCCCCTCGATTCTCCCTGTGGCGCAAAGGTACTGCGCTGCGGCGTTGCGCACAAGCGGGGGCCACGAAAAACGCGCAATGAAAACGTATACATGGTCGTCGAACGCGCGATTGATGGCGAGAGGGCGAGATGCGCGTTATGGCTCCGGCGAGTTCCGCGCCGACTGTCGCGATCCGCCATCACGCAAAAGCCCGACCCGACCCCCCCAATTCGGACAGGTCTCGAAGTCGGTGTCGAAGACGATGTTGTCCTGCTGGACTTCGTAAGCACCGATATCGGCTGCGCTTCCCGACTCCCGCACAGGCGTACTAGCAAAGGTGTAGCCGCCGCGCTGATCAGTCTTCAGCAAAAGGATCTGGTTGATGGCAGCATTGACTGTAGTGAACTCGCATCCCGACCCTGCCGGACCCACGGTCCTGACCGCGAAAGCCGGTTCGACCAAGATCAGCAGCAGCAAAACACACAACGACCAGCGAGTGGCTTGAAGAGCGGGGACACGATTTTCCTTGAGGAATGGCGAATGCGGCCATGAAGCGCGACAGGGCCCGCCGAGCGAATGGAAATGGCGAACCGGTGCTCCGGCACACTGTTTCAGAACGAACTACCGAATGGATTCGCGCCATCGCCCCGCAAACTTTGCTCGCTCCGGAAGGCAGCTTCCGGCCCGAAGCGGACACCCGATGCCCGTAACTCATTGCCGGTAAGCGGACGCTCATGTTGCGGTAGCGCAACCCGCTTGCGCACCTTGACGTAATCACAGACACTCGGCGTCGACCGGATTTCCTCCGGCACAGGGGATTTGCGTTCAACCATGAAGCGTAGCCTGTTCGCCGAACTTCGGCGGCGCAACGTGTTCAAGGCGGGCGCCGCCTACCTCGCTCTCGGCTGGGTCGTCGTCCAGATTACGGCGACCCTGGTGCCGGCCCTGAACCTGCCACCGTCGCTCGTCCCGATCGTGACGTGGATCGGCGTGATTGGCTTTCCGTTCGTGATGATGTTCTCGTGGGTGTACGAGCTGACGCCGGAAGGCCTCAAGCGCGAGAGCGAGGTCGATCGTTCGGATTCGATCACGCAAGTCACCGCGCGACGGCTCGATTTCATCACGATCGGCCTGCTCGCAGTGGCGATCGGGTTCACGGCGTTCGACCGTTTCGTGCCGCGCCGCAGCGGATCAGCGACGCCCATCGTCGCGGCCGCGCCGGTCACGAACGACAGTTCCATTGCGGTCCTGCCATTCGTCGACATGAGCCAAGGCAAGGACCAGGAATACTTCTCCGACGGATTGTCGGAAGAATTATTGAATCTGCTCGCGCGGGTGCCGCAGCTGCGCGTCATCGCCCGCACCTCGTCGTTCGCGTTCAAGGGCAAGGAGATCGGCATCGCCGAGATCGCCAAGACCCTTAACGTCGCCAACGTGCTCGAGGGCAGCGTGCGCAAGTCCGGCGACACGCTGCGCATCACCGCGCAGCTGATCCGGACCGCCGACAGCTCGCACCTGTGGTCGGAAACCTACGACCGCCATATGACCGACGTGTTCAAGGTGCAGGACGAGATCGCCGGGGCCGTCGTTGCGCAGCTCAAGGTCAAGCTACTGCCGGAACAGCAAGTGATTAATGCGCATCGCACGACAGACACTGAGGCCTACAACCAGTATCTGCTCGGCAACCAGTACTTCAACCGGAATTCCACGGAAGGCTACCAGCTCGCGGTGTTCGCCTACCAGAAGGCGGTGGCGCTCGACCCGAATTACGCCGCCGCCTACGCGGGACTCGCCACTGCGGAGTTCTACGCGTCGGATTTTTCCGCGACGGCCGAGGAGAGTACGCTGGTGAGACAACGCGCACAGGCGGCCGTGGACAAGGCAATTGCATTGGCGCCTGACCTTGCAGACGGCTACATCGCACGCGGCTTGTACCGCTGCAGCAACCTGTGGGATTGGAGCGGCGCGCAGGCGGACTTCGACAAGGCGCTGGCGCTCGAACCCGGCAGCTCCCTCGCCCACCGGCGAATTGGCCTGCTGTTTCAGAGCCTCGGACGCCTGCCCGAAGCGATCGCTGCGACCCGCAAGGCGATCGAACTCGACCCGCTGTCATCATACGCATGGGGCAATCTTGGCGCGATATATCTGAGTAATCCCGATCAGTTCCGCGAGGCCCGCGAAGCGCTCGATCGTGCGCTTTCGATCAATCCCGAAGCGAGTTTATCTCTTCATTATCTGAGCGTTCTCGAACTGCTGGAAGGCCACGCGCAGGTGGCGCTCGACCAGTCGCGTCGCTTCGGAGAAGTCTGGCGCCAAATGGGCGTCGCGATGGCCGAGCACTCGCTGGGGCATGTGCGCGAGTCGCAGCATGCACTCGACGAGTTGATCGCGAAGTACGCGCACGATTGGGCGTTTCAGATCGCCGAGGTCTATGCCTGGCGCGGCGAGCCGGACAAGGCCTTCGAATGGCTCGAGCGCGCTTACGTGCAGCGGGACGCCGGATTCGCCGTCTTCAAGTCCGACCCGCCGCTCAAGTCGCTATGGTCCGATGCACGCTTCGCAGCGATGCTGAAGAAGGTCGGCCTGCCGCCGTAGCAAACGCCCGAAAAATGGGGACGGCGGTAATAGACAGCGGATAATTGGCTCCGTCCCCTTTTCCCCACCGACGCAAGCCGCTGCCGATCGCGAGGCGAGCGAAAAATTGACACCTCCGAAGCCGACACTCGTGGGAGTCTCCTTCGGGTCGATACCGGAAAGTCGGAGTCCCCCGGAGCAAGCATGTAAAGCTGCTCCCTTTGCAGGCACTTTCTTTCAGGTTCCTACAAGGCGCAAACGTGCGCCTTCAGGGCGCATGTGGCCAAGCGGCAATATATTGAGTATGGCGGAGAGGGCGAGATTCGAACTCGCGGTGGTATCGCTACCACGCCGGTTTTCAAGACCGGTGCCTTAAACCGCTCGGCCACCTCTCCGATTTTCCTTGGACAATCAGGCGTGTTGAGCAAGCCCAGAGCCGGCGCGAAGGATACTCGAAAGCCCGGAAGATTTGGCGTTCTCCTGAGCCTGCGTACCTCGTGCGAAACTGCCGCTCAACGCTTCAGCGTCCAGATATTTCCGAATTCGTCCATGAATGTGTCGTCGGGATTCAAGGTGAATCGCTGATCATTTCTCGTGTCGCGAACCATGCGTGAGCCGGAGAGCGTCACGAGTTGGGTTCGGTGCGGCGTCAGCATCTTCGTGTTGCCGGTGCTGGAGAGGATCTCCATCGTCCGCTCGATTCCTCTCGAGTCGCGAAAGACTGCAGTCTGGACGTCCATACGCTTGCCCTCGAGTGGGACAACTTCAGGACAGTGGCGCCGATACCCCCAGTACTGCGGACTGTTGCATACAGTGTACCCGATCGATTTCCGCCGGGTGGACGATTGAGCCAAATTGTTGATTGTCCTGCCTGTTGTCGCAAGGCCGCCGCAGGTCAGCCAGTCGCGCCCCACATTCAAGGCACGCCCGTCAGATCCCGACTATGGTGCTCTTGACCGCTTCCGGCATCCTCTCTGCGAGCCAATCGATCAGGACGCGGACCGCCGGCAACACGCCGCGCCGCGACGGGTACACGCAGTGCACGATCCCGTCAGGCGGGCTCCACTGCGGCAGAATGACTTCGAGTTCACCGTCGCGGATCGGCTGGCAGCACACGCTCTCGGGCAGCAGCGCAATGCCGAGACCCTGTTTTGTGGCGGCTATGACCATCGGAAAGTCCCCGCACATCAGGCGCGGCTGATGTTCGAGTTTGTAGATGCGGCCATCGGGTCCGGTAAGGTCCCATGATTGCCCCTCGATCTCGGCGATGCTGATCGTATCGAACTTCGCGAGGTCTTCGGGCTGCTCGGGGCGCCCATGCCTTTCCAGATAGCCAGGACTGGCGACCAGCAGCGAATGCGAGTGGCCGAACGAGCGGATGACGAGATCGCCATCGGTGTCGAGCTTGAAGCGCACGCGCAAGGCGATGTCCACGCCTTCGTTGATCAGGTCAATCTTGCGATTTGTGGACAATACCAATAGTTTTATTTGTGGATATTTTTCCATGAAGGCCGGAAGGATCGATGCCATCAGGTTCTGCGTGATCGACACCGGACAGCTCATGCGCACGAGTCCGCGCGGCACGGTTGTCAGCTGCGCTACGGCCTCCTCCGCGGCCTGCGCTTCGGCCATGACGCCCTGACAGTGCTGGTAAAAGCGCTGGCCAGCGTCCGTGACCGCGAAGCGGCGGGTCGAGCGTTGCAGCAAACGCACGCCCAACCTTTCCTCGAGTTGCGCGATGCGCCGGCTCAGGCGCGATTTCGGGATGTCCAGCGCCCGTCCGGCAGCCGCAAAGCCGTTTTTCTCGACAACGATCGAGAAATAGAACAGATCGTTCAGGTCCTGCATCGAATGCCTCCCATTGTCTCGCCCATGGAACAAGCGGTCCGGATTTACCCGACTTATCAAGCCATCGTTCCAAGCATAGTGTAGCGGTCCTGGAAACGGCCGACATCCGACCGTATTGAGGACAAGCCATGAAACTCCTGCATATCGATTCGAGCATTCTCGGTACACAGTCCGCCACGCGCGAACTCGGCGCGGCGATCGTCGGCAAATGGCAACGCCGGAACCCGCGCGGCCAGGTGCGCCACCTTGATCTGGCTCGCGAGCCGCTGAACCATCTGACCGGCGAAGTGCTTGGCGCACGGTCTGGCCCGGTCGGCCAGCGCAGTGCCGAACTGCAGCGCGACGTCGAAGCCGGCGAGCGTGCAATGGACGACTTTCTCGCCGCGGACGTGATCGTCGTCGGCGCCCCGATGTACAACTTTTCGATTCCGAGCCAGCTTAAGGCCTGGATCGACCGCATCGCCGTGGCCGGCAAGACCTTTCGCTACACCGAGAAAGGCCCGGAAGGGCTCGCCAAGGGCAAGAAAGTCATCGTCGTCTCGGCGCGTGGTGGCATCTACAGCAACGGAGCGCCAGCGGCTGCGCTCGATTTCCAGGAAAACTATCTGCGTGGAGTCTTCGGATTCCTGGGCATCACGGACATCGAGTTCGTGCGCGCCGAAGGGTTGAACTATGGCCCAGCCCAGCGTGAGCAAGCGATGACTGCGGCGCTGAGTTCAATCGCCGCCGAGTTGCCGCTCGCGGCGTAGGGTGGGCCTTGGCCCACCAGTTTTTTGCATTCAAATAGCACGACGGTGGGCCAAGGCCCACCCTACGAAATGCGCTCGACGCCGCCCATGTACGGTTGCAGCACTTTCGGAACCGCGATCGAACCATCTTCCTGCTGGCAGTTTTCCATGACCGCGACCAGCGCGCGGCCGACGGCAACGCCGGAACCGTTCAATGTATGCACGAGTTCCGGTTTGCCGCTGTCCGGGTTGCGCCAGCGCGCCTGCATGCGCCGCGCCTGGAAATCGGTGCAGTTCGAGCACGATGAAATCTCGCGATATGTGTTCTGCGATGGCAGCCAGACTTCCAGGTCATAAGTCTTGGCAGCGGTAAAACCCATGTCGCCGGTGCACAGCAGGATGCGGCGGTACGGTAGTTCGAGCTTCTCGAGCACGACTTCGGCGCAACGCGTCATGCGTTCGTGCTCGCCGAAGCTTTCGACCGGCGTGGAAATTGTCACCAATTCCACTTTCTCGAACTGATGCTGGCGGATCATGCCACGTGTGTCCTTGCCGTGCGATCCGGCTTCCGCGCGGAAGCACGGCGTGTGCGCAGTCATGCGCAGCGGCAGTTTGTCGGCGTCGAGAATCTCGTTGGCGACAAGGTTCGTCAACGATACTTCAGCAGTGGGTATCAGGTAGCGCCGTATCTCACCCGTGGTTGCGAACAGATCTTCTTCGAACTTCGGCAACTGCCCGGTCCCGCGCATCGCCTCGGCATTGACCATGAACGGAACGTTGCATTCGAGGTGGCCATGCTCGCGCGTGTGCAAATCGATCATGAACTGCGCGAGAGCCCGGTGCAGTTGGGCCAGTGCGCCGCGCAGCACGGTGAAGCGCGCGCCCGAAAGCCGCGCCGCGGCTTCGCCGTCGAGCCAGCCGTTGCGCGCGCCGAGTTCCACGTGATCCTTCACGGCAAATTCGAACCGGCGTGGCTCGCCCCACTTGTGCATTTCCTTGTTCTGGGTTTCGTCCGTGCCTTCCGGTACCGATACATCGGGAAGGTTCGGCATCTGCAGCGCGACACTCGCGAGTTCGGCCTGGATTTCGACCAGTCGTGCTTCGTTTGCCTTGAGCTTGTCGCCGATGCCGGCAACCTCAGCCATCAACGCAGACGTATCTTCGCCCTTGCCTTTCGCCATGCCGATTGCCTTGGAACGCGTGTTGCGCAGGTTCTGCAATTCCTGCGTCTGCGTCTGGACGGCCTTGCGCTGCGCTTCGAGCGCTTCGATCGCGGCCTTGTCGAGATCGTACCCGCGGGTCAGCAACTTTTCGGCAACGCTATCCAGTTGTCCGCGCAACAATGCCGGATCGAGCATGACCATACCTCGAGATCAAAGGGACTTGCTTGAGTCGACGCGCCCGCGCGGGCGATGAGATGCGACAGGCGCGACCCGGGCCGCGTCGAACGAAAGCATCGGCAATTATCCGGGTTTGACGGTGCTCGGTGCAAACGCGACCGGCATGACCCAGAAGCGCAGGAGCACAGCGGCAGCCAGCGCGCAACCGGAACCGAATGCAAACGCGCTCAGTGGGGACAGCGTCGCCCACAGCCAGCCGAAGATCACCGAGGCCGGCAGGAGCAGGACGCCGACGATCAGGTTGTACCAGCCGAACGCCGTCCCGGAGCTTTCCTTCGGCACCAGGTCGGCGACGAGCGCCTTCTCGACGCCCTCGGTCGCGGCGAGAAACAATCCGTACGCCGCAAACATCGGCCAGAGCAGCCAGGCCTTGGCCGGCAGTAGCCCGAATATCAGATACAAAACTGCGTAGACGCTCCAGCCCCCGACGATCAGCCGTCGCCGGCCAACCCGGTCCGACAGCGCCGACAGCGGCGTCGAGAACACGGCGGCGACCAACGAAACCAGCGCCCACAGCATCGGCACCTGGGTTTCGGTCAGCCCCAGTTCCTTGGCTCGCAACAGCAGGAACATGTTCGACGAGTTGCCGAGCATGAACAACGCAAGCACAAGCAGGTAGCGGCGAAAGGCCGGCGGAAAGTCGCTGAGGTTCCAGCTGAAGGAGGCCGGCTTGATCGCAACCGGCCGCTCCGGTTCGCGCACGGACAACGACAGCACGATGACGGCGATCGCCGGCACGACGGCACTGAGCAGCACGTAGCGCAGCGGCATGCCCAGTGCGAGCAGTCCGGCTGCCAGCAACGGTCCGACCACTGCGCCCATGTTGTCCATCGCGCGATGGAATCCGAACGCCAGGCCACGCTGGCTCGGATCGACGCTCAGGTTCAGCAATGCATCGCGCGGCGCGGTGCGCACGCCTTTGCCGATACGATCGGCGATGCGGCACATGAGCACGCCGGTCCAACTCGTCGCGAAAGCGATCATCGGCCTGGCCAAGCCCGCGATGCCGTAGCCGGCGACGATCCAGTACTTGACCTTGTGCGTGCGATCGGCGAGCACGCCGGCCACGAGCTTGAGTATGCTGCCGATGCTCTCGGCAATGCCCTCGATCAGGCCGAGCGCCTTCGGTCCTGCCATCAGCACGCTCGATAGGTACAGCGGCACCAGCGGATAGATCATGTCGCTGGCGCTGTCGTTGACCAGGCTTATCAGGCCCAGCAGCCAGACCGTGCGCGGCAGCGATTTCAGGCGTTCGAACATGCGACTGTCACCAAGAGCTGCTTTTTTGGATGCGGATTACGCGGATTGGCGCGGATAAGAACGGATAAGAACGGATAAGAACGGATAAGAACGGATAAAGCGTAAGGGAACAACAGCGAAGAGGGACAAAGCGGTTGAATGTCATGCAGCAAGACAGTGTTTGCCAGGCTGAGATTGCCATTTGATACGCATCGCGGTTGTCCATCGATTTCGCTTTATCCGTGTTGATCCGCGTAATCCGCGTCCAAATTTTTTTTCTTCCAAAATCAGCTTTGTCCATCCTTGCCCAAGGCCTTCGCGCGCGCGGCGCGTATCGCAAGTACTTTCTCGCGGATCTTCGTTTCGAGTCCGCGATCGATCGGCCGGTAGAACTCGCGCCCTACCAGTTGGTCCGGCAGGCACTGCTGATCGAAGGCGATGCCGCCTTCGACGTCGGGGTCGTACTGGTAGCCTTTGCCGTAACCGAGGCCCTTCATCAGCTTCGTCGGCGCGTTACGCAGATGCAGCGGCACGTCCAGCGTCCCGGTTTCACCGATCACGGCGCGCACCTGGCCGAACGCCGCGTAGGCGGCATTGCTCTTGGCCGCGATCGCCAGGTAGATGGCGACCTCAGCCAGGGCGAGTTCGCCTTCCGGGCTGCCGAGGCGGTCGAACGTATCCCACGCTTCAAGCGCGAACTGCAGAGCCCGCGGATCGGCCAGGCCAATGTCCTCTATCGCCATGCGCGTAAGCCGGCGCGCGAGATACTTCGGATCGCAGCCGCCGTCGAGCATGCGCGTGCACCAGTACAGTGCCGCATCCGCATCGGAACTGCGCACAGATTTGTGCAATGCCGAGATCTGGTCGTAGAACTGCTCCCCCCCCTTGTCGAAACGGCGCGTGCGGTCGGCCAGCACCTGGCTCAGCGTCGCGTCGTCGATATTCCCGTCGCGGGCAACATCGGCCGCGATCTCGAGCAGCGTCAGCGCGCGGCGCACGTCACCGTCGGCCGCGCGCGCGATCAGGTCGAGCGCGCGGCCGTCGACCGTAAGCTTGCGTGCCCCAAGCCCGCGTTCCGTGTCGGCAAGCGCGCGCTGCAGCGCCTCGACGATAGCGTCGGCCGACACCGCATCCATGACATGCACGCGGCAGCGCGACAGCAGCGCCGAGTTCAGTTCGAACGAAGGATTCTCGGTCGTTGCGCCGACGAACAGGATCACGCCCTTTTCGATATGCGGCAGGAATGCATCCTGCTGCGCCTTGTTGAATCGATGCACCTCGTCGACGAACAGCACGCTGCGGATGCCCTGCGCAAAATTGACCTCGGCTTCTGCGAGACCCTCGCGCACATCGGCCAACCCGGACAGCACCGCAGAAATCGCGCGAAAGCGCGCATTAGCGTATTTCGCCAGCAGCAGTGCCAGCGTCGTCTTGCCGCATCCGGGCGGGCCCCACAGGATCATCGAATAAACGTGACCGGCCTCGATGGCCCGGCGCAGCGGCGTACCGGGACCGAGCAAACGCTGCTGGCCGACGATTTCATCGAGCGTGGCCGGACGCATGCGCTCGGCGAGCGGCTTCAGGTGCGAAGGCTCGGCGAAGAGTCCGGTCGTTGCGGCAGTTTTGCGTTTTGCCATTACCCGATGATAACGGCCACGGGTAGCGCCGACCATCGCCGCGTCCGTATGATGCAGGTCAACAAGCTCCTGCAAATACACTCTAGGCTCTGGCGCAATGTCGAATCCGCAGCCGTCTGCCGCGCCAACCTGGCATCTTTACGTACCGAAACTGTTCACGCTGCTGCGCCGCGGCTATGGCGTCGACGATTTTCGCCACGACCTGATCTCTGGCGCCACAGTCGCTGTCGTCGCCCTGCCGCTGGCCATGGCGCTGGCTATCGCCTCGGGCACGCCGCCGGAAAAGGGTCTGCATACGGCAATCATTGCCGGCTTCCTGATCTCGTTTCTCGGCGGTTCCCGCGTCCAGATCGGCGGGCCGACCGCCGCGTTCGTACCCGTCGTCTTCAACGTGATCGAGAAGTTCGGCTACGAAGGCCTGATCCTGTGCACCCTGCTCGCCGGGTTGATGTTGATTGCCGCTGGCATCCTGCGCATCGGCACGCTGATGAAATACATGCCGCAGCCGGTCATTACCGGCTTCACGGCCGGAATTGCGGTCAGCATTTTTTCCAGCCAGGTGAAGGATCTGCTCGGGCTGCGGATGGGTACGGTGCCCGGCGATTTCTTCGCGCGTTGGAATGCCTATTTCGACCACTCCGGCGACTTCAACGCGGCGGCGATCACGCTCGCCTTCGGCGGCCTCATCCTGATCTTCGCGCTTCGGCGCTGGCGTCCGGGCTGGCCCGCATTTCTGATCGCCGTCGTTGCAGGCACGCTCGCGGCGCTGCTGCTTGCGCTGCCCGCCGAAACAATCGGCTCGCGATTCGGCGGAATCCCCGCGCAACTGCCGCACTTTGCCATTCCCCACATACCATTCGAGCGCACACGCGAGTTGTTCCCGAGCGCATTCACTATCGCGTTCCTGGCCGGCGTCGAATCCCTGTTGTCCGCCGTCGTGGCCGATGGCATGACCGGCAGCCGCCATCGCTCGAATTGCGAACTGGTTGCCCAGGGCGTCGCCAACGTCGCCTGCGCTCTGACCGGCTGCCTGCCTGCCACCGGTGCATTGGCGCGCACGGCGACGAATGTGCGCTCCGGCGCTCGCACGCCGGTCTCAGGCATCCTGCACGCCGTATTCCTGCTCGGCTTCATGCTGCTGCTGGCACCGCTGATGAGCTACGTGCCCCTGGCGGCGCTCGCCGCCGTGCTCGTGGTCGTGGCTTGGAACATGGCCGAACTGGAAAGCTTCAAGCATCTGCTGCAGGGGCCGATCGGCGATCGCATCGTGCTGCTGCTGACCTTCGCGCTGACCGTAGCATTCGACCTGACCATCGCGATCGAGGTCGGGCTCGTGTTGGCAGCTTTCCTGTTCATGCATCGCATGAGCGAAGTCGTCGCCGTGCAGGCGAATGTCTCGCTGGTCGACGAGGATGCTGACGATTTTGCCCCGAGCGGCGAACTGAGCCAGCGCGCACAGCTTCCGCCGGATGTCGAGGTGTTCCAGATTTCCGGTCCACTGTTCTTCGCGGTAGCGAATCGCCTCGACGACGTGCTCAATCAGTTCTCGCATGCGCCGCGTGCGTTTATCCTGCGCCTGCGTCTCGTGCCGCTGATCGACACCAGTGGCGTCACGGCGCTGCGTCAACTGCTCGAGCGCTGTCGGCGCCAGGGCACGAGCGTGATCCTCTCGGGCCTGCGCGAACAGCCTCGCTCGATACTCGAACAGATGCGTTTGCGGCCCGACGGCCACCATCTCCAGTTCGCGGAGAATTTCGCCGAAGCGGTGAAGCTGGCCGCCGTCGTCAGTCCCTGAGCCGTCAGTCCTTGACCGGATGCGCTTCGGCGGCCGGTGTCGGATCGCCGACGACGTCGACTCCTTTGGGCGGCGTGAACCGAAAGGCGTCCGCCGCCAACAACGGGTTGCGCTTCCAGTCGGAGAAACGGATTTCAATCTTGCCGCCGAGAGTGTCCTCGAACTGCATACGGACCAGACCGGTCGCGTCGAAACCGAGGTCGGCATACGCGAACTGCGGATCCTTGTCCTTCGACTTCAGGCGCAGCCAACTCAATCCATCGCGCTCGCCCTGCTCGCTCGTCGCGAAATCGCGATCGAGTTGCGACAGGTCGGTCAACACGGTCAATGGACTGTGCGCCTCCTCGGTGCCCTGCGCACGGACGCTGACCTGTTCGAGGTCCGCGTCGTAAATCCAGACTTTTTCGCCGTCGGCGACGATCAACTGCTTGTGCGGAGCGACCGTGTCCCAGCGGAACTGCCGCGGCGCCTTCAGCGCGAGATCGCCGCGGCTGGTCTTGCCGGCGCCTCCCTTCGGATCGAACGCCTGCTGCTCGAAATGGGCCGAGACCGAGCGCAGATCCTTGGCAAACGTGTCCAGATGCGTGCGGGCGCTTTCGGCCGCAGTGGCTGATGAGCAAAGCGCGGTTAACAGTAAGGGAATTGAGTAGCGCATGGAGGCTTCCCTAAATGATTTTGCACATTATCCGTGACTTTGCCTGAACGTCGGACCGACTGGTCCGCAACTGTCCAAAGGGAAGTCGTCAGCTTGGTGTTACTGCGTTGCTTCCACATATTCCGCGATGACTTCATCGAGACCGGGATTCGACTTCACCTTACCGTTGACGAAGACGATCGGAACCTCTCCACTCATGATGGCGTTGTTCCGGCGCACGAAAGTGTCCACATCGCCGTCCTGCGGCACCGAGAAACTCACGCCGGACGAGCGCCGATAACGAATGTTGCGCTCGGCCATTTCGCGCGCGAGGCGATCGGCGCGCACGGCGCCTTCCTTCGGACAGTTTTGCGCAGCCACGATCAGCACTTCGTTGTTTTTTGCTCCCTGCGGCATCTCGAATTCGACGAAACCGCGCTCATCGGTCAGCGCCGCGATCGCACGAGCGTCGACGTGCGCCTTGTGCTGACCCCAGGCCAGCCAGGCAACCCCGGCCGCGACGCCAATCATCACCCATTTCATTGAACTCACGTGCCCTCCCCTGCCTCGGGTGCGCGTATGCGCAGATCAGAGTTCGGGCGGCGGCGGCGCGAGCACTTCGCGGTTGCCGTTGTGCTGCTGGGCACTGACGATGCCCTGTTGTTCCATCAGTTCGATCAATCGGGCGGCGCGGTTGTAACCGATCTTCAGCCGGCGTTGCACACCGGAGATCGACGCCCGGCGTGATTCGGTCACGATGCGCACGGCCTGGTCGTAAAGCTCGTCGTAGTCGCCATCGGCTTCCTCGCCATCCTCCGGCAGCCCCGATTCGCCGATCACGCGCCCGTCCCCGAGCGACTGAACGTCGCCGAAAACCCCTTCGATATAGTCGGGCTTGCCCTGATTGCGCAAATGCGCCACGACCTTGTGCACCTCGTCGTCGCCGACGAACGCGCCGTGCACGCGCTCTGGCGTCGCGGTGCCGGGCGGCAGGTAGAGCATGTCGCCGTGGCCGAGCAGGGTTTCCGCGCCGGACTGGTCGAGAATCGTGCGCGAATCGATCTTGCTCGACACCTGAAACGCGATGCGCGTCGGAATGTTCGCCTTGATCAGGCCGGTGATCACGTCGACCGAGGGACGCTGCGTGGCGAGGATCAAGTGCACGCCGGCGGCTCGCGCCTTCTGCGCCAGGCGCGCAATCAACTCCTCTACCTTCTTGCCGACGATCATCATCATGTCGGCGAATTCGTCGATGATCACGACGACGTACGGCAATGGTTCGAGCGTCGGTATCGGCATCGGCTCGGTCGAGCCTTCCGGCTGCTTGAACAGCGGATCTGCCAGCGGCCTGCCCTTGGCCTCCTCGTCCTTGACCTTCTTGTTGAAGCCGGCGAGGTTGCGCACGCCGACCGCGGCCATCAACTTGTAGCGACGCTCCATCTCGGCGACGCACCAGCGCAGCGCATTCGCCGCTTCCTTCATGTCGGTCACGACCGGCGCCAGCAGGTGCGGGATGCCTTCGTAAACCGAAAGCTCCAGCATCTTCGGGTCGATCATGATCATGCGCACGTCGCGCGCGGTCGCCTTGTACAGCAGGCTCAGCACCATTGCGTTCAGCGCGACCGACTTGCCCGAGCCGGTCGTGCCGGCGACGAGCAGGTGCGGCATCTTCTGCAGGTCGACCACGACCGGGCGGCCGCCGATGTCCTTGCCGAGCGCGAGCGCCAGCGGCGACTTCACCGCGTCGTAGCGTTCCGAACGCAGGATTTCCGACAGGTAGACGATCTCGCGATTGGAGTTCGGGATTTCCAGACCGATCACCGACTTGCCTGGGATGACATCGACGACGCGCACGCTGATGACCGATAGCCCGCGCGCAATATCCTTGTCGAGATTGCTGATCTGGCTGCCCTTGATTCCGGGCGCCGGCTGCAGCTCGAAGCGCGTGATCACCGGCCCGGGATAGACGCCGACGACCTGCGCCTCGATGCGGAAATCCTTGAGCTTCAGTTCGACCTGGCGCGAGATCGCCTCGAGTGTTTCTTCCGAATAGCCCTTGACCTGCTGCTGCGGTTCGTCGAGCAGCGACAGCGGCGGCAGGGCCGAATCGGCGATGCCGATGAACAGCGGGATCTGCTGCTCGCGTTCGGCGCGCTCGCTCTTCTCGATCGGCGTGATCGTCGGCTCGATCTTGATCGGCTCGCGCTTGGACTGCTTGACCGTATCGACCTTGCGCACGACCTGGCGCTCGGTGCGAGCCGCGCGCGCTTCGCGCATCTCGCCGGCCTTGCGCACGCCGCTGCCGAACCAGCCGAAACCGGTCAGCAGCGCCTTTCCTATCGCGTCCATGACGCGCAGCCACGACAGGCCAGTGGCCAGCGTCAGGGCGACGAGGAACAGCGCGAACAGGAACAGCGTCGCGCCGAGAAACCCAAAGCCACGCATCAGCATGTCGCCGATGACATGACCAATTACTCCGCCGGCTCCGGCTGGCAAGACGGTCGCGGCGGCGACATGCAGGTAGGCCAGCCCGGTTCCGCCGACGAAGAATGCAACGCCACCGACCAGGCGCAGCGTCGGCTCGAGTGCCGATTCGCCCTCGCT
The DNA here is from genome assembly GCA_035655975.1 of Rudaea sp. Classification (GTDB taxonomy): domain Bacteria; phylum Pseudomonadota; class Gammaproteobacteria; order Xanthomonadales; family Rhodanobacteraceae; genus Rudaea. The sequence continues at coordinate 15,796 of DASRTK010000129.1, forward strand.
GCGCTGTTCGCGCATCAACGTCGATCCAACGATCAGCAGCAACAGCGGAAACGCGTAGGCCAGGTAGCCGAACAGGTAAAACGCAAGGTCGGCAGCCCAAGCTCCGACTGTGCCGCCGATATTGTGGGTGATCGTCGCGGGACCGGCGTGCGACCAGCCGGAGTCCTGCGGGTTGTAGCTAGCCAGGCACGCGAACAGATAGACGACGAGC
>DASRTK010000130.1:0-1521 GCA_035655975.1 Rudaea sp.
TGGCGTTCTGGTTCTATTCGCCGCAATCGATCGGTCTGGTCGTCGTGTCGTACATCCTGCACGGTTTTTTCTACGGCATCACGATTCCGCTGCTCTGGGCGATGATCGCCGACGTCGCCGACTACTCGGAATGGAGGAATCACCGCCGCGCCACCGCGATCGTGTTCTCGGCGATGCTGTGCGGCCTGAAGTTCGGGTTGTCGGCCGGCAGCGCGCTGGTCGCGGCGATCCTGGCGGCCTACGGCTACGACGCGACCTTGGCAACGCAGGCGCCGGAAGTCGTGCACGGCATCCAGCTGGCGGTCAGCATCTACTGTTCGATTCCGTTTCTGCTCTGCGTGGCGCTGCTGTTCGCCTACGAAGTCGACAAATCGATGGAGACGCGGATCGAGCGCGACCTCGGCGCGCGCCGCGCCGGCGCGGCAACGCCAGCATGATCTCCCGGGCAACCTGAGACGACCGATGGCCGACGACATCGACCGCGAACACCTGGACGCCTGCGCCGCTCGGGCCATATCGGCGCCGCTGGTCACGCACATCTATACCGCCGACCCGTCGGCGCATGTGTTCGGCGGCAAGCTGTACATCTATCCGTCGCACGACATCGATGCCGGGATCGAGCACAACGATCTGGGCGACCAGTATGCAATGGCGGACTATCACGTCTTGCGCATGGACACTCCGGACGGCTCAGCGGTCGACTGCGGGCTGGCATTGCACGTGCGCGATGTGCCGTGGGCGGCCCGTCAGATGTGGGCGCCCGACGCCGCCAGCAAGGACGGCAAGTACTACCTGTATTTTCCGGCCAAGCGCGCCGACGGAATTTTCCAGATCGGCGTGGCGATCGGCGACCGTCCCGAAGGTCCATTCGTGCCCGAGCCGCAAGCGATCGAAGGCAGCTACTCGATCGATCCCTGCGTGCTGGCCGACGACGACGGCGCGTTCTACATGGTGTTCGGCGGGATCTGGGGCGGACAGCTGCAGAAGTATCGCGACAACGTTTACTCCGCCGCGAACGAGGAGCCAACGGCAGACGCACCGGCGCTCGGCCCGCGCATCGCCCGGCTGAGCGCCGACATGAAGCAATTCGACGAAGCGCCGCGCGAGCTGTGCATCGTCGACGAGAACGGACAAGCGCTGCTCGCGGGCGATGACGGGCGCCGCTACTTCGAAGGGCCGTGGATGCACAAGTACGCCGGCCGCTATTACCTTTCGTATTCGACCGGCAACACCCATCTTCTGTGTTACGCGATCGGCGACAGCCCGTACGGACCGTTCACCTATCAAGGCCAGCTTCTGACTCCCGTCGTCGGCTGGACCACGCACCATTCGATCTGCGAGTTTCGCGGCAACTGGTACCTGTTCTACCACGACGCAATCCTGTCCGGCGGCCAGAGTCACCTGCGCTCGGTCAAGGTGACCGGGTTGCGCCACGACGCGTCCGGGCGGATCGCGACGATTCATCCGTATGGCGAGTGACCGCGGCCCGCCACTTTCGGCGGATGCTGCGCTCGAGCCGCT
>DASRTK010000131.1:0-19771 GCA_035655975.1 Rudaea sp.
AGCTTCAAGTGCGTGCGCCTGGTGCTGTGGGACGAGAGCAGCCGGCGCATGATCTCGTTCAAGGAACTGCGACGTCGCGACCGCTTGAATCCCGCCGCTGCGTCCTGACCGGGAACGTATCCGCGTGGAGCTCAGCCCTGCAGCTCCACCGGAACCAGTTCGAGTTCGATGCGGCGATTGCCGCGCACCACGGTGATGTGAACCGCGGCGCCGATCCGTTCTTCGGTCAGCAGGCGATGCAGATCGTCGAGCGATTCGCACGCGTTGCCGTCGAGTTGCACGATCAGGTCGCCGGCTTCGATGCCGGCTCGCGCCGCCGGACTGTCGCGCGTGACTTCGATGACACGCACGGCCGAAGCCTGTTCGAGGTTGAAGAAGCGCGCGACGCGGCGCTGCAGTCCCATGTTCTGCGCCGCGACTCCGAGCGATGCGCGGCGCACGCGCCCGTGCCGCAGCAATTGCACGGCCACGCGCGAGGCCGCATCGATCGAGGTCGAAAAACAGATTCCCTGGGCGCCGGCGATGATTGCGGTGTTGACGCCGATCGCGCGACCGTGCGCATCGAGCAGCGGGCCGCCCGAATTGCCGGGGTTCAGCGCAGCATCGGTCTGGATCACGTCATCCATGAGCCGGCCCGTCGTCGATCGCAGCCCGCGGCCTAGCGCGCTGATGACGCCAGCGGTCACGGTGGAGGCATAGCCGAGCGGATTGCCGATCGCGACCACGAGCTGGCCGACGCGAATGCCGCGCGCCGATCCGAGCTCGATGCTCGGCAGCGGCGCGGCGCTGGCAACTTTCAGCAGGGCCACGTCCGTGTGCGGATCGTCGCCGATCAGGTCTGCATCGATCGCCTGCCCTGCTGCCGTGTGCACGATAACCTGCTTCGCGCGCTGCACGACGTGCGAATTCGTCAGGATCAGCCCGTCCGGCGTAAACAGGAAGCCGGAGCCGGCGCCGCCGCGCGAGCGCGCGTCATGGCGCACCTCGATCGCAACGACCGCCGCGGCAGCGACCTCGTAGACCGAGGAAACGACGCGCGAATACGCGTCCATCGCCACATCTTCGGGCGGGTTGCCGGGAGCGAGGCCGCCGCTATCATCGATATCGAGCATCAACGCAAGTTGAGGGCAGTTTTTCCGACCTCAAGTCGCCCGGACAACTGCGGCTTGCAACGGGTGCGACCGCAGCGGCTATCATCGTCCGCGGATTTACGACTATGCGGAGTGCGACATGACGCGAGAAATCGACCGACCACACCTTGGCACTCCGGAAAAGAACCGGTGAGCCTCTGATGTCGCGCGCGCGCCTGTTCGTCCTCGTGGTCCTGACGATGATCGCCTTCGCCGGCAATTCGCTGCTGTGCCGTGCCGCGTTGAAGGCAACGCGCATCGATGCGGCGACATTCACATCCGTGCGCATCGTCTCGGGCGCGCTCGTGCTGTGGTTGATCGTGCGCCTGCGCGACGGCGCGCGTCCGGTCGCGGGAAGCTGGCGTTCGGCGCTCGCACTGTTCGCGTACGCCGCGGCATTTTCGCTGGCCTATACGAGTTTGCCGGCCGGCACCGGCGCGCTGCTGCTTTTCGGCGCCGTGCAGGCGACGATGATCGGCTACGGCCTCGCGCACGGCGAACGGTTGCGCTGGGTCCAGACGATCGGATTGGTGGTCGCGTTCGGCGGACTCGTCGGCCTTTTGCTGCCCGGCTTGTCGGCGCCGCCGCTGCAAGGTTCGGTGCTGATGCTTGCCGCCGGTGCGGCGTGGGGCATCTATTCGCTGCGCGGCCGCAGCGCCGGCGATCCGCTGCGCGCGACGGCCGGCAACTTCCTGCGCGCGGTGCCGTTTGCCGCGCTGCTGAGCGCGGCCGCGCTGCACTGGTTCTCGATCGACTACTCGGGCATCGGTTACGCGATTGCATCCGGTGCGTTGACTTCCGGCGTCGGCTACGCAATCTGGTACACCGCCTTGCCGGCATTGAAAGCCACGCATGCCGCAACGATCCAGCTCAGCGTGCCGGTCATCGCAGCGGTGGGTGGCATCCTGTTTCTCGGTGAACACCTCACGTTACGGCTGGTCCTGGCCGCCCTCGCGATTCTTGGCGGAATTGCACTGGTCGTGCTCGAGCGCCGGCGCTGATGCCTCCCTGCGCTGATCGCGAGCATTGTGAATCGGGCGCACGTCAGCCAATAATCGCAGTCGCTGCCGACCTGCGTGCCATGGTTCCTGAAACCCCGCCAAAAAACCGCCTGCGTTGCGCCACCGTCTGGCGCCTGCATCGCTTCACGCGCGCCGGCGCGGGCACGGATTCCCAACGCAGCCTCGAAACGGATGTTTGCGCGTTCTTCAGTGCGATCATCGAGGAGTTCTCCGGCGCCGGGCACTGGATGCCGGCGACGGCACCCGCGCGCGGTGGGGGTGTCGATGTCTGGTTCAAGCTTCCGCTGGCGCCCGCCGATGCAGCTTTCAGCCTCGTCTGGAGCCGTCTGCTGGACGCATCCGGTTTGAAGAGTCAGGCCATCTCTGGTCGCAACTGACCGCCGCTCTGGCGGTCGGAGATGCGGCAAATCCTCAGGCAGAATGCGTTGACTCCCTCTCCCACCTGTGGGAAAGGTTGGGGTGAGGGGTGCGTCATCGGCGGTGGAGGTTGGGACGGGAAGGAAGCCGCCTTCCGGACGAACTGCCGCGCCTCCATTCGGACAGGCCGGTCCCTCAACCTGCCCTCTCCCCATCAGTCGATGCGGAGAGGGGAAGAAACATGCGGCGGAAATTTTTCATCGGAGACGGGCCACCGATTGGTTGGCGCCGGCATCGCAGAAGCAGCGTCAGCCGGCTGTGCCGGGCGAAGGGAAGCATACAAGTCCGCAACTCGTTCCATCAGAACCGGAGCACTCCAGGCTTGCGCGTCTTGCCGTCCCGCGTCCGCCAGCGCGCGGCGTTCGACTGGAGAACGCAGCAACGCGGCGACGTGATTTGCGAACTCGCCGACGTCGGGCGCGCTGACGCGAGCGCCGCGCGCACCGCGCAGGACGGTGGCTGTTCCCATGACCGCCGTGGAGACGATCGGAACGCCGAGGGCCATTGCTTCGATAAGAACCAGTCCTTGCGTTTCAGTCGGCGAGGCAAAGACAAAAACGTCGCCAGCCTTGTAGCAGTCCAGCAGCCGCGTCCGCCGGTCGAGGTTGCCGACGAAGCGCACGTTCTCGTCGAGGCCGAGCGTGCTGGCGCGCTGGCGCAGCCGATCGGCATCGGGTCCCTCGCCGGCGATGATGAACATCAGATCCGGAAAGTCGCCGACCAGTGCGCGCGTGACGTCGAGCAAAAACGCGATGTTCTTTTCCGCGGCGAGCCGGCTGACGGTCACTAACGTCGGCCGGCCGCGCCCGATTGCATGTTCGTCCCGGAACCGGCCGCCATCGCCGCCGCAGAACTCGTCAAGATGGACTCCGGTCGGGATCACCGACGATGGCGTCGTAATCCCGTACCGGCAGAGCACATCGGCCATCTGTTGCGTCGGCACGATCAGGTGATCGACGTCGTGGCAGAGGCGCCGCGAGAACCGGCGGGCCCCCAGGCGCAACCACGCCGCCGGCAGCCACGGCAGGTAATGCGCCGCGTATTCCTCGAAGAACGTGTGGTAGCTCTCGACCGTCGGCACGCCGGTGCGCCGCGCCAGCGCGACGCCGATCTGGTGCGCGCGAAACGGCGTGTGGATATGGATGACGTCCCAGGCGCGTTCGGCCAGGTCGCGGACGGCGGCGCGTGTCGCCGACCCGCGTATCAGGCGATCTTCCGGATCGAAGAAGATCACGCGCGCCGGCAGCCGGACGATCTCGAAGTCGCCCTGCTCCGCGATCACGTCATAGTCTGGCGCGACGATCGTCACGGCGTGCCCGAGCCGCGCGAGTTCGCGCGCGAACGTGCGTATCGACGCGGACACGCCGTTGACGCGCGGGAAGTAGACATCCGAGAGCATCAGGATATTCATGCGCGGCAGCGTATTGCACGATGGTTACGGAATTGCGGCAGCGCTCGGGTAGTGCGGAGACAGGTGCGCGCTGCGCGCCATATGCAGCCTGGTTCGAACGGCCGCCACGCCTTGGTATACTCGGACCAGGGCTCCAGTGGCGCCGCGCATGATCCTCACGTTTCCGGAAGTCGTCAGCGAAGCCGAGCATCGCGAGATTCTCGGCCTGGTCGCTGCCGCCGAATTCGTCGACGGCCGCGAGACTGCCAGTCCCGCGCTCGCGCGCACCAAGGAAAACGAGCAGGTCCGCCGCGATGCCACGCAGGTGCAGGCAGTCACCGAAATACTCCTTGGCGCGCTGCGCCGGAACACCGCTTTTTGCAGCGCGGTTTACCCGAAGCAGTTGCATTCGCTGCTGGTGTCGCGCTATCGCGAAGGCATGCACTATGGGCCTCACGTCGATCGCGCGTTGATGGGCGAGTCCACGCTCTGGCGCACGGATCTTTCGGTGACTCTGTTCCTCAACGAACCGGACCAGTACACCGGCGGCGAACTGGCGCTGGAGTCCGGCAGCGGCGCGCTGATCGTCAAGCTGCCGGCGCGCGCACTGGTCTGCTATCCGACCGGCCAGCTGCACCAGGTGCGGCCGGTCACGCGCGGCGAGCGCCTGGCAGTCGTCGCCTGGATCCAGAGTCACGTGCGCGAGACGGCGGCGCGCGAGGTGCTGCGCGACCTGGCGCGCACGATCGAGATCCTGCGGCCGCCGAATGGTCCGGGCGACGCCTACGACCTGGTGAACAAGACCCACATGAATCTGTTGCGGCGCTGGAGCGAACCGTAACGCCTGTCGCTGTCCGTCGCGACGCGGTCCAGCCAGCCTATCGAACCTGCACTGCGCCTTGCTCGAGCAAGCGGCGCAGGGCCGATTGCATTTGCGCGTGCTGCGCGCTGCTCAGATGCTGGTTGAACAGTTCGACGATCGCCGGCTGGTATACGGCCCACATCTGCCTGCGCAACACACGGCCCTTCTCGGTGAGCACGGCGTAGAAGCCGCGGCCGTCCTCTTTCGTCTGCCGTCGCGCGACCAGGCCAGCCTCGACCAGACGATCGACCAGTCGCGTGACATTGAACCGGGTCAGGACCAACTGGTCCGCCAGCGCGGACATGCGCAGGCGCTGGTCCGGCGTGCGCTCCAGAATCCACAGGACGTCGTACCAGGCCAGCGGCGGCAATCCGGCGTCCTTCAGGCGCGATTCCATCGCGCCGACGAGGACCGAATGCGCGGTCAGGAACAGGGCCCAGGTCTGGGTCGAGGCGCGGGCGACGGCAGTGGAAGTCTTCATGCCGCCGATAGTAGTTGCAATTGCAATCAAAAGCAATTATATTGTAGTTGCACTTGCAACTACATAGGAGACCCTCATGCACGCCATCCCTGTTGCGCAATATTCCGCCGACTCCCCCAGCGGCCAAGCCGCGGTATTTCTGCTCCGCGTTTCGCTCGGTGTCATGTTCCTGGCCCACAGCGTGATCCTGAAACTGTTCACGTTCGGCCTGGCCGGAACGGCCGCGTTCTTCGTCGGCATCGGCCTGCCGGGCGCGCTCGCCTACGTCACGTTTGTCGCCGAAGTCGTCGGCGGAGCGATGTTGATCCTGGGCGTGCAGGCGCGCTGGGTCGCGCTGGCCCTTTCGCCGATCCTGCTCGGCGCGATTTTCTGGGTGCACGCGAAGAACGGCTGGATGTTCGGCAATCCGAACGGGGGCTGGGAGTATCCGCTCTACCTGTTCGTGCTGTGCGCCGCGCAGGTGTTGCTCGGTGACGGACCACTCGCCTTGAGCCCGTCCCGGATTCCGCATTCCTGGCGTCGCTCGTGATGGGAGCGGGGGCCGCGCCAGCCGGCGCTTGTGTATGATCGCGCGGCCCGATGGCAGAAAGCGAGAACCACCATGCCCAAGATCGACAAGGACCTTGCGCCGAGCGACTCCGGTACGCGTTATCCGCCGCCGCATGATCTGCCGTGCCGCCAGCGCCAATGGAAGCGGCTCGGCGACGCGGCCGGGCTCACGCAGTTCGGCGTCAGCCTGTACCGGCTCGCTCCCGGCGTGTGGTCGAGCCAGCGTCACTGGCATTCGCACGAGGACGAGTTCGTCTACGTGTTGAACGGCGAACTCGTGCTGGTGACCGACAGCGGCGAAGAAATCCTGCGCGCCGGCGACTGCGCCGGATTCCCCGGCGGCCAGCGTGAGGGACATTGTCTGCAGAACCGTTCGAACGCCGATGCCGAGTTCCTCGTCGTCGGCTCGCGCAACGACGCCGACCACGGCGAGTATTCCGACATCGACATGGTATTCATGCCGGGCCGCTACTCCGGCAAGGGCGGCTACCGGCGCAAGGATGGTACGCCGTACTGAGTTGAGGCCTGGCGGTGGCCTCGGCGCGGGTCAGCCCGGCCTGACTCAGGCCGCTTGCGGTCCGGTCGCCGTATTGCGCCGCCCGGCCATGGCATAAAGCGGATAAATCTCGGTCTCGTTGCGTTGCCGGTACTCTGCCAGCGCCTTGACGAAATGGTCGACCGCGGTTTCAGGTACCGTGGCGGAGCGCATCGCCCTCGTGACGTCTTCAAAGCGGCGCAGAACTCGACGTGCCAGGCCGAGCATGACCAGGCGCGACTGCCAGAACAGGCGGCGCGCGACCGGATCGTGCCATATGCTGCGGCCGATGACCGGATACAGACGGATTGCCTCGATGTGCCTGAGTTTGAGCAGCTGCTCGGCACATTCGCGCGTCATGCGCTCCGCCGCGTCGGGATCCGACTTCAGCTGGCTGATTGCCGCCTTGAACGTCGCATCGAGTTCGTCGTACTGAACGGTCAGGTTCGTGACCAGGCTCGCATCGAATTGCGCCGGCGTGTTCCCTGAAAGGGCGAGATCGGAAGGCTTGGCGTTCGACTCGTCGTCGATCGCCTGAAGGGCACGGGCGAGTGTAGACATATCAACGTCCCCGGATTTTCCGGAACTGCACCCCTGCCCGTGCAAAACTAGCCGAAGAACGCTTAAGCGATCGTGACGGGCCGCACAATTTCCCGGCGCCGGGTCCGCAGCAACTGCACAAACCGGCCGGCGGAATTCGATGCTAATCTTTGGCGTACATGGACCGGACCACTGCGCAATGAAGCAGCGTGCAATGAAGCAGCGTGCGCCGCCCCTTGCGGCCTCTGCGACGAACGCCGCAGCCGGAGTGCGTCTCGACATATGGCTCTGGGCGACGCGATTCTTCAAGACGCGCGCGCTCGCCAAGCAGGCGATCGAGGGCGGCAAGATCGACGTCGGCGATGGCCCGGCCAAGCCCGCGACGCCGGTGCAGGTCGGCAGCCGTCTGAAGATCTTGCGCGGCGAGGACCGCTACGAGATCGACGTCACGGCGCTGCGTCATCAACGCGGGTCGGCCGCGCTCGCGCAGCAGTGTTACGTCGAAACGCAGGCCGGCCGCGCCGCGCGCGAACTCGCCGCCGAGCAGCGCCGTCTGGCAGCAGCCGGCTACGAAAAACCGGCGACCAAGCCCGACAAGCGTGCGCGCCGGCTGATTCGTGCGCTCGGCGACATCGATGCGTTTTGATGCGCCCAACTTCCAGACGACGTTAAATCCCGCGATATCCTCGCGCTAAGATGATGCAGCGCGCGAGCCAACTCTTCAGAGGAACTTTGTCATGCCCCGAATCGTGAAGTGCGGATTGATCCAGACATCGATGGCCTGCGCTGCCGACGAAGCGATCGCGACGATACGCGGCGCCAACCTCGACAAGACGCTCGAGTTCGTCGAACAGGCAGGGCGCGAAGGCGTGCAGATGCTGTGCATGCAGGAGATATTCACCGGTCCGTATTTCTGCGCCGAGCAGAACCCGCGCTGGTACGAAGCGGTCGAGCGCATTCCGGACGGCCCGACCGTGAAGCTGATGCAGGAACAGGCGCGGCGCCATCGCATGGTCATCGTCGTGCCGATCTACGAGGAAGACGAACCGGGCGTCTATTACAACACCGCCGCGGTGATCGACGCGGATGGGACGTACCTCGGCAAGTACCGCAAGCACCACATTCCGCACTGCCTGCCGGGATTCTGGGAGAAGTTCTATTTTCGCCCGGGCAATCTTGGCTATCCGGTGTTCCACACCAAGTACGCCAAGGTCGGCGTATACATTTGCTACGACCGCCACTTTCCGGAGGGCGCGCGCGCGCTCGGACTCGGCGGCGCCGAAATCGTCTTCAATCCGTCGGCGACCGTGGCTGGTCTGTCCGAATACCTGTGGAAGCTGGAGCAGCCGGCGCATGCGGTCGCGAACGCGTACTTCGTCGGCGCGATCAATCGCGTCGGTACCGAAGCGCCGTGGAACATTGGCGAATTCTACGGGCAGAGCTACTTTTGCGATCCGCGCGGCAGCTTCGTCGCGACCGCTTCGCGCGACCGCAGCGAACTGATCACGGCCGAACTCGATTTCGACAAGATCCGCGAGGTGCGCAACATCTGGCAGTTCTATCGCGACCGGCGGCCAGATTCGTATGGCGCATTGGTCGCGCCGTGACACACTGTTGCGCCCTGCGGCTGTGGCCGTTGCGATAAGGGGACGCAGTCCAAGGACGAGTGACCGCCATGGCAGAGCCTGGCTGACGTTGACATGTTCGCAGGGCGCACAGATTCGCCGCCAGGCGCGTTCTTGTTGATATATTCGACGCGGCCAACAGGGAGATCGATCATGAAACTGCCTCATTGGGTCGTTGTCGTGTCGTTGCTCTTTTCATCTGTATCCGGGATCGCGCAAACCGGCATAGCGTCCCACCGCCTCGGTGACGGCACCGGCGAAGACTGGGAGCCGGCGATCCTCGTCGACGGCAGCCATGTCTACGCATTCTGGCCGCACTATCTGGCCAGCACACTCAAGGATTCCTCCGGCGCAACGTGCATGCCGTTCAAGGGTGCGGGCAAGCACACCACAAGCTCGTACATGTACTTCCAGTCGTCGAGTGACGGCGGCAGCCACTGGGGGCCGGTCACGATTCCTCGCTGCCCGGTGCAAGGCAACAATGTCGACGCGCAACTGGCGCTCGGCGCCAATCACCGCATCTACGCCGGTTACATGGACGGCAATACCCAGTACACGCCGATCGAAGTGATCTATTCCGATGATTTCGGCGCGACCTGGAGTCCGCCCGTGGACATCACGAACGGTGGCCGCGGCGACAAGGACATCGTGCTCGTCGACGGCAACAACAACGTGATGGTCGCGTTCGAAAACGGCGGCAAGCAGAATGTCAGCGTCAGCACGAACGGCGGCGCGAGCTTCAGCGCCAAGCAGGTCAACATCGCGCCGAACGGCGTTGCGCTCGCGACTGGCGGAATCCTCGATACGCGCGGCCACGCCTACTTCTCGTGGGTCGGAACCACGAACAACGGCACCGGCCAGAGCACGTTCTACGTGCAGAGCTCGAGCAACCTGTTTTCGACCTACGCGGTGACGACGCTCGACCGCAGCGCGGGAGGACCGCAGGTCACCGGTTCGGGGTGGGATTACTGGGGTGGCTCGATCCAGATTGCGGTGCAGCCGGGGACACCGAACGACCGCGTCATCGTGATCTACAACGCGGGCGCGGGCGCCTCGGGTGCGCCGGAGCGCATCTACAGCAAGTATTCCGATACGCTCGGCGCGACCTGGAACATCCCGTTCAATGCCTCTTCGTGGCCGAACGGTTCCGAAGTCTCGCTCGCCCCGGCCGGTGTGTGGCATGGCTTTCCGTCGATCGCGGCGACCGCCTCGGCGGTGAAGGTCATCTGGATGGATAACCGCGCTTCGTTCGGCGGCAACTACACCTGCCAGAGCTCGCTCACGACGGGTCAATGCGGAACGTGGAATGTCTACGAGCGCAGCAGCACCAACGGCACGACTAGCTGGGGCGCCGAAAGGGTGATGACGCAGCCGATGCCGTATCGCAACTACCAGACTGCCGCCGGATTCGATCATCCGTACGGCGACTACACGGAGATGGTGACCGATCAATCCGGGAACTTCTACGGAATCTGGGCCGAGGGCGAATCGAAGGCAGGAACCGGCGACGTCTATTTCGCAAAATTCTGAAGCTGCCGGGGCGTTTCCGCGTCGCGATGCGTGCGCCGGTGCGCCACCGAACAGACATGACGGCTCTGGTCACGTACAAGTGTGTTGCTGCACGCGCCACTCGGCGCAAGGTTCGCCATTGGCGGATCGTGTTTCTCAAACAGGAGGGGATATGAGCACAAGAACGATCGTATTGACTGCGCTACTCGGCTTGTTCGCAACGTCGGCATGCCTGGCCGCCGACGCCAACATGGGCACGTGGAAGTTGAATGAAGCGAAGTCGACCATCCCCGCGGGGGCGCCGAAGAACAGCACCGTCGTCTACGCCGCCGCCGGCGCTGACGTCAAGGTCACGGTCGATGGTGTTTCCGGCGACGGCAAGGCTACGCACAACGAATGGACCGGCAAGTTCGACGGCAAGGACTATCCGGTGACCGGTGATGCGACCCAGGACGCGCGTGCATACAGGAAGATCGATGCCAGCACGATGGAACTCGATGTGAAGAAGGGCGGGAAAGTGCTGCTCACGGGCAACATCATCCTCTCTACCGATGGCAAGAGCCGCACGGTCAAACTGAGCGGAACCGACGCGGCGGGCAAGAAGATCAGCACCAGCGCGACGTACGACAAGCAGTAACGCACTGCGCCTGCTGGCAAGCGAACGCAGAGCCCTTCGAGACGAAGGGCCCTGCAATCGGGCCGGATGTCAATGCAGGATTTCGCGACCGAGTGATTTCACGTCGGTCGCGCGGGCCACTCAACCCTTACGCGGCTTGACCTTGCCCGCCGCGAGCTTCGCGTTCTTCCTTGCTACCTCGACGTCCGCGTCGTGCGCGAGTGCGACACCCATGCGCCGCTTGAGAAAACTCTCGGGCTTGCCGAACAAGCGAACGTCGGTGTTCGGCACGGCCAGCGCGTCGGCGACGCCATCGAACACCAGTGGTTTGCCGTCGACGCCGCCGTAGATCACGGCCGACGCGCCGGGACTTTTCAGCGACGTGTCCACCGGCAGACCGAGTATCGCGCGCGCATGCAGCTCGAATTCGCTCTGCCACTGCGAGATCATCGTGACCAGGCCGGTGTCGTGCGGTCGCGGGCTGACCTCGCTGAACCAGACTTGTCCACCCTTGACGAACAGTTCGACGCCGAAAATACCCTGCCCGCCGAGATCGTCGGTGACCTTTTTCGCAATCTCCTGCGAGCGCGCGAGCGCCGCGGGATCCATCGCGCACGGTTGCCAGCTCTCGACATAATCGCCATGCACCTGGACGTGGCCGATCGGCGCACAGAAATGCGTCTGGATTGCGCCACTGGAATCTCGCGCCCGTACGGTCAGCAGCGTGATTTCGTAATCGAAATCGATGAAACCCTCGACGATCACGCGGTTGAGGCTGACGCGGCCGCCAGCCATCGCATAATCCCAGGCCTCCCTCACATCCTCCGGACCATCGATCCTGCTCTGGCCCTTGCCTGACGAACTCATGACCGGCTTGACGATGCATGGATAGCCGATACTGTCGTCAATTGCGGCCTGCAGTTCGCCGAGCGAATCGCAGAACCTGTACGGACTCGTCGGCAGCCCCAGCGTTTCGGCAGCGAGCCGGCGGATGCCTTCGCGATTCATCGTCAGCCGCGCAGCGCGCGCAGTCGGAACAACGCGCACGATGCCAGCGGCTTCCAGTTCCTCGAGCATCGGCGTCGCGATCGCTTCGATCTCCGGCACGACGACGTCGGGCCGTTCTGTCTCGATCAGTGCCTTGAGTTGCCGTGGATCGCTCATCGTGATCGTGCGCGCGTGATGCGCGACCTGGTGGCCCGGCGCGTTTTCGTAACGATCGACGGCAATCGTCTCGACCCCGAGGCGCTGCAGTGCGATCAGCACTTCCTTGCCGAGTTCGCCGGCGCCGAGCAGCATCACGCGGGTTGCGGCCGGCGACAGCGGCGTGCCGATCGAGGGCAGTTTTGGTGCGGTCATGGGAGCGCTCTCGGAGGCAAGGCGCCATTATCCCGCAATGTCCGCGCCGCGACACTCCCCTCCATCGACGCGATCGTCGGCGTAGACTGTCGCGCACCTGGCTTCCCGGAGGATTCCCCATGTGGTTGCTGATCGCCGGCCTCGCCGTTTTTCTCGGCTTGCATTCCGTCCGCACCGTCGCTGGCGATTGGCGCATGAGACAAATCGCGCGCATCGGCGAAGGTCCGTGGAAAGGAATGTACTCGGTGTTGTCGATCGCCGGCTTCGTGCTGCTGATCTGGGGATTTGGCGAGGCCCGGCAACATCCCCAATTGCTGTACATCCCGCCCATGAGGCTACGCCACGCGAATGCCTTGTTCACGCTGATCGCGTTCGTACTCGTCGCCGCTGCCTACGTGCCGCGCAATCACCTGAAGGCAAAGCTCGGCCACCCGATGTATGCCGGCATCAAGGTCTGGGCTCTCGGCCACCTGCTGGCGACCGGAATGCTGCACGATGTCGTGTTGTTCGGCGCATTCCTGATCTGGGCAGTCGCAGGCTTCACCGTCTCGCGCCGGCGCGATCGCAAAGCCGGTGTCACTTATCCCGGCGGCACCCTGCTCGGCGATCTGCTGACAGTGGTGATCGGCGCCGCTATCTGGGCCGCGTTCGCATTCTGGCTGCACGCGAAGTGGATCGGCGTGGCGCCGTTCGGCTGAGATTGGTCGCGCAGTGTCGATCGACTTCCTCACCAGTGCCGTCCGTGAGACTCCACACCGCGGCGACGACGACCTGCTGACCGCAGGTCTGGGCCTAGCCGGCTTGCGTGGCGCGTCCACGACGTTCACGGACACCGATGCGCCGACGCCGCTGGAGTTGCGCCGGCGCGCGATTCAGACCGCCTGGAAAGCCATCGCCGACCTCGGACCGCTCGGCGGCTACGGCGAACTATACGGCAGTGACGCGAGCGTGCCGGGACGCGAATTTCACGCCTTCGCGAAAGTCCCGAAAGCGAATTCGCCGCATCGTATACTTGTGCAGATTCCGGACGGCTTCGATGCCAAAGCCCGCTGCCTCGTCGTGACCGCGTCGTCCGGGTCGCGCGGCATCTATGGCGCGATTGCGCTCGCGGGTGCGTGGGGACTGACGCGCGGCTGCGCCGTCGCGTACACCGACAAGGGCGCGGGCAGCGGTTTTTTCGACACGGTTACCGCGACCGGCTCGAGCCTCGACGGCACCCGGGCCTCGCTCGGCGACGCCGCGCTCGAATTCGCGCCGGCCGGCACATCGCCGGAAGCCGGGATCGCGGTGAAACATGCGCATTCCGGCGACAATCCGGAAGCCGACTGGGGTCGTCATGTACTGCAGGCAGCGCAGTTCGGCCTGGCGATGCTCGATCACGCGTTCCCGCAGGCGGCGCCCTTCACGGCGGAAAACACCCGGATCATCGCAGTGGGCTTGTCGAATGGCGGCGGCGCCGTGCTGCAGGCCGCCGGTCTCGATCAAGAATGCATGCTCGCTGGAGTCGTCGCGCTCGCTCCGAACGTCAATGTTCCGGCCTTCGACGCGAGTCGGGTGCTGTACGACTATGCGACCGAAGCGGCTCTGTTGCTGCCCTGTGCGCTTACCCACGCGAGTTTCGATGCGACTGCATTCGCGCGCGTGCAAGGCCACGTGCCGCCAGCGTGGACCGCGCGTTGCGCAAGCCTGCACGCGGCAGGTGTGCTCGATGCGGCCGATGCCAGCGCACAAGCGGCGGAGGCGCTCGAACGTCTGCGCGCCAGCGGCTGGAGCGATGCTGCGCTGGGCTGCGCAGCGTCGTCGACGGCATTCGATCTTTGGCGCGCACTCGCGGCGACCTACGCTTCGTCGTACCTGTGCCGGGCCGTCGGCAACATGCCCTGCGGTTATCGCTTCGACGCACACGATGCCGCCGGCAACGCGCGCGCGCCGACGCCGGACGAGCGCGCCGCGTGGTGGAGCGATTCGAGCGGCATCCCGCCCGGCGCTGGCGTCTTCCTCGACGAAACCATGCCGGGCGACCCGTTCGATCCGCCTCTGCGCGGGCTGCGCAGTCTGCGCGACCTATGGACTGGAGGAGGTACCGAAGCCGACACACTACGCGCTTCGGTTGCAGCGACGGCTGCGCAGCTGCCGCGCAAGGAACTTCCGCTGTGGGTCATTCACGGTCGCGAGGACGGCCTGGTGCCCGACGCCTTCAATTCAGCAGCTTGTGCGGCCTGGTTGCGTGCCAATGGTCGCAACCCGATCTACTGGTCGATTCCGCACGCACAACATTTCGATGCATTTCTTGCCTTGCCCGGATTCGGCGATCGCTACGTGCCGCTGCTCCCCTACGGGTATTGCGCGCTCGATCGCATGTGGCGCCATCTCGTCAACGGCGCGCCACTGATCGCGAGTGACTCGCCTGCAGCCACTCCGCGCGGCGCCGGCAGACTCGACGCTGCGCACCTGGCGCTACCGGCGAGCTGACATTTGTCGTACGTAGGGTGGGCCTTGGCCCACCGCCCTAGGCTCTTGCGTCAAAACGATGGATCGTGGGCCCTGGGGACCGCCCTGCGCTCTTGCGTCAAAACGATGGATGGTGGGCCAAGGCCCACCCTACGTCTTGATCCGATAACACGGCGTGTAGACCGCGCCGGGCAACTTCATGCGCTGCTGCGCGACGAAGCTCGCCAGCAGCGCATCGAGGGCGCGCATGATCTCGGCATCGCCGTCGATCACGAACGGGCCATGCGCTTCGATCGCCCGAATGCCCTCTTCCTTGACGTTGCCCGCGACGATCGCGGAGAAGGCGCGGCGCAGGTCGGCGGCAAGCGAATGGCGCGGTTGGTCGCGATGCAGATTCAGCGCGGCGACATTCTCGTGTGTCGGCCGGAACGGCTGCTGGAATTCGTGCTGGATCGCCAGTGCCCAGTTGAAGAAGAACGCATCCTTGTTGTCGAGCCGGTGGATGCGCACCTTGTCGATGCCCTTGAGCATCAGGCGCGCCGCTTCCGAAGGATTGCCGGTAACGATGCGGTAGCGTTCGGCAACCGAGTCACCGAGTACGAGGCGCAGGAAGCGGTCGATCTGCTCGAAGTAGGCAACCGACTCGGCCGGACCGGCGAGGACCAGCGGGAACGGCAGGTTCGCATTGGCCGGATGCAGCAGGATGCCGAGCAGGTAGAGTATCTCTTCGGCCGTGCCGACGCCGCCCGGAAACACGATGATGCCGTGGCCGATGCGCACGAACGCCTCGAGGCGCTTCTCGATGTCCGGCATGATCAACAGGTTGTTGACGATCGGATTCGGCGCCTCTGCCGCGATGATGCCGGGCTCGGTGATGCCGATGTAGCGGCGCGAACGCAGGCGCTGTTTTGCGTGCGCGATCGTCGCGCCTTTCATCGGGCCCTTCATCGCTCCGGGCCCGCAGCCGGTGCAGATGTCGAGCTCGCGCAAGCCGAGTTCGTAGCCGACCGCTTTGGTATAGGCGTACTCATGGCGCGGAATCGAATGGCCGCCCCAGCAGACGACCAGGTTCGGTTCGATATTCGGGCGCAGCACGCGCGCATTGCGCAAAATTTCGAATACGGCATGCGTGATGCCGTGCGAATTGTCGAGGTGGAACCTGCCGGCATCGATCTGCGTCGCGACGTAGGCGATGTCGCGCACTACGGCGAACAGGAGTTCGTTGATGCCACGGATGATGCGGTCGTCGACGAACGCGCTGGCAGGCGCGTTGGTCAGTTCGAGCTTGACGCCGCGATCCTGCTGCAGGACCTGCACGTCGAAATCCGGATAACGCTCGGTCATGCTGCGCGGATCGTCGCTCATGCTGCCCGAAGTCAGCACGGCCAGCGCGCAGCGCCGCAACAACGCGTGCAGGCCGCCGAGAGAGGCATCGCGAAGGCGCGATACTTCGTCGCGCGACAGCACGTCCATGCCGGCGACCGGCGAGATGCGCGCGCTGACTGTGGATTTTGGCATTTTTGGAGATGCTGCTTGCATTACCTGCGACCACCGGAAATCAATTCGAGACTCGGAAGTATCGGGCGGCGGAGCGCCGAAGTGCAAGCGAAATAGAAGACTGGAGAATTACGTTGAAAATCCGTTCGCGCCGAGCGTAGCTCGCGCAGCAAGCGAAGCGCCGGGCAGGAGTGCAAGTGCCTCGGGGCCCTGGATGGCCGAGAGAGGCCGAAGCGAGTCTTCGACTTCGGCCCTGCGGTCCTGCGCTCAGGGCGACTAGCGGATGCTTGCTGATTCGGGCTCAACCGGAATTTGCTCCTTCGCTTTCAGGAGTCGCGCCACTGAGGCACTCGCCGGAAAATGCTCGTTCGTTTTCAGGGAGTCGAGCCATTGAGGCACTCGCCGGAAAATGCTCGTTCGTTTTCAGGGAGTCGAGTCATTGAGGCACGCGCCGGAAATTGCTCCTTCGTTTTTTCAGGGAGTCGAGTCATTGAGGCACGCGCCGGAAAATGCTCCTGCATTTCCGGCGTACACGCCGTCCCTGGCGTTAAAAAAAAGGCGCCCTTGCGGGCGCCCAGTGTTTTTCTCTCTTGCAAGTGCGGCCGTACGCGGCCGCCCTTGTCCTGCGCGATCATGATTTGATCGCGGCAGTTGCTTCCTCAGAACTTGTACTTGGCCGTAACCATGACCGACCAGCGCTGGCTCGGAATCGGCACGCCCGGCGTCTGGCCTTCGTTGATCACGAGACTCTGCGGTACGTAATTTCCGTTCTTGTCCTTGTAGGCTCCCGAGCTGATGTCGTAGATGTACTTGCCCGTCACCGGGTTGTAGCCACTGACGTTGGCCAGGTTGCGGATCAGCGGGAAGCCTGCGCGCTGCTCGACACCCCAGTGGCTGTTGAACAGGTTGCCGATGTTGAAGAAGTCGAAGCGCAGCTCGCCCTTGTTGCCTTCGAAGATGCCCGGGATTTCCTGGCGGAAGGCGAAGTCGAACTGGTTGATCCATGGCGCGCGCACCGCGTTGCGCTGGGCAATCTCACCCTCGTGCTTCTTGAGGTAGGAATTGTTGTCGATGTAGCTCATGAACTGCGCCTTCTGCGCATCGGTGACGGCCGATGCCCACTCGACGTCGGTGATCGACTTCGGAATGTAGACCAGATCGCGGCTGTAGCCGTCGCCGTTGGTATCCGTGCCCGAAACCCAGCTGTACGGCGCGCCGGAGTGCATGTCGCCGAACAGGCTGAACTGGGTCAGGTTGTCGCCGAAGAAGTGGTGCTGCCAGGTGAAGCTGGCGATGACGCGCTCCGCGACGCTGTAGTTGGAGGTCGCGGCGATGTCGGTGTTCGGGTTGACCCAGACGTTGCCGAGAATGTTGGAGTTGGCAACGCTCGAAGTGCCCGGATTCACGTCGGTCGCGTGGCCGCCGCGGAATGCGACCATCGCGCTCCAGTCATCCGACATCGGCTTGGTGAACGACAGCACGACCGTATTGGACAGACCCTGATGCGTGTTGGTCAGCTCGGTCACGTTGCCGAACGACGGATTCGCGCCGGCCTTGATGCTGCTGCTGCACTTCGTCGCGTTCGCCTGAGTGCAGAAATATTGCCGGCCATCGGAACCCGTGAACTGCGGCGCGCCGAGGTTGAGGTTGTTGTAGAAGATGTCGTTTTCGGTCTGGGTGAAGTTGACCGACAGCGACGAGATGATTCCCATCCATGGCAGCTCACGATCGAACGCCAGCGCGACCTGTGTCGTCGTCGGCATCTGGAAATTCGGGTCGATCGTGTCGACCGACATCTGCGCGACGCTCGAACCGAGCACCAGCGTACCGGTTCCGGGAACCAGCGGATTGCCCGCATTGAAAACCGGCGCCTGCTTCACGTACGGAATCTGCCCGGCCGGGCAGGAAGAGCCGCTCGCCTTGGTGAAGTTCTTGCCATTCGTGCTGCACAGCAGGGTGCCGATCGGGTCGTTGCCGGTATTGACGATGTCGTAGGTGACGATCGATGTGCCCGGGTTGCCGAATGTGTTCGTGTACCACACCGTCGGGACGTCGGAGACGAACATGCCGATGCCGCCGCGCAGTTGCGTCTTGTACTCCGCATCGAAGTCGTAGTTGAACGAAACACGTGGCTGGAACGTACCGGTGCTCGGCACCGAATTGTTGGCGAACCCGAAGCCGCCTTTGGCGACCGAACAGCGTGTCGAGCCGTCGGCATTCTTCGCGCTGAACGCCACGCCCGGCGCCGCGGCGAAGCACGGATTGAAGGTCGGCTCTTCGGGGAACTTCGGCACGTCGTAGCGCAGGCCATAAGTCAGCGACAGTCGATCGGTCACCTGCCAGGTATCCTGGACGAACAGACCGTATTGCTGCTTCTTGAAGTTCGCCTGCGACTGCTCGAGGGTCAGGCCCGGAGCCGGCTGCTTGAGCACGTACTCCTCCCATACCTGATTCTGGAAGTTCGTCAGGCCCTGGAACGTGTAGCTGCCGACCGCAGCCTGCTCGAATGCGTCGTAGACCTTGTCCTCGTTGCCGTTGAAGCCGGCCTTGATGACGTGATCGCCCAGGTGCCAGGCGCCGGCGAAATAGCCGTAGTACGACTTGATCGCGACCAGGTTGACCTGGCTGGAGAATTCCGTGCCCAGCGTTTCGCTCGGCGTAAATGCGGTTGTCGGAACGGTCACCTGCACCGACGGCTGATAGCCGCCGGCGAGCGGACCGCGCGTCTGTCCATAGTCGGCGTACTGCAGGTCGACTTCGGTCGAGAAGATGTCGGTCCAGTCGCTGAACAGCTGGCCGAGATAAGTCTTGATGTCGCGGTTCTTGAAATACCAGTTGCTGTTCGGCGTCACCGACGTCGAGCTGCCTGTCGGGACGGGCTGGTCTTCCTTGGTCTGGCTGTAGCGGAACACCGCACGCTGCGTATCGTTGATGTTCCAGTCGACCTTGGCCAGGTAGCGCTCATCCGTAAGGTTCGCCAACGAACGATCGCCCGGGTTGAGCCCGAAGGTAACCGCCTGGGCGTTTACCGCGTTGAAGAACTCGGTGTTCAGGCCCTGCACGAGAGTCGTGCTTCCGGTGCCGTCGGACGGAGCCGACACGGCGCCGATGCCGACTCGCTCGGCCTTTTCGTAACTGAAGAAGAAGAACAGCGTGTCCTTGATGATCGGGCCGTGGACGTTGAAGCCGGCCGTCCATTCCCGATCCCAGCCGGTATAGGGCTGCTCAGTATCGCTGCCGATCGGCGCGATCTTGCCCATGAAGCTGTCGTTGTTGTTGCGGTACTTGTAGTAGAACTCGCCGTGGAACTCGTTGGTGCCGCTCTTGCTGACGGCATTGACGTTCGCGCCGACGCAGCCGCGCGTGGAGCTGTCGAAGTTCGTCGTCGACAACTGGTACGAGTCGATCGCCTCGGTCGAGATCGGCGAACCGACGCTCGCCAGGCCGTTGGACTCCAGGCCAAACGGATCGCCCGCGTTGACCTGGTCGACCGTGATGCAGTTGTAGCGGAAGTTCTTGCCGTTCGCGGAGATCGCCTGCGCGTCACGGTCCGTGACCGAAATGCGCGGATCCATGCGCGCGATGCTCTGGAATGAATTGTCGCCGTTCGGCGCCGCCTGCAGCTGGGCCGGAGAGATGTTCGTGCTCAGGCCCTTGTTGTCCGAGTTGAATACCGCGAGCACGGCGGAATTCGCCGTGACCGATATGCCTTCGAGTTCCTTGGCCGGGAGGATCTCCACAAGGTTCACGGTGGAATTCTCGGCCAGGTTCAGGAAAATGTTGTCGGC
>DASRTK010000132.1:0-2622 GCA_035655975.1 Rudaea sp.
GGCGCGCGCTGCGGACGCAGCGGCGTCACCTTGGAGATTGGCGAAGAGGTCGTGGACTTCAGAGCCTCGCGCGCGCTGGTCAGCGCGCGCGCCAGCCACGGCTGGGCGATCGTGTCGAAATCGACATCGGCTTCGCCGCGCGCAAACAGGCGCTTGCCGCCGAGTTCGGCAAGGCGCTCGTCGATACTCGCCCCGACGGCACAGAACTTCGCGTAGCTGCTGTCACCGAGGCCGAGCACGGCAAATTCCAGACTCTCGAGGCGTGGTGCGCGCTTGCCCGCGAGGAAATCGACGAATCCGCGCGCATCATCCGGCGGATCGCCGTCGCCCTGGGTGCTGATAACGACGTACAACAGGCGCTCGGATTTCAGTTCACGCAGCGGGTAGGCATCGGCGCGCAGCAGGCGCACCGCGAGTCCGGCTGTTTCCGCTTCGCGGCCCAGCTTTTCGGCGACGCGCCTGGCATTGCCGGTTTGGCTGCCGTAGACGATCGTCAGCTGTTGCGCTACTGCGGCTTCGACCGCCGCCAGCGGTGCCGCTTCGCGCGCCGTCAACGGCGCCCGGGCGGCAAGGCCCGCGGTGTAACCTGAAAGCCAGATCAACGCCGACTGATCGAGTCCATCGACCAGACGCGACAGCAAACCGGCTTGCTCTTCCGGCAACGGTACCAGGGTGCGGATCGGTTCGGCGGACATGGGCAGGCGTCTAGACGTCCAAAGACAGGAACGGATCGTAGGCCCTTGTCGCAGCGCGTAAAACCAATGGTTGGTTATAGGGTCATGCGCTGTGGTTATCGCGGCGAGGTCATCCAGGGGGCGCCGGCACCGGAATATCGACCACACGAAATCTCATGTCGTATTTAGCGCCTTCCTAACGCCGCGCATGGTGCCATGGCGGCCTGACTCAGGGCGCGGGGAGTGCGGCGTGATTCGATTCGGAATGTCGGGCGGGGATGGCGGGGCGCGCATCGCGGTGATTGGCGGCGGGGCCGCCGGCGCAGCGGTCGTCGGCGAGTTCCTGCGCCGGGGTGGCGCTGCTTGCGAATTGGTCTGGCTTACCGGACGCAGCGCACCGGGACGCGGCGTCGCCTATGCGACCGACAACGCGATGCATCTGCTCAACGTGCGCGCCGCAAACATGGGCTTGTTCGCCGATGACGCCGGTGCGCTGCTGCGCTTTCTCGAAGCGCGCTGCACGCCGGCGTTACCCGGCGATTTCCTGCCGCGTGCAGCCTTCGGCGACTATGTCGAAGCAACCCTGGCGCAATTGATGGCGAGCGGGCGAGTCCGCCTCGAGTTGCAGGCCAGCGAGGCGGTGTCAATCGAACGTGGAGCCCATGGCGGCTACTGCGTCGGCACCGATGCAGGCACGCATATCGCCGTCGACGGCGTCGTGCTCGCGATCGGGGCCCTGCCGCCAGTACCGATTGCCGAGGTCGATGGCGACGCGATCGCCAGTGGTCGCTATCTGCCCGATCCGTGGAAGGTGCCGATCCTGGAGAGCGCGCCGCAGGACATCGCCGTGCTCGGCAGCGGCTTGACGGCTGTCGACGTGATCCTGTCCGCGGCAGCGAAATGGCCCGAGGCCCGGATCATCGCACTGTCGCGCCACGGACGTCTTCCGGCGGCTCACGGCGCCGCACCAGCCAAGCCTTACGCACACCAGGCGCAATTGATCGAAGAAATGAGGGCCGCACCGTCGACCCAGCGCTGGGTAAGCATGGTGCGCGAAAGCCTGCGCGACGATGTGCAGGACTGGCGCAGCGTCGTCGATGGACTGCGGCCTGCAACGGTTGAACTCTGGCGCTCGCTGGACATCGCGCAGCGCCGTCGCTTCCTGCGCCATGTGCGCTGGGTCTGGGAAGTTGCGCGGCATCGGATGGCGCCGCAAACGGCCCAGGTCGTCGAACGGTTGCAGGACGAGGGACGCCTGAGAGTCGTTGCCGGCCGCGTGCGCCGTATCGAAGGTAGCGCGCAGCTTTCGATGACGTACCGCCGCCGCGACGATGGCACTACCCGTCAATTGGCCGTCGACCTGGCGATCCAGGCGACCGGACTGCAGACCGTGGTGCAGCGAACCTCGCACCGGTTGCTGAGGCAGATGTTCGAATCGCGGCTGGTGCGGGCCGATCGACAAGGTCTCGGCATCGACGCGGATACGGCAGGGCGGGTCATGCGTTCCGACGGCACAGCCGAACCCGGACTGCGCGTCATCGGCACGTTGTTGCGCGGCGCGCTGTGGGAATGCACGGCGCTTCCCGAAATCCGGACCATGGCTGCAAAGTTCGCGCGCGAGTTGCCCTTCGAACTCGGCCGTCAGCACAAGGCAAGCCCTGGCGCAAGGCCTCGCAGTGGCAACGGCGCTCATATCGACATGGCGATTCGCCAGTTCGGCGCATAGCCGCGGGAAAGTAGAGTCTTTTTTTCTCAACCCGGAGGCGCTATGCAACGCACGTTCGTCCTGCTGACTTTCGCTCTATGCATCGGTCAGTTCGCCCACGCGGGCGAGGTGGCCTTGCTCAACGTCTCCTACGATCCGACGCGCGAGCTCTATCAGGACATCAACGCAGCGTTCGCCGCCGACTTCAAGGCGAAGACCGGCGACACTGTGACGATCAAGCAA
>DASRTK010000133.1:0-19141 GCA_035655975.1 Rudaea sp.
GGCGCACGATCGCCGAGTCGACCTTTGGCGGCGGACGGAACGCGCCCGGCGGCACCTTGAACAGCGGCTCGACCGTGCACCGCAGTTGCAGCATCACGCTGAGCCGGCCGTAGGTCTTGCTGCCGGGCGGGGCGGCCATCCGGTCGACGACTTCCTTCTGCAGCATGAAGTGCATGTCGCGAATAGACGCGGCGTGGTCGAGACAGTGGAAAAGTATAGGTGTGGAAATATTGTAGGGCAGGTTGCCCACCACGCGCAGGGGTGTATCGCTGGACAGCCCGGAGGTGCCTTCGGCGAGGTTGCCGAAATCGACTGTCAGCACATCGGCACTGATGATGTTGAGGTCGCCGACGCCGCGCGTGCGCGTGGCGAGCGACTCGATCAGGTCGCGGTCGAGCTCGATCGCTGTCATGTGGCCGGCAGCGCGCAGCAGCGGAAGCGTCAATGCGCCCTCGCCGGGACCGATTTCGACGATGCGGTCGTCGGCTTTCGGCGCGATCGCCTCGACGATGCGGCGCAGGATGCCCTGGTCGTGCAGGAAGTGCTGGCCGAAGCGCTTGCGCGGTATGTGGGCGTGCTGCGGCCCGAGGTCTCGGCTGCTCATTTCGATTTGCCGCTGTACGCCGGCGGCGCGACCCGCAATTCCTCGACCAGCCAGTCACGGAACACGCGGACCGACGGCTTGTCGCCGTGGTGCGGCGGATAAACGAGGTAGCACGTCTGTGGCGACGGTATGCGCTGCTTGAACGGTGCAACGAGCAAGCCGGCACGCAGCTTCGTCGCCGCGAGCGAACCGCGCGCGAGCACGACGCCTTGGCCCTGCATCGCCGCCTGCAGCGCAAGTTCGGAATCGTTGAACACCGAGCCCCTGCGCGGCTCGGGCAGGTCGACGCCAGCCGCGGCGAACCATGGCGCCCATGAGTGCGTGCGAATGCGCAGCAAAGGCACGCGAGCCAGGTCGCCTGGCACGCGCACGCGCGCGCTGCGCGCCAGCTTCGGACTCATCGACGGGAACAGCTCGTCGTCGAACAGCTTGATCGACTCGAAGCCCTCGTAGTTGCCGCTGCCGTAGCGGATCGCGACATCGACGCCGTCGTTGCGGAAATCGGCCAGAGCGGTCGTGCTCTCCAGCCGCAGTTCGATGCTTGGATGCAGTTCGAGGAAACTGCCGAGACGCGCCACCAGCCATGCTGCTGCGAACGACGGCAGCACGCTGACCGTGATCGAATTGCTGTCGCCGCCGCGCACGCGCTCGACTGCCGTGGCGAGCGAATCGAGCGTCGCGCGCACGTCGAGCGCCAGCTGGCGACCGGTTTCGGTCGCGCGCATCTGCCGGCCGGATCGCTCGAACAGGCGCACGCCGAGACTGGCTTCGAGCGCATGGATCTGATGGCTGACGGCGCTGTGGGTCAGGTGCAGCTCGTCGGCGGCGCGAGTGTAGTTCTGGTGCCGCACGGCAGCCTCGAGCACGCGGAACGAGCGCAATGGCGGCAGGCGTTGCCACGGGTTCATCGGTCGCGCTCCTTCAGGACATATTGGACATACTTCCGGGCTCTGAACGAAGCCGATTTAGCCAATCGGCAACCTCCGACAGGCCGTCAAAAGACTTTTTGCCGCCTCCCGGGACGCTCGTCGGCGACGCCCAGCTGTGAATTCCGCTCACACCTGGGGCGAGAAAATACCGATTTTTTGCACCGTGCGCCAGCGCTATCATGCGTGCAATTCGCAGTCCGCTGTCCCGCGGGCCGGGCGCATCGAAGCGCCAATGGAGTTGTCATGAACGTCGCAACCATCACCCAGCTGCTGCTGCTCGGCATGATTTGGGGCAGTTCGTTTCTGTTTCAGCGCATCACGGTGCCGGTTCTCGGTGTGGCCACGACAGCGGTCGGCCGCATCGTGCTGGCTGCCGTGGTCCTCGTCGCTGTGCTGGCCGCGACTCGGCGGCGCCTGCAATGGCGCGCGCATTGGCGCGATTACCTGCTGGTCGGCATGATCGGCTCGGGCTTTCCATTCCTGCTGTTTGCTTTCGCTGCACACTCGCTTCCCGCCGGCTACTCGGCCGTCTTGAACGCCACCGTTCCGTTGTTCACCGTGCTGATTGGCTGGTGGGCCGGGATGCGGCCATCGACCTCGAAGCTGGCCGGGGTCGTCGTCGGCATACTCGGCGTTGTCACGCTGGTCCGGTTCGGAACGGTGGAGTTGAACTGGACGACGCTCGCCGCGTTCGCCGGGACGCTGCTGGCTTCGGTCTGTTACGCATTCAATGCGCGCACGGTCAAGGCGCGATTCGCGGCCGTCGATCCTCTGGTCGTGGCCGCCGGCGCGCAGATCGGCGCAGCTTTGCCGCTGGTGCCGTGGATCGCAATTTCCCCGCCGACCCATGCGGTGACGGCCGGCGCGGTCTGGTCGTTGATCGTGCTCGGCGTAGTGTGCACCGGCGTTGCGTACGCGCTGTTCTATCGACTGATCCGCGACGCCGGCAGCGAGCGCGCCGTCACGGTGACATTCATCGTGCCGGTATTCGCACAACTATGGGGCGCGATGTTCCTCGGCGAAGCGGTAACCTGGGCCAGTGCGATCGGCTGCGGCCTCGTGTTGTTTGCCGTGGCGCTGATCTTCGAGAAGATACCGGGATTCGCCCGCCCCGCGGCGCCGGTTCCGGTGCTGGCGAAGCCCTGCAGCAGCGCCTCCTAGGGCGTAGGGTGGGCCTTGGCCCACCGTAGCTCCATACCGCACAAATCCGAAGACGGTGGGCCAAGGCCCACCCTACGGCGCCTCTACCTCGTGTCAGGCATGCGCCGTGTTCCGCGCGCCTCGCGGTACAATCCCTGATCAAGCCGCCGTCCATTTCCTGGGCGCGGCTGCCATTTTCGGCACCGCAGGATCCATGGACCGCCAGCAACAGATCACGAAGTACATTTCGAAGTCGATGCGCGGCATCGAGATCGCGCCTTGGCATTCGCCGATCGTGCCGAAGCGCGAAGGCTTCAACTGCGTTACGCTCGATTTCTTCGACACGGCGACTCTGCATCAGCGCGCCAAGGATGACCCGCAGGTCGACGACGCCCTGATCGAGCGTATCGAGGACGTCGATATCGTCGGGTCGGCGGTCGATATCGCCCAGCTGGTCGAAGCGCGCGGCGAACTGGGCACGTTCGACTACATCATTTCCTCGCACAATTTCGAGCACCTGCCCAATCCGGTGAAATTCCTGCAGGGCTGCAGCCAGGCATTGAAGCCGGACGGCATGCTGTCGATGGCGGTGCCCGACAAGCGCGGCTGCTTCGACTACTTCAAGCCGCATTCGACGACCGCGGATTTCATCGATGCATTCTTCGAGAACCGCACGAAGCCGCGTCCGGCGCAGGTTTTCCTCAGCCAGAGTCTTTACGCGACCTATGGCGGCGATGCGGCGAACTTCGCGTTCGCCCAGAGTGCGGATCCGAGCATCGTCAGGGCCAACAAGGCGCTCGAGGAAAGTTTTGCCACATGGCAGGCGAGGCGCGAGAGCGGCGACCACGACTATGTCGACACGCACTGCTGGGCGTTCACGCCGTGCTCATTCTGCCTGCTCGCCCTGGAGTTGCGCCGGCTCGAATTAACGCCTTTCGATCTGCTCGAAGCGACGAGGACCGGCGGCGCGGAATTCTTTGTCCATCTGCGCAATTCGCCGCGCACGCTCGACGCCGCGAAGTTCTATGAGCTGCGGCACAAGCTCCTGCACGGGATCCAGGACGAGGCAGCCGAGAACACGATGCGGACGTTCTCGCTCAAGCGACAACTGGCCATGCGTTCCTGAGCAGGCGCGGAGCGGTGCGCGTCGATCACGCAGCCCGGTGCGCCACGAGTTTCAGCGCGAGCCGCGCAGCGGCTTCGAGACTCGATGCATCGGCCTTGCCGGTACCGGCCAGATCCAGCGCGGTGCCATGGTCGACCGACGTGCGGATGTAGGGCAACCCGAGCGTCACATTGACGGCGTGACCGAAGCCCGCGTGCTTGAGCACCGGCAATCCCTGGTCGTGATACATCGCAAGCACGGCATCGAAACGCGCGAGTTGTGATGGCAGGAATGCGGTGTCGGCCGGCAGTGGGCCGACCAGATCGAATCCGGCCGCGCGAAGTTGTTCGATCGCCGGGATGATCGTGTCGATTTCCTCGCGCCCGAGATGGCCGCCTTCGCCGGCATGCGGATTGAGTCCGAGCACGGCGACGCGTGGCGCGGCAATGCCGAAGCGCCCGATCAGATCGTCGCAGAGGATGCGCAGCGTGCGCACGAGGCCCGCCTGCGTGATTGCGGCCGGCACGGCGGACAACGGCAAGTGCGTCGTCGCCAGCGCGACGCGCAAGTCGCCGCCGAAACGACCGCCGCCCTGATCCGGGTTCGGCGCAGCCAGCATCATCACGACGTCGCAGCGCGCGCGCTGCGCAAAGAATTCAGTGTGGCCGGTAAATGCGAAGCCGGCATCGGCGATGATGCTTTTCTGCACCGGGCCAGTGACCAGGGCATCGAATTCTGCGGCTGCGCAGCCGTCCGCGCCGCGCGCCAGCGTGTCGAGCACATAGCGCGCGTTGCCCGCATCGAGCTTGCCGGCAACGACCGGCACCGCCAGGGCGATGTCGACGCAACGCAGGACGCCCGGCGCGCGTCGATCGCGCGGCGATCCGTCGAATGCTTCGAGCTGCATTTCCACGCCGCGCTGCTGTGCTGCCCGGCGCAGGAGACCTGCATCGGCGATCGCGACCAGATCGGCCTGCAGGTCCGTCGCCGCCAATGCGGCGACGAGTTCGGGTCCGACACCGGCAGGTTCACCGGGGGTCAGCGCGATCCGTGGCAGCGCCGCGCTCATGATCGACGGACTTACGGCGCGGCCGGTTTCTTCTCGTTAGTCTCGGCTCCGCACTGCGGCAGGCTGGCGCTGGAATACTCGGCCACGCTGGCGCAGGTATAGGCTTCCGAGCGCATCTGACGCAGGAAGTTTTCGTATTCGTCTTCGGCCTTGCGGTTGCGCAGCACGTCGCGCGCCTGTTCGCGTTTGGCCTCGTCGGTACGATCCTGCTGGCGCGATCCGAGCAACTGGATGATGTGCCAGCCGACGTCGGTCTGGAACGGCTGCGAAATGTCGTTGTCCTTCATCGCCGCCAGGACTTCTGCGACGCGCGTGCCGTACTGGTCGATCGGGAACCAGCCCATGTCGCCGCCGGCGTTCGCCGAGTTCGGATCCTGCGAATGTTCCTTGGCGAGCTTGGCGAAGTCTTCATGACCGTCGACGATGCGCGCGCGGATGTCGCGCACGGTGCGCTGCGCGTCTTCGCTGGCCACGACTTCGGTCACGTTGATCTCGATGTGGCGCGCGTGGTACTCGGTCACGAGCTTTTGTCCATTCGCGCGCTTCTCGATCAGCTTGACGATGTGGAATCCGCTCGGCCCGCGCAGCACCTGCGAAACCTGGCCCGGCTGCATGCCTTCGGCGAGGTTGGCGAAGGTCTCGGGCACCTCGTCGTAACGGCGCCAGCCGAGGTCGCCGCCGTCGAGCGCGTCCTGCGCGTTCGAATAGCGGATCGCCGCTGCCGAGAAGTCCATGCCGCCGTCGATGTCCTTCTTGACCTTGTCGGCCTTGTCGCGCGCGACCTGGATCTGGTCGGCGCTCGCGGCCTCGGGTACGGTGATCAGGATATGCGCCAGGTGCACTTCGCCGGATTTAAGGCTGTTGCTGCCGAGCAGGATGTCGACTTCCGAATCGGTGACGTTGACCTGGTTCTGCACGACGCGCTGGCGCAGGCGCTGGACCAGCAACTGATCCTTCAAGGTCTTGCGATATTCGTCGTAGCTGAAGCCTTCGTGCTCGAGCGATGCGCGCAGCTGGCGCACGTCGATCTTGTTCGATTCGGCCACGCGCTGGATCGCCTGGTCGACGTCGGAATCGGTGACGCGGATGCCGGTGCTGCCGGCGCGCTGCACCTGCAGGCGCAGCAGGATCAGGCGCTCGAGCACCTGGCGTTCGAGTTCCTGGCGCGGCGGCAACTGCTGCGGATTCTGGCGGTACTGGCTGAGCACGTTGCTGACCGCGCGGTCGAGCTCGCTCTGCAGGATTACATCGTCCTCGGCAATCGCGGCGATGCGGTCGAGCGAGTCGACCGGCAGCGCCTGCGCGCGCACGGTCGAAGCGAAGCCGAAAAGAGAAAGGGTCAGACAAAAAAAGGCGATGAGCTTGTTCATCGGCAAACTATTCCGAAGGTGGTGGGCATGCTGCGCGTCGACGACCGGGGCATGGTCGCAATCTGACGTCACAGCCAACCCGACATGATAGGGGTTACCGGTAAGAATTGCGTTATCCGAGGCTCCGGGCCGGTATTCGATTGGACTCTGAAACAGGCATCAAATAGAGTCAAATCAGTAACTTCCCTGCGGAACCGCGCGGGCATCCGGACCCATGTTACGGGTACCCAAGCATAGCACGCCGCAGGTAGTTTTCGGTCCGTGTACCGGTGGCCCCGACGCCCTTGAACTCGAGTTCAAGAAACACGGCCGTGTCCATCGTGTTGGCGCCGGACACATTGACGTAGTGACGCACGAGTGTGCGCAGGGCGACGCAGCAGCTGTCGTATTCGACGCCGCCGAATGCTTCGAGCAGCTGGTGGTCCATGAGCGAGTAGTAGTAGCGCCCGACCAGACTCCAGCGATCGTTGATCGGCACGAGCGCGGTCGTGTCGACCTGCTCGAGGAAGTTGCGGCGGAAGCGATAGGATACGTTGACCACGCCGTCGGTGCCGAAGCGCCGCTCGATGCCGACGCCGGACAGGTCGGTCTGATGGGTATTCGGGTTCCACTGCTGGTCCCAGCGCAGACCCCAGCGGTCGTTCACGCGCAGGTTCAGTTCGCCGACGTAGTCGGAGCCGGAATAGTCGACTTCGGGGTTGCCGGGCAACTGCACGCGCTGCGTGCTGAAGTAGTGGATCTCGCCGATGCTCGCGCTGAGCAGCTGGTCGCCACTGGCGTTGTCGATCAGGCGTGTCGTCAGCGCGGCGGTCAGGTTGTTCGCATTGGTCTGCCGGTCGGCGCCGACGAACGTGTTGGTGCGGAACAGGCTCGGGAAATCGAATGTCGGCAGCTGCGTGTCGAGGATCGGCAGGTCGTTCTGGTTGCGGTACGGCACGTACAGGTAGAACAGGCGCGGTTCCAGCGTCTGCGTGTACTCGCTCCCGAAGTATTGCGCCGTGCGTTCGAACGTGAGGCCGGCATCCAGGTCGAAGATCGTCGTGCTGCGCGTCGGCGAGTCGTTCGTCAGTGGTTGCGCGAACGGCTGCGTGGTCGGGTAGTCCTGAAGATGATTCAGGTCATAGGCGGTGTAGCGCACGCCGAGTTCCGGGCGGATGAAATACGCAGCGGTTTCGACCGGGAACGCAAGGTACGGATAGGCGTCGACGCGGCCGCCGGTCACCGCGTTGTCCTTCTGGAAGTTCGCATACTCGACGTTGATGCCGCCTTCCAGGCCGCCCAGCAGCGCATGCTGGCCCTGGAACGTCGCGCGTGGCAGGCGCCGGTACGGCTCGACACCCGGCGACAGCGACGGATCGGTCACCTGCCAGGAATCGCCGCCGAAACTCGCACTCCACCAGTCGCCGTGACCGTTCACGTAGGCGCTCGACGGCAACAGGGCCGTGGCGGTCGTGATGAAGCTGTTGCCATAGTCGGTCAGGTAAAACTGGTCGGACACATGGTTGATGCTGACCGACGCGCCCCAGTTCGCGGAGAACGCGGTCGTGCCGAGCAGGTGCAGGAAATCGCGTTGGCCGGGAATTTCCGGAATGTAGGTGCCCGGCGGTTTCGTCGCGGCATAATCGGCGAACTCGCTGGCGGCTTCCTTGTCGTGCGGCACGTAGTTGAAGTCGAACTCGAGCTTGCTCGACGAGGAAAGATAGCGAAACTGCCCGCCGAGCATCGCGCCGCGTTCCGTCATCACGCGCGGTTCCAGCGTGGCGTCGTAGTTCGGCGCGAGATTGAAGTAGTACGGCAGGCCGAAGACGAAGCCGCGCCGGTCGCTGTAGCCCAGCTTGGGCAGCAGGAAGCCGGACTCGCGCTCGTTGTCGAGCGGAAACTTCATGTACGGCAGCCAGAAGAACGGCACACCGGCGTAGCGCAGCGTGGCGCCATGCGCATAGCCTTCGTTCTCGACGTGATCCATGTCGAGTTCGTTCGCGTGGATTTCCCACTGGCGGTCGCTCGGGTCACAGGTCGAGTAGGTTGCGTCGAACGCCTGCTGATGGTCCGGGTCGGTCTGGTTGAATTTCGCCGCGACGCCGTTGCCCCGCTGTTCGAGGAACTGGTAGCGGGCGCTATCGAGGTAGGTCGTGTTCGGTGTGCCGGTACCATGCGCATTGTCGGCCGCGAGAAGAGTGGAGTGATCCTGGAAGCGCACGTTGCCGGTAGCCGTGTAATCGGTCGTCTCGGTGTCGTAGGTCAGGAAATCGGCCTTCAGCAACGCATCGAGCTTGCGCAGTTCGACATCGCCTTCGAGCTGTTCGTGCGTGCGGTCGGGCTGCATGACCTTGCGTGCGACGAGGTCGGTTGGCGCCTGCGAACGATCGCCGGCCGGCGGCAATCCCGGCGTGAAGAAATCGAGCAGGTCGTTGCGTTTGCAGGTGTGGTAAGGATCCTTCGGCTTTGGGCAGCGCAACACACCGACCGGACAGATCGGACTCGCTTCGACCGTCGCATCTCCACCCGGAGCGGCATCGGCGGCGAGCACGGTGGCGGTCGGAGCCAGCGCCAGGACTAGCGGCAGCAGGCGGAGTTGCAAGGGCAGGCCAAGGCGAAGATCGAGCACGTCGGGGTTGCGCCTTCAGAAGGGTCCGGGCAGGCCGCACAGCTTGCCCGAAAGCCGCAAAAGCGGCAATGCGTCGACATCCCTGACTAACCTGCAAGGCGCAGAGCGGTCGCTCGCGTTGGGCCGAGCGGTGTCGGAATTGCCAGCTCGTGCACGGCTACGGTTGCGCAAGCACGGCGGACGCGCAACCATGCGTCGGCCGCGCGGCCGCACGGCGCTCGGGAGTGCCGTCATGGTTGCCGCGCATCCGAGCCCCAAGTGCTGCGGACATGAACGGGGATGCGCATGTTGAGCAAGACGGTTCGGGAGACCCTTGCGGTTGTCGGCGTGATCGGCTCGATGGCGTTTGTCGGAATGCAGATCCGCGAAAGCAACATCCAGGCGCGCGCGTCGGCGTATGCGGCGATCGGCATCGCGACATCGGAATTTCACCGCTCGTTCGACGCACGCCTCAATCGACTCGCGACCGAATCCGAGTACCCGGAAGCAGTCCGGAAATGGACGCTGGCCGACTGGGAAAGCTTGCAGCGAATCTATACGGCCGACCTGCGCATGTTCGAAACGATCATGCTCCAGGTCGAGCAAGGTTTGCTTCCCGCAGACGCAATGGTGCGGCTCGGCTACAACTGGGGTGCTGTTCTGAAGAGCCCTGGCATGGCCTGCCTGTGGCTCGAATTGCAGACGCAGGTCGGACCATCGGTGCGCAAGGCAATCGAAGACTCCACACCCAAGGCCGATCGCTTCGCATGTCAGGTCGATCTCCAGGCGCTGAGGGACGAGACTGTGCTTGGCCGAAAGAGGGACTGAAGGTGTAGGGTGTCGCCGGCAGATGACATAGGAATCTCATCCGCGCCCCGAAAGCCACGCAAGACAGACACGCAAGACAGACACACAAGACAGACACACAAGACAGACACACAAGACAGACGTCATTCCCGCGAAAGCGGGAATCCATTTTGATCTTGTTTGTTGCTGGGAAAGAAAAAATGGATGACCAGCTCCGCTGTTGAGAGCCCCGCGTTCGCGGGAATGACGCCAGGATTGGGTTCTGCAAACAAGAAGGAGGCGCCTTGACCGCAAGCGAAGCCGGCGGAATGCGCGACGGCGACAAGCCCACGACGGGTCACGCCATGCGTCACCCAAAGGGTCTTTTCTACCTAGCCTTCACCGAAGCGTGGGAGCGATTTTCCTATTACGGAATGACGGCGCTACTCGCGCTGTTCATGGTCAATCAGTTGCTGTTGCCGGGGCACGTCGAGCACATCGCGGGATTCTCGGCATTCCGTGCCGCGATCGAATCGCTCACCGGACCACTGTCGACGCAGGCGCTCGCTTCGCAGATATTCGGTCTGTACTCCGGATTCGTCTATTTCACTCCGCTTCTCGGCGGCATCGTCGCCGACCGCTGGATCGGACAGCGCAACGCTGTCGTGATCGGCGCGTTGTCGATGAGTGCCGGTCATCTCGCCATGACGTTCGACGAGTCGTTCCTGGTGGCATTGCTGCTACTCGTGATCGGATCGGGTTTCCTCAAAGGCAATATTTCAGCCCAGGTCGGCGCGCTCTATCCGCGCGCAGACGAAGCGCGGCGCACACGCGGCTTCATCATCTTCAGCACGGCAATCAACGCCGGGGCGGTCGCCGGACCACTGGCCTGCGGACTGCTCGCCCAGGTCTATGGCTGGCACTACGGCTTCGGCGTTGCCGCGATCTTCATGCTGCTCGGCCTCGCAACTTACCTGTCCGGCTATCGCCTTCTGCCGGCGCGTGTCGAGCGGCAGACCTTCGAGGGCGTTCGACTCGGCGCGGCCGAGCGGCGCATCGTCGCTGCGCTGATCATCGTCATGATCATTACGGTGTTCCAGTCGACGTCCTTTTACCAGATCTTCAACGTGATGCCGATTTTCATCCAGCAGCACGTCGCGCCCGAGGTCGGGGGGTTCCGCATTCCGATTCCGTGGTACCAGTCGATCAATGCGGTCTTCAGCATCGTCGCCGCGCCGGCGCTCCTCTGGCTCTGGGGCCGCCAGAGCAGACGCGGCCGCGAACGCGACGAACTCGCCAAGATCGGCATTGGCGCCTGGATCGCGGCTGCGAGCAATCTGATAGTCGTCGCAGCGATCATTGCGTACGACGGCGCGCCAATTCACCCGATTTTTCCATTCCTTTACAGCGCCGGATTGGGGATCTCGTTTCTCTACTACTGGCCGACGCTGCTCGCGCTGGTCTCGCGCACGGCGCCGGCCAAGGTGAATGCAACGCTGATGGGCTTTGCCTTCATGAGCCTGTTCGTTTCGAACAATCTCATCGGTTGGATCGGAGGTTTCTACGGAAAGATGCAGCCCGCTGCGTTCTGGGCAATGCACGCGGCGATCGCCACTGGCGGCGGGCTCATCGTGATGCTGTTCGGTCGTCGTCTCAGTCAGACGCTAAGACCAGGATTGCCGGTCACCGGGACCTATGTGGCTGAAGCGCCGGTTGGGTAGTGAAAAAGAAGTCGTCATTCCCGCGCAAGCGGGAATCCATTTTGATCTGCTGACGCCAGAAAAAACTACTGCCCTCCGTCCACGGAAAAAATCCCGTCTCGCGGGCAGCGCAAACCATCGGTCGGCATCTTGACGAACTTCGCGCTCTTCTCATCGATCTTCCACGCCGCTTCGGCAGCGAGCAGTTCCGCTCCCGCCTCGTTCTTCAAGACCGCGATGATCGTACCGGGCACCTTCTTTTCCGCAACCTGACACGATCCCATGAATCCCGGCGCGCTCGGGGAGTGAGCCGGGAACTGCAACGCATCGCGGACCACGGAGTGGTCGTCCAGAATCAATGCGAACTCTTTTCCGCAAATCTGCCAGGACGCCGAAAACAACTTTTCGGTAACTTCGGATCCACCGAGGTTCTTCAGACCCAGTGCCGCGTGACGGCCCTCGATCGCGGCGACCGGTTCTTCCGACGTGCGTTGACCGGTCAACGCCTTGGGAATGTCCGAGCCGCATTGAACCTTTTCGAACCCGTCCAGCGCATGGACTTCGACGCTGGCGAGAAGCAAGACAAGCGCGCAGCAAACGGTCTTGGGCATGATCGTGGCGTCCTGGCGGAATGGTCGAAGCATTGCGCCAGCATCATCTCGCTGTCTCGCCCGCCGGGTCAAACACAGCGCGTGAGATCACAGACTGCGACCGCCGCCTGCAAGACGGACGAGCGTCCAAGAAAGAACGATCGCCCGGGCGGAGCGGGGCGATGCCATGAATTTTTTTGCCTCTCCCCATCGGCTCCACCGATGGGGAGAGGGCCAGGTCGAGGGGCGCCCTTCGCGGGCCCTCTCGAGGTGCTATTTCGCGGCGACGGCAACCGCCAATCCGCTTTGCTCGACGTTCCTCAGGAACGTCGCGTACTTGGCGCGGGTGCGCTCGAACGCCGTTGGATACTCCTGGTATCCGGTGGCGGCGCCGAACAACATGCCGATTTCGCGCGTCGAGAAATTCCTGCGGATCGCCGCGTGGAAATCGGCGCATTCCTTCGAGTCGTTCGGCGGCGTGCAGTCGGCTGTGGCGAACCGGTCCTGATGCACGGTGACTGCGGCAAGCTGGCCGTTGTTGTTGGCGCTGGCGAGGCTGGCCCCGAACAGCAGGCTGGCGCCGATGATGATGGACGTGAAACGTTTCATGATGTTTCCCTCACATAACCGTGCCGCAGGTCGTCCGCTGACGGGCTGGCATGGCGCGGGTGGCGTCGGCATCCGTACGACGCTGAAGACGGCCGTCTTCACTTATCCAGATGCGGATTCGTGCAAAAAAGTTACGGCGCATTCGCCGAACTGTTGGAGTAGCACGCCGAATCGCAGCGATGGGTCAAAAGCCTGTTACTTGTGGCATATGAAAATGTATACAAAGCATGACTTGTGGCCTATGTTTGCTGAATCGCGCCGCGGTGAACGGCAAAGCGCTTGCCGATCTTCGAATCGATTCGTACCGCTCTGCGGCCGCCGCTGGGCAACTCGCGCAGCACGACGCCGCGAGAACTTGCTCCCTGGCTGGCGTTCCGGTGAACATGGCGCAGCGCTTGCTTGATCACTGGAGCGCTTGCGCAGACCGTAGCGGCGGCAAGAGATCGTTCGCGCGTAGGTCCTCGAATCGGTAAAAGATGGAGGAACAGCATGTCGAAACTGCGCGTGCAAAGCTTTGCCGTTTCGATCGATGGCTACGGTGCGGGCCCGAATCAGGACCTGGAACACCCACTCGGCACAACCGGTCCCGAGTTGATGGAGTGGCTGTTCCACACGCGCCTTTGGTGCAAGATGCACGGCCGCGATGACGGCGAGGACGGGCTCGACAACGGTTTCGCCGAGCACGGCTTCGCCAACATCGGCGCCTGGATCCTCGGTCGCAATATGTTCGGTCCGGTGCGCGGACCGTGGCTCGACGAAAGCTGGAAAGGCTGGTGGGGCGACGAGCCGCCGTATCATGTGCCGGTGTTCGTTCTCACGCATTACGCCCGCGCGCCGCTCGAAATGAAGGGCGGTACGACGTTCCACTTTGTCACGGATGGCATCCATGCCGCACTCGAGCGGGCGAAAGCTGCTGCGAACGGCCGGGACGTCCGCCTCGGCGGCGGCGTCGCCACGGTTCGCGAATATCTGCGTGCGGGACTGGTCGACGAACTGCATCTGACCGTGCGGGCGTTGCTGCTCGGCGCCGGCGAGCATCTTTGGCACGATCTCGACATGCGCGCGCTCGGGTATGAGTGCGAGAAGCATGTCGAGGGGGAAAGGGCGACGCATGTATTCTTGCGCAGGGCAAGGGTTGACGTTGCTGCCTCGTGACCGGTCGGTCGGAAATGGCCGCCAATCACACCGATGTGGTCATATCCAGCAGGGCCGGCCGGTCCTCCACACGCGCACTTCGGTCCCGGTCAGGGCCGCCTGGTCAACCGGTGAATCCTCGCGAGCCTGTGTCGGCTTCGATCCTTCGGGCACGCGCTCGCGCATGGAAGAACCGGATGATTTCGGCCGATGCATCCGGTCCGCGGCCATCGGTGTACGTTCCATCGGGGCTGCCGCCCGACCACGCGTGGCCCGCGCCATGCACCAGCCAGTGTTCGACGACAGGATGCCCGTCGGAGTCCGCATACACGGTGCGACGATAGGTGCGCCCGCTCGTTGCAGCACCGTGATTCACGCTCGCATCAAGCGCGGCTTGATCGGGAAAGCCAACGCGCGCCTGTTCGACGATCGCGTCGCCGTTCTGCACCACCACCGTCTGGTCGCTGTCGCCATGAAAGACAATCGTCGGCATGGGCCGATCGGCTCCGGGCGATGCACGACGTCCGAGCGGACTTGAACGCCCGGCTTGCGCCCGACTGCCTTTCATCGCGCCGAACGCAGATGACACGTCGTGAGCCGAGCCATAGGGCAGCCCGGAGTGCGCGCCGACCGCTGAGTAGATATCCGGATAGGTCGCGCCGAGAATGACGGCCATTGCGGCGCCGGCGGACAATCCCGCAACGAAGATGCAGCGCTCATCGATCCGGTATGCGGACGCGACTTCGCGAGTGATGCCCGCTATCAACGACGGCTCGCCGCGATCGCGGCGCTGGTCTTCGCCGCGAAACCAGTTCCAGCATTTCGAGCCATTCGCATTGGGCGCCTGCGCGGGATAGATCACGAGAAAGCCGTGCTGCTCGGCAAGTGCATTCATGCGCGTGCCGGCAGCGAAGTCGTCCGGTGATTGCGTGCAGCCATGCAGCATCACGACCAGCGGGACCGGTGCGTCCGACGCACTCGAATAACTCGACGGAACATAGAGCTTGTAGCTGCGTGTCCCGGCGTCATTGGAAAATGACCGCGTCAGGAATTCCCCCGAGCCAGTTCGCGCGCCCGCGTGTTCGAAGTCGATCGGTTCGCGACGGCTCGAGTCGCGCGATGTGCCCGGTGTCCAGGCCGGTGCGTCGTAGACCGACTGCCGTGACTGACGCGTTGCGCCCGAGTCGGGCGTCGCGCTCGGTGTTCGCCATGCCGGTGTTGCCGCCTCGTCGCTGTCTTCTTCTTCTTTCGGCTGCAGTCCTGCTGAGCCAAGCGCCTGCCGGATCGTTTTGGCGACTGCATCGGGATCCAGGCGACGAATCGAAGGGAAGGTTTTGGCGAGCGGGAGCGCTCCGCGCAAGCGTGCGAGCAGACTACGATTGAATTTCAACGTGAACCCCTGACGAAGTGGATGAATGCGATCGCGCCGTGCGCAGACGGATGGAGCGATCTGAGTCTACCGCGAGCGCAACGGCCGGCGGCGCTTCGGCGCGTGGCGAACGCTTTCCTCCCGTTTCCAGATGCGCGTTTTTGCCTTCTCGATCACGGACACCCTGATTGGTCGTAAGCGCTTCGCCGCCCCGTCGAAGCCTGGTGGAGTTCGTCGCCCGAGCCACGCCGGTCATCGGGCGATCGCCTGGTCGCGGTGCGCTGCTTGGATTTGGCCATGGCCATTCGAAATTCCTTGTGGACGGCACGTGGCCGCAGTTGGTCGAGTCGAACCCAGTTGCACGACGCGCGAATCGACCTGCGCTCCGGGCGCCTCGAGCGTGACCGACTAGCGTGATCGGACGGCGCCGATCAGTTTTGCCACGCAGGCACCGACCGCCGCGGCCGTGAACACGCTTGCGATGGGGTGATCCTGCACGAGATCGCGCGCCAGACCCGGCGTGCTCGAGGGGTCCTCGGTCAGTGACCGCAGCATGTCGCGGAACTGCGTGCCGAATCGCGGATGCAACGCATCATCGATCGCGGCGGCCCCTTCCTCCACTGCGTGCTCCACGCGAGCGGCTCCGCGCTTCACATCACGTACAACTTCTTCCGCCGCGTTGTCCAGGTCATTGTTCAGGGGGGCGTTGGTGTCGACGTTCATGGTGTTGCTCCTTGGATTGTTGAGGTGGACCATGTGTGGAGGTCCGTGGAGTGCGATTGTGTCCACAAGTAGCTGTACCGAAGCCGAAGATGCCGGCACGGCTGAGTCTGTAGCATCGGCGGATGCTCGACGATGCATCGGTGGAGTCACGCTCTTCTGTGCGCTGCCGCGCATTGACAGCAGCACGGCCGATGCTGACGCGCTTGCCGGGATCCGTTAAGCAGGGCGCAAGTGCCTTGGCGGCGCCGATGCTGTGCGCTGCATGCCCCGCATCGCAGATTGCACGAGTTGCTGACCAGTTGGCGCGCGAGCTTTGGTAAGAAGGGGGAGCATCTGCCAGAATGAAGCACGCGCAGCAGGGGATAGACGTGTCCGAAGGCAGCAGCGAGCAGCGGGTGATCGGGTCTCAGGCCGGCTCGCGCGACGTCTTCGTCAGCTACGCGTCGCCGGATCGTTCGAGTGCCGATGCCTTGTGCGGCGCATTGGAGCGCGCCGGCATGACCTGCTGGATCGCGCCGCGCGATGTCACCCCGGGCGAGTTCTATGCCGACTCGATCGTTCGCGCCATCGACTCGGCCAAGGTCATGGTGCTACTCCTGTCGCGGGACGCAGCCGCTTCGCCGCATGTGATCCGCGAAGTCGAGCGCGCCACGTCGAAGCGTCATTCGATCGTGTCGTTGCGCATCGACGCGACGCCGATGCCGCCTGCACTCGAGTATTTCCTCAACGCGTCGCACTGGCTCGATGCGGTAGAGTCGGGCATCACGGGCACGCTGCCGAAATTGATCGACGCGGTGAAGCGCCTTCTCGCGCCCGGCCCTGGCCCGGTCGATACGTCAGGCGGGCGGGGCGATAAGCTGCCGAACGCAGCGGCCGGCGGCGCGAACTCCATCGCCGTGCTGCCGTTCGCGAACATGAGCGCGGACAAGGACCAGGAATATTTCTCCGACGGTCTGGCCGAAGAGATCATCAACCTGCTGGCGCAGCTTCCCGGCCTGAAAGTGATTGCGCGTACGTCGGCATTCGCCTTTCGCGGCAAGGAACAGGACATCCGCGCGATCGCCGATGCGCTCGGCGTCACGCACGTCCTCGAAGGCAGCGTCCGCCGCGCGGGCAACCGGCTGCGCATCACTGCGCAGTTGATTCATGCCGCCGACGGCACGCACCTGTGGTCGGAACGGTACGACCGGGAGTTGAGCGACATCTTTGCGGTGCAGGACGAGATCTCGGGCGCGATCGTCGGGATCCTGCGCATCAAGCTTTCGAAAGGGCCGGCGCCACAGCGCTATACGCCGAATCTCCCGGCTTACGAGGCTTTCCTCAAGGCCCGGCACCTTTCCGCCAAAGTGACGCCGGAGTCGCTGGAACTGGCGCGCGCCTGCTATGAACGGGCGACGGAGTTGGACCCGGCATTTGCCTTGGCTCACATCGGCGTTGGCGTCTACTGGGTGTCCGTCATGATGTTTGGGCAGCGCGCGGCGCGCGATGCCGTGGCGGCTGCGCGCATGGAAGCGCAGAAAGCATTGCGGATCGATCCATCGATGCCGGAAGCGCACGCGCTGCTTGGCGTCCTGACGGCGATGTACGAAATGGACTGGGCCGCGGCCGAGCGGCATTTCGCCTCGCCGGGTGCCAAGGAAGCCGGGTTCGCGCATTTCCGGCCGATGTACGGATGGTTCCTGTTCCTGCGCGGCCAACCGCTTCGGGCGGTAGAGCTGGCCCGGCCTGTGATCGAAGCAGACCCGCTCGACGTCTGGGCGCGCATGAACATGCAGGCGTATCTTCAGGCAGCCGGGCGCGACGCCGATGCCCTCGAGCAATTGCACAAGGTGCTCGAACTCGACGAGCACCAGGTCGTGGCCATGGTGGCGATGGCGATGATTCATGCCGATCGCGGCGACCTTCCGCAAGCGCTGGCGGTCGCACGCCGCGCCTATGCGACCGCGCCGTGGTATCCGGACACGATTGCCGTGCTTGCGGCACTCACACGTCGCAACGGAGACATGGCCGAATCGAAGTCACTCGAAAAAGCGCTCGGTGGCGGCGATGCGCTCGGTAGCGCCCATGTCCACGCGCAGTTTCACCTGCTCTGTGGCGAAGTGGACCTCGGAGCCGATTGGGTGGAACGAGCGATCGAAGAGCGCGATCAACCGATGATGGTGTATCTGCGCTTTGTCGTCTGCAGGGAACTGCGGGCGAGCCGGCGCTGGCCGAAGATTGCAAAGATGCTGAATCTCACGGAGTAGCGCCGTCCGCCCAACGCGCGCTCAGTGCCCGCGCATTCCCATATCCATACGTGAATAATCCGCCGGCGTGACGAACCAGTCGGCCGGCACGCTTTCGTTGCGAACGCGCAAGGTCACGTCGCCGCTCGGCTTGCCTTGCTCGAAGCAGCGGCGCTCAACCAGAGGGTGTTGCGGATCGACGTTGTCGCGCTGTGCACTTTTCACGTTTTTGATCAGGCGCAGGTTGGCCGTTACGGCGCTCGCGTATTTCTGCATGCGCACGATTACGCGCAGCATGCGTTTGACATCGGCCGGATCCAGGCCGATCGCATCGAGCGTCGTGCGGCAATCCTCACGCAGGAGTTGTCCGTCCTGCGTCACGCGCTCGACCGTGCAGGCCAGCCCGCCGACTTCGCGCTTCTCGCCAGTCGCTTCGATAACCGGTTCTGACTGGGGACCGAAATAACCGGAGGAGCGCATGTTCTTCATCGCGGCTTCCATCTGCGCGCGCTGCTCCTTGGTCATGTGCTGCATGTTCTGCTGCATCATCTGTTCCATCAGCTTCGGGTCGACCTGCGGCATGCCGTTCGCGCCAGACTGCATCGCGCCGGGCGGCAGCTGCGCCTTCATCTGCTCGGTCTTCCTGTCGACCATGTTCGACGTGCTCTTCATGACGTCGCCCTGGAAATCGATCGCGTCGTCGTCGAACTCCAGTTCGAAGAACTGCTTGCGCTTGTGATCGAGCGCCACCCCGACTTTCTCGGCAGAGTCGTAAACCATGCTCATGTCCTGCGCCGGCGGCGCGCTGTCGATGCGCATCGACAGGCCCTGGACGGCGACGCGCACGAAATCGGCGTGGCAGTCCACATTGCTGCCGGAGTATTCGAGCACCGCATCGGCATGCGCCGCAGTCGCGCACAAGAACAGCACGGCGGCCAGCGTGGCGCCCCGCGTGTACGGCGTACGCGTTGCTTTAGCCCCTCCCCCTTGATGGGGGAGGGGTTGGGGAGAGGGTGACGCCTGCGGAGCAGGCGCCTGCGGCGCCTCCCCCTCTCCCGCCGCGCTGCGCGCGTCGACCTCGCCCACGAGGGGAGAGGTGAACAAGCGCACAGAGATTTTGCTACGGGGCACCAAGGTGGCTCGCTTCATTGCTTGCGTCCGTCGACCTTGATCGCCTGCTTGGTCGTTTCCTGGCGGCGGC
>DASRTK010000134.1:0-12378 GCA_035655975.1 Rudaea sp.
CAGCATGATGTCGCGCGCGCGCGCAACGCGGCGATCGTGCAGGCTCGCGTAGGTCGGCACGCTGGCAAGCACCGGAACGCCGGTGAACTGCTCGAGCTGGGTCGGCGAGCGCAGGCGCGGATCCCAGCGCGCGAGTCCGAACAGCAGGGCCAGCGGAAGCAACACGCCGAGACCTATGCCGGCCATCCCGAAATGCAGGAAGCGGAATCCGAGCGGTCGCAACGGCAGCTGTGCCGGCTCCTGGATGTTGAAAGTCAGGCCGCGATGATCCGAATCCAGGCTCATCGAGACGCGCGCGTTCTCGCGCCGCTTGAGCATGTCCTGATAGATGTCGCGATTGACTTCGTAGTCGCGCGTCAACTCCGAAAGCACGTTGGCCGTGTCGGCGATGCGCCGGCTGCGATCGAGTTCCGACTGCAGCAGAGTCTCGCTTACGCTCATGCGCGACTGCGCTGCGGCGGCGTTGCGGCGCACCTCCGCCTGCTTGCTGCGCAGCTCCTGGTAAAGCGGATTGAGCGTGACGCCTTCGTCGCGGGCGCCGGGCGTGCCGGCAGCCTTGGCCTGCTGCTGCAGCGCCTGCGCGCCCTTGACCTGCTCCTGCAGGTCCTGCATCTGGTGGCGCACGCGGATGACATCGGGATGGCGATCGGTGTACGTCAGCAGCAGCTTGTCGAGTTCGCCCTGCAACTCGGCGAGGCGGCTTCGAAACTGCATTTCCCGTGTTTCGACGGCGCTGATCGCCGACTCGCTCGACAATTGCTCCGTCAGCGCGTGCTCCTTCGAGCGTTGTTCCATCGCTTCCATGCGCGCACCCTCGATCTGCGACCGCAGTTCGCTGATGCGCGTTTTCGTGTCGGTCTCGCTGCCGGGAGTTGCGTCGACATTCTTGGCGCGGTACACCTTGAGCTTGTCTTCGGCGTCCGTCAGCTTCTGACGATAGTCGTTGACCTGGTTGGAAATGAATTCGTACGCCTCGCGGCTCTCGCGCTCCTTGGCCGCCAGGCTTTCCTGGATGAACAGGTCGGCCAGGCGCTTGGTCACGAGGTATGCGCGGTCCGGATCGGAATCGGCGTACTCGATGCGTATCAGGTTCTCGCGCAGGTTCGACAGCGTCGTGCGGTC
Source organism: Rudaea sp. (assembly GCA_035655975.1). Lineage (GTDB taxonomy): Bacteria > Pseudomonadota > Gammaproteobacteria > Xanthomonadales > Rhodanobacteraceae > Rudaea. Next base: position 1,123 of record DASRTK010000134.1, read on the forward strand.
CTTGATGCCTTCGATGATGCGCTCCTGGGCGATCGCGCTGGGGTTGTTCTTCATCCAGCCGCCGACTGCAAGGATGTCGTCCATGATCCTGCGGCTGAATATGACCTCGCGGGCAATCGATGCGCGATCGGCGTTGGCAGTGGCGACGGCGCGCCCCTCCATCAGCGGCTTGATGATGTTGCTTTCCTGAACCAGGATCGACGTGGCCGCCGAATATTTCTTCGGCCAGAAGGTGCCGACCAGCAATCCAAGCGCCGCGATGATCGCGAACATCAGCACGAGCGCGACGCGGCGTCGCCGGGCTTCGACCCACAGTATTCCGGGCAGCTCACTGCCCATTGTCATTGCGCCGCTCGTGGTCATGGTCGCTGTCCGCTCCTTTGTCAAAACGCCCGCTCGGGGACCGTGATGATGTCGCCCGGCTGGACCGCAAAGTTCGTCGCCAGCTCGCCCTTCTGCATGATCTTGCCGAGGCGCACGTCGAACGTCTTCGTGCCGGCGCCGTCCTTGCGATACAGCTCGGTCCGGTCCGAGGAGGCAAACTCGTTTGGCCCGCCGGCGGCAAGCACCGCATCGAGTACGGTCATGCCCTGGCGATACGTGATCGAGACCGGCTGGCGCACGGCGCCCGTCACGCGCACGCGTGACAGGTACTCGTTGCTGCGCAGTTCGGTGAGGATGACCGCAACCTGCGGGTCGCGCACGTATGCCGCGAGCTTCTCCTTCACTTCCGCGGCGACCTCGTCCGGCGTGCGGCCGCCGGCTGCAACGTCGCCGACCAGCGGCAGCGAGATCTTGCCGTCAGGACGCACCGGAACGGTTGCACCGAGCTCCGGATTGCGCCACACCGACACCTGCACGAGGTCGTCGACACCGATGTGATAAGCCTGGACCGGCAGCGACGGCGGAGCCGGCGGCGGAGAATCCTTGTCTGCCGCGGCCGCGCTGGCGGCCAGCAGGATCGATGCGATGAATGAAATGGCTCTCATAAGTATTTTCCACATGTGGACGGATCAACGCCCAGCGCGCATGCGCTGGACGGTCACACTGCAATCTGCTGCTCTTCCGGCGCGTAGTAGGATCGATACCAGGAGACGAAACGCTCGACGCCAACCTCGACTGGCGTCTTCGGCGCATAGCCGACATCGGCGATGAGTTCCTCGACATCCGCGCAGGTATCGGGCACGTCGCCGGGCTGCAGCGGCTGCAGATTGCGGATCGCCTTGCGGCCGAGACATTGTTCGATGACTTCGATATACCGGTTCAGTTGCACCGGTTGCTGATTGCCGATGTTGTAGATCCGGTACGGCGCCGACGACGATCCGGGGTTCGGGTTGAATGCGTCGTAATCCGGATTCGCCGCCGGGACACGGTCGATCGTGCGCACGACGCCCTCGACGATGTCGTCGATATAGGTGAAGTCGCGCGTATGGTTGCCGTAGTTGAAAACATCGATCGGTTCGCCGGCGAGAATCTTGCGCGTGAACAGGAACAGGGCCATGTCTGGGCGGCCCCACGGGCCGTACACGGTGAAAAAGCGCAATCCCGTCGTGGGCAATCCGAACAGATGGCTGTACGTGTGCGCCATCAGTTCGTTGGCCTTCTTCGTCGCTGCGTAGAGGCTTACCGGATGATCGACGCAATCCCGCACCGAAAACGGCAGCTTGCGATTCGCGCCGTAGACGGAACTCGACGATGCATAGACGAGGCTCTCGACCTGATTGTGCCGGCAGGCCTCGAGGATATTGACGAAGCCAACGAGATTGCTTTCCACGTAAGCCTGGGGGTTTTCCAGCGAATAGCGGACACCCGCCTGCGCGGCAAGATTGACGACGCGCCGGGGACGGTAGTCGGCGAAAGCCTTGGCGATGGCGGGGCCGTCCTGGAGCGAAGCCTTGAGGAAACGGAATCCCGGCGTCGCCGTGAGCCGGGACAGGCGCGCCTGTTTCAGGCGCACGTCGTAGTAGTTGTTCAGATTGTCGATGCCAAGCACTTCATCGCCGCGCGCCAGCAGGTAGCGGCTCAGCGCGGAGCCGATGAACCCGGCAGCACCAGTAATCAGAATCCGCATTTCACTTCACTCCGTCCAATCGTGAATCAACAGGGTCGTCGTCAACCGCATCGCTAATGGGTCAGCACCGCAGTTGTCGCAAGGTTCACTTTTCCAATCGCAAATCTCCCTTCCAGCCGCGTCAGCAACCGCTCGAGTTCCGGCGCGCGTCCGAGCGCGCGGAACGTTCCGTTCTCCGGCTCGAATTCAATCTCGACATCGCTGAACTCGAGGAACAGCCGCTGGCGCGGGAAGATGGCCTTGAAGACACTTTCCTTGGCGCTGAAGATCAGCGTCAGCAACTCGGCGCGGCCGCTGGAACCGTGCTTGTCCAGCGCGGCCAGCTCATCGCGGCTGCACACGGCCGGCGCGAGCTCATCGCCGACCCTGCCGGTTGCCTCCACGTCGATGCCGATCCCGGCGCAGTAGTGGCCGCGCGCAACGGCTGCCGCACAGTAAGCGCCGGAGTGAGTGATGCTCCCGACGACATCGGCTGGCCATTGCGGTTCGCGCGTCGTCGCCGGGATCAGCGGCCATCCGTCGATTCCGATTCTCGACAACGCCTCGCGCGCACAAGCGCGGCCGGCGCGAAATTCCGCTTCGCGCCGTGGATGCATGGCGTGCGCCGCCAGGTACTCGGCCTCGGCCGCAAGGACCGGGACATCGCGATGGCGCGGCGCCACCACGACCGTCGCGACTTCGCGCGGAAGCAGAGTGGAGAGCTCGGGCGTATTCGGGCGAAGCATTGCGTTCATTGCACCATCGAAGTCACTGGCGGCCAGCGCGGCAAAACTAGTGCGCGCGCATTCCTGCTTCGGTGCGATAGGACACATAGGCTGCCGGCGTTCTGCTCGCGGTTCAGCAAACGCTGATATGCAGCGCGCGTCGCCACGAAAATGAATCGGTGCAGATCAGCCCGGCGGCACAAGCGACTTTTTTCTTTCTTCAACGCGGCGATCGTGCACGTTGCGACGGTCGTTCGCCCCGTTCGTGCGAAATCCGTGGGACGGCGAAATTTTCTTTGCGTGAGTTTTGCAGGGCGGGATCGCGCTTAAGCCGCTCGATGCAAGGCGAATTGTCGATATGACCATCCGCTAAACGATGAACAAGTGGCGGCATGAACCTTGCGATCCGAGTCGCCATGCTTCGCGCGTAACCTGCACACCATTTGTACATTATGTTTTGCTACTGGAGATAATAGATGCTCACCCCTGTCGATTCAGTAGAGAATCAATTACTCGCTGCACTCACGGAAGCAGAGCGGTCGCGCCTGCTTCCACACCTGGAACACGTGGAAATGCCGGTTGGCAAGGTGCTGCACGAATCCGGCATCCGACTGAGTCATGTTTACTTCCCCACGACTTCGATCGTTTCGATGCTTTGCCTGATGGAGAGCGGAGCCAGTTCGGAGATCGCCGTCATCGGCGCCGAAGGAATCGTCGGGACTGCGCTGTTCATGGGCGACGGTTCGACGACGAACCGCGCCGTCGTACAAAGCGCCGGAGAAGGGTTCCGGTTGAAGGCGCGCTTCATGCTCGACGAGTTCAATCGCAGCGGCCCGGCGATGCAGCTGCTGCTGCGCTATACGCAGGCCTTGATCACGCAGACGTCACAGACCGCAGCGTGCAACCGGCATCACTCGCTCGACCAGCAGTTGTGCCGCCGCCTGCTACTGAGCCTGGATCGCGTGAGCTCCAATGAGATCGGTGGCACGCATGAACTCATCGGCAACATGCTCGGCGTGCGCCGCGAGGGCGTGACCGAAGCGGCAGGCCAACTGCAGCATGCGGGACTGATCCGCTACAAGCGCGGCCGGATCATGATCCTGGACCGGGCCGGTCTGGAGAAGCGCAGTTGCGAGTGCTACGCAGTCGTCCAAAACGAGTATCGCCGGCTGTTACCGGCGGTCACGCGGTCCCATGGGCATTTGGCCGATGCAACGCGGCAATCGGTGCCGGCGATCTTCGATGTCGGCAGGATTGCGGCAGCGGAAATGGATTATCGCCAAATAGCGTGATCGACGCCCTGCCGGGGCTTGCCGACTCGAGGCTAGTGCGATTAGCCAAGAGTCCTTCCAGGGCGAAAAAGTTGCCGCGGTTGCCTGCCCGCCCATGGTGCTTCGGTGGCTGTTTCGGCACTGATCGGTTCCGAGCTCAACCGCTCATTTTGCAATCCAGCCCACTTTTCAGCCCGCAAATTGCAGTGCCGATATACCTGCAATAGACGCGGCAACGCGCTTCCCGTCAAGGCTCCACGGGATGCGATGTTGACCGACCCGATCAACACAATTGCTCTGGCCTGCGCGAGTCCAGCGATGGTTCGCGGGCTTGCAATGGGTACTTGCACAGCGCGCCTGTCGCGACGGACGCGCGGAACCTGCGGCCATTGGAAACCGATGGCCGCAGGTTGTGGCGCAGACCTGCGAATCGGGTGAATTTCAGCTGCTACGCAGCTGCGTTACCGTCGTCATCCGCCGCTGCTTGCACGCTCTCGACAGGCTCGGCAACCTGTTGATTCGCCGCGGGCTGCAGGCCTTGCGCCTTGCGCAGCGCGTGCCGGGCTACGCCGCCGCGGCGGCCAATGCTGGCCATGTGCTGGCGGTTGCCGCTGACGGCTTCGCCGCCCTTGCGTCCTGCCTGGCGTGCTTCCTCGGGCGAGAATCGGTGGGCCGTGCCGAGAGCCTGCGCGGCGAGGCCGCCGCGACGGGCGATCTCCTTCTGCTTTTTCTGGTCCATCGCGGCGAAGCCGCGCGCGCTGGTCGCGCGCGACAGAGTTACTGGTTGAATGGTCATGTATACACCTCTCTTTGGTCGGAAAATACCCTGGAACAACCGGCGAACAAGCATCGGATTTGCAGAACGAGAGCAATCGGCGTGCCACCGTCGCGGCTTACGTTTTTGTCTCGCCTTGGGCAGCTGAACGGCCGCGCGGAAAATCTTTCATGCGCGCGCAGACACGTGGTCCATTAATTCACACGCGGTTCGGTGTTCGATCGCAATACTGCTCGCGCGATAATTTCCGTCGCGTTCGAGGCAGAGCATGAATTGGCAGCAGGAGTCCCTCGGCAACGTTCTCATCGTGGATGACAACACGGAGTTCCAGCTTGCCGCGGGCGATCTGGCTGCCTTGTCGAACTGCGTGCCCGTCCCGGCGACCACGCTGCACGAAGCGCGGCGGCTGACGCGAGTTGGACACTTCGACCTGATCCTGATCGACCTGAATCTTCCCGATGGAAACGGACTGGATCTGCTCGACGACATCGATCTGACCGCGCACGGCAAGATCGTCATCGTCACCGGTCATCCGACCGTCGAATCGGCGGTGCGGGCCGTCAGCGCGCCGGTCGTCGAGTACCTGGTGAAACCGCTCGGACCCGGTGTGCTCAGCGGCCTGTTCGAGGGCGCGCGCATGCGCGCGCAACTGCGCCAGTCGACGCACGCTGGCGGCCTCGGCGAGATGATGGGCCAGTCTGCGCCGATGCAGGAGTTGTTCGCGCGCATTCGCCGCGTCGCCCCGCTCGACGTGAATGTCCTGGTGCATGGCGAGAGCGGCAGCGGCAAGGAACTCGTCGCGCGCGCCGTGCACGACCTGAGCGGGCGCAAGGGAAGGTTCGTCGCGGTGAATTGCGGCGCAATTGCCCCGGAGTTGCTCGGCAGCCACCTGTTCGGACATGAGCGCGGCGCATTCAACGGCGCCGTGGAGTCGCACGCGGGCTATTTCGAGCAGGCACAAGAAGGCACCTTGTTCCTCGACGAAATCAGCGAAATGCCACCCGCTCTGCAGGTATACCTGCTGCGCGCGCTGGAGGGCCATTCGTTCACGCGTATCGGCGGAACGCACGAAATCCCGCTCGACGTGCGCGTCGTGGCGGCAACGAATCACGATCCGCAGCTGTGCGTGAACTCCGGCGCGCTGCGCGCGGACCTGTACTATCGGCTGCTCGAGTTTCCGCTGGCCGTTCCTGCGCTGGCCGAGCGCCGCGGCGACATTGCCCCGCTTGCGCAGCATTTCCTCGATCGCCTGAACGAGCGCTACGAGACGCAAAAGAAGTTTTCGCCCGAAGCGCTGCAGCATCTGACGTCGCGTCCGTGGCCGGGGAATGTCCGCGAATTGCGCTATGCGGTGCAACGTTTGTACATTCTTGCCAGCGGCGACACGGTCGATACGAAATCCGAAACGATGGCCGGCTCCGGCCCGGAAAACGAGAAGGACACGTCGATCAGTTTCCGCGTCGGCATGACTTTCGAGGATGTCGAGCGCGAGATGCTGCTCAAGACGCTCGCCTATCACCGCAACAACAAGCGCCGCACGGCGCGCGCGCTCGGCATCACGACCAAGACGATCTACAACCGGTTGGTGCGCTACCGCGAGCTCGGACTGATCGGCGACGCCGAGGTCGGCGACCTGGCCGCCGATCAAGCCGACTGAAATCCGCAGCAGTTCGCAAACGCAGAGCGGCCTACCGCCGAACGACAGGAGTTCCTGCCCTCAACAACGCATTTGTGCTGGGGCTGCCCACACGGGCTCAGGATCGGCGCAGGCCGATGGAGAAATTTCCGCATAGGCGGCGGCGTACGCGGCTGCCATTGCCGACGCGCTGTATCGCGCCGCGCGCACGAACGCCAGTTCGGCATGGCATTCGCGCGCAGACCTGTCGGCGATCAGGCGCTGCAGAGCATGAACCAACGCTTCGTCATCGTGCGGATCGACGAAAATCGCGGCCCCGTCCCAGACTTCGCGCAGACCTTCGACGTCGCCCAACACCAACGCGCAGCGGGCGAGCGCGGCGTCGTGCAACGACAGGCCTGCAGGCGCGTGCAGCGCTGGCAATGTATAGACCGGCGCGCGCGCGAGCCATCGCCCGGCATGGCTGCCGCTCAATCGACCCAGCATCCTGATGCCAGCGCCCGCGTCGGCGGCGCCGCTGTGGCGTTCACCGGAACTCGCGACACACAATGACCAGGGCAAACGCCCGGCCGCGGCTTCGAGTGCAGCGAAGTTCTGGCTGCGATCGCCGGGGTCGGCGCGCGAAAACACATACTCGCCCTTCTCCGGCTTCGGCGTGTTCGCAGGGTCGCGCCCGTTTGCGATGACGCGCGCGGCGGGCAACGAGCCATGATGCCTGTGCAATCCGTGCAGCGTCGCGAGCGTCGGTGCGACGACGGCGTCCGCCATCCTCAACGCCGCGGCAACCTGCTGCCGGTACCAGCGCCACGATTGCGGCACCGGCGTTCCGTGCACTGCCCGCCACCATGACTGCGCGCAGGTGTGCACGGCGAGCAGCACCGGCACCCTCCACGGCAGGTCGGCGTGGTCGAAACCGTTCAGATGCAGCACGCTCGGTCGGATGGCTGCGGCGAGGTCGAACAGCCAGCGTCCGGCGGCGCGCCGCTCGGCGCAATCCTCGAATGGAAATGGCTTGTAGGCACTCGCGTGCAGTTCGAGACCGGCGATCGCATCCGCGTCGCGCCGCTGCTCGCGGTCGGGCATTCCGCCAGTGGTCGCAAGCGCTACGTCATGACCTGCGCCCGTGAGTGCCCGCCCCAGCTCGAGCGCGTATTGCCATACCGGGCTGGTCGTGTCCGCGGTCATCAGCACGCGCTGGCGCCGCAGTGCGGAAAAGGAGGCGTTCGCCCCAAGCTCGGCCGCGTGCCGTGCCGCCATCCATGCGGTCATCGCCTGCTCGCTCGGGAAAGGCACGGCGTGCATGGGCGCTCAACGCACCACGTCATAACTGAGCGGCAAGCCATTCGCGCTGAACAGGACTTGCCACAACTGGTTGCGCCTGCAGCGGAACGTGACTGCGGCGGCCGACAGGTAAAAGCGCCACATCCGATAGAAACGGTCGTCGTATTCTTCGCGCAGGACCGGCCAGCTGCGCTCGAAGTTCGCGCGCCATGCCATGAAGGTCCGGTCGTAATCGGCGCCAAAATTCTGCCAGTCTTCCATGACGAAAAGGCCTGCATACGCTTCGTTGATCTGCATCGGAGTCGGGATCGCGGAACCGCGATGAACATACTTTTCCATCCACGGTTCCAGACGGTTCATCGAACGGTTGCTGACGATCGATTGCAGCAGCATCAGCCCGTCGGGCGCGAGGCATCTGCGCATCGCCTGAAAACAGGCGCGATAATTTTCCGCGCCGACGTGTTCGAACATGCCGACCGACCAGCCGCGGTCGAAGCGTCCATCGAGCAGGCGATAGTCCTGCACGCGGATCTCGATCGGCAAGCCGGCGCAGCGCGCGCGCGCGAATTCCGCCTCCTCCTGCGACTGCGTGATGCCGACACCGCTGACGCCGTAGTTGATCGCGGCAAACAGCAATGCTTCACCGCAGCCGCAGCCGATGTCGAGCACATGCATGCCCGGCGCAAGCCCGAGCTTGCGGCAGACCAGATCGAAGTTCGCTTCCTGCGCCCCGGCGAGGTTGTAGGCGTCCTTCCAGTAGCCGCAGCTGGAGACCGTGCGCTCGCCGAGGATCGAGCGCAGCAATTGCGGACCTGGTGGTTCGTCGTGCGTGCCGACGTGGGACGGACGTTGCGGGCACGAAAGCGCGGCCAGTCTGGAGAGGATGAACAACGCTGACTCGTCGATGCCGCGGACGTCCCGGTCGCCATGGATTTGCAGCACGCGCTGCAGCAGCCCGTCGAGATCTGAAGCGTCCCACCAGCCGTTCATGTAGCTCTCGCCGAGGCCCCTCAATCCGCGCGCGCTCAGCCACGAATAAACGCGCGCGTCGCGCACGCGCATGTCGGTCGGTGCGCAACCGTCGATGCGGATTCCGGCGGCGTCGAGCAGCGATTCGATGCGTGAGCGCGCAACGACGGCAAGCCGCACCGGAGCGGAAGCCGCCGCCCGGGCGAAGGCAACCGGGCCGACTTCGATCGGGGCGGCGGCCTGATCCGGCAGCGCGAGGCCAGGCACCGCGAGACCCTGAATATCAGTATTTGCCGATGTACGTTGTGTCGCTGGTTGGCTGAGCATCCGGTTCTTCCTTAGTGCAATCGCAGTGTTCGCACATCGCAAGAGCCATGCCAGTACCATCCCGTTCAACGCAAGCGGTTCTTGTTAGCGGTGAGGACTGCTTGCAGCGCCGTCGAGCAAGCGGACGCCAACGCCCATGCGCAGCGTCGCACGGCTGCTACGGCACGAGGAAAACCGACCAGGAGGCGCACCTGTCAATCGAGGAAACTGCGCCGCGGTAGCGTTGCGCCTCCTGCATTTTGCAATGCTGTATAAAGTTTTCGTTCCAGGTTGCATTGGATTTGGCGCGCGAAGCGCAGGAGCGGGCCGCCGGCCCAATCGTGTTCCTTGGCACATACCTTGCGAGACCTGACACGAAAATTCCCGACGGTCGCAGCACGTCGTCGCGAATTTTCGGTTTGAAACGCGGCCGGAACGGCGGCTTTCCGCGCAGCACGGACTCCGGGGAACGACTCTCCGGGCGGAGTGCCCTCTTTCCGGCATCGGACGACAATCCCTGTAGGGATCGCTTCAGGCAAGCCCGAAACTTTGCACCAACCGACTTGTTCCGCCCGGGGCACAGATGACGTGAGGCGGGTGTGTGACGGTGGGGGATCCAGGGACCAGAACAAGAGGATGTCTAAAAAAGGGATGTCTACCGCCAGTCATGGATCAGCGAGCGGCACGGCTGTGCCAGAGCCCACGGCCGTCACCGGGCAAGGTAAGATTCGGCACGCTACTGTCGTTTGCCTCGGAGTGCTTATTCGGTGAGCAACCTGAAACGGGCACTGTGGACCATCGCGCTTGCCCTGGTGGCGCTGGTACTGATTGGGAACGCCCTGCTTTCCAACTACAACGCCGGCGAATTGGTCGCCGGCGCCGCGGCCAGCTCGCGTTCACGCGACACGATCTATGCGATCGACGACCTGTTGTCCGAGCTCACCGACGCAGAAACCGGCCAGCGCGGTTATCTGCTGACGCAAAAGCCGTCCTACCTGGAACCCTATCGCGCGGCCTCTGCCGCGATCAACACCAAGATCGCTGCGTTGAAACCGCTGCTCGCCGACGAGCCGGAGCAACTGCAAAAACTGGGCGCGCTGGAACAGCTCGTCGCCGAAAAGGTCGACGAGCTGCGGCGTTCGATAGCGCTTATCGACTCCGGCGACGCCGCTGCGGCAATGTCGCTGGTAGCGACCGATTCAGGCATGTTGACGATGCGCGCGATCCGGCAACTGGTCGACAGCATGCGCGCGACCGAGCGAAAGCGACAGGCAATACGCGACGCGCGCGAGATCGAGCTGTACGCCCAGACCGTATATTCGCGTTTCCTCGGCATGGCCCTCGGTCTGGTGTTGATCGGGCTGGCCGCTGCGTTGCTGCGCCGCGACCTGCTCGCGCGCAATCGTGCCGCGCGCGAGCTCTTCCTGCAGCGCGAATGGCTGAGCACCACGCTTCGCAGCATCGGGGACGGTGTCATCGTCACCGATCCGCAGGGTCGCATCGTCCTGCTCAATCCGGTTGCGGAGGCGCTCACCGGGTGGACACAGCAGGATGCGTTGGGCAAGCCGCTGCCGAAAGTGTTCGAGGCGATCGAAGAGGCCACGCGCCGGCCCGCCCCGGACCCGCTCGCCCGTGTCATTGCCGACGACGGCATCAGCGGACGCGCCTACCATGTCCTGCTGCGGACGCGCGATGGCCGCGAGTTCCCGATCGAAGACAGCGCGGCTCCGATCGTCGAGTCCGGAGGAGCGATCCAGGGAGGCGTGATCGTATTCCGAGACTCCAGCGAGCGGCGCAACGCCGAGCGCGCACTGGCCGCGGCTGCCGAAGAAATTTCCCACCGTGCGCGCGCCTCGCTTGCCAGCGAGCAAACCCTGAAGACGATTCTGGAAAATGCGCCGATCGGCATATCCATGACCGGGCCGGGACCGGACTTCGCGATGGTGGCGATGAGCAGTCAGATGCGCGAGTGGCTCGGCCCGGGCGAAAACAGGCCCTCGCGCGAGCTTTACCGGAAGCTTCTGCCGGACGGCACGATTCCCGCGCCGTCGATGCTGCCGCTGTACCGGGCAATGAATGAAGGCGTTGTCGTCCGCGACGAAGCCTGGGTCGTCGCCCGGCCCGGGCGGCGGCCGCTCACGGTCATCGTCAATGTCGCTCCGGTCCGCAATACCGACGGCGAAATCATCGGTGCCGTCCACAGCTGGGTCGACACGACCGAGCAGCAGCGCCTCGACCGTGCG
>DASRTK010000135.1:0-25078 GCA_035655975.1 Rudaea sp.
CCATAACCTGATCCGAATAACCCAATCCTATGAAACCGCTTATTTCGTCATTCCCAAGAAAGCGGGAATCCACATTCTTCTTTACATCAAGATCAAGATGGATTCCCGCTTTCGCGGGAATGACGAGCTCTTTTCCAGTGCTCTTTGCAATTACTTCAATTCATCGAGGATCCGGTCGACTTTTTCGGTCGTCAGATTCTCGTGATAGTGACCATTGACGACCATCATCGGCGCGCCGCAGCAGGCTGCGAGGCATTCCTCTTCCGGTTTCAAGTAGACGCGCCCGTCGGCAGTGCTCTCCCCGACCTTCACTCCGAGTTTCTTTTCGCAGTGGCGCAGGATGTCTTCGCCGCCGTTGAGCCAGCACGAGATGTTGGTGCACACCGCGACATTGTTGCGCCCGACCGGATGCGTCTCGAACATCGAATAGAAGCTCGCGACTTCATAGGCCCAGATCGCCGGTAGTCCGAGGTACTTCGCCACGGCCGTGATCAGTTCGTCGGTCAGCCAGCCCGCGTTCTGCTCCTGGGCGGCCATCAGCCCCTGGATCAATGCCGAACGCTTGCGCTCGGGCGGAAACTTCGCAACCCAGAGATCGATGTGCTCACGCGTGTGCGCGTTCAGCGCGACCAACGGATCGACATCCCTGACTTCGGCGTAGTGATTGGTCGCCTTCACCGGTCGATCTCCCCGAAAACGATGTCGTAGCTGCCGATCATCGCGACGACGTCGGGCAGCATGTGGCCGCGCACGATTGCGTCCATCGACGACAGGTGGGCGAAGCCCGGCGGCCGGATCTTGCAGCGGAACGGCTTGTTCGCGCCGTCGGAAATCAGATAGATGCCAAACTCGCCCTTCGGCGCCTCGATGGCCGAATACACCTCGCCGGCCGGCACGGAGTAGCCCTCCGTGAACAATTTGAAGTGATGGATCAGGGCTTCCATGTCCTCCTTCATTTCCTCGCGGCGTGGCGGCGAGACCTTGAAGTTGCGCAGCATGACTTCGCCGGGATTCTCGCGCAGCCACTTGATGCACTGCTGCATGATGCGGGCGGACTGGCGCATTTCCTCGACGCGCACGAGATAACGGTCGTAGCAGTCGCCATTGACGCCGACCGGGATGTCGAAATCCACCTTGTCGTACGCCGCGTACGGCTGCTTCTTGCGCAGATCCCATTCGATGCCCGAACCGCGCAGCATCGGTCCACTCATGCCCCAGGCCAGCGCCATTTCCGGCGGCACGACTCCGATCCCGACGGTGCGCTGTTTCCAGATGCGGTTGTTGGTCAGCAGCGTTTCGTACTCGTCGACCTTGTGCGGAAAGTCATCGGTGAACGCCTGCAGGAAATCGATCATCGAACCTTCGCGCCAGGCATTGCGGCGCTTGAGGTCCTCCCCCTTGTGCCACGGCGATTCGCGATACTGTGGCATTTTCTCGGGCAGGTCGCGATAGACGCCGCCGGGGCGGTAGTAAGTCGCGTGCATGCGCGAACCGCTGACTGCTTCGTAGCAGTCGATCAGTTCCTCGCGCTCGCGGAATGCGTACAGGAAAACCGCCATCGCACCGAGGTCAAGCCCGCTCGATCCTATCCACAACAGATGATTCAGGACGCGCGTGATTTCGTCGAACAGTGTACGAATATACTGCGCCCGGATCGGCGCCTCGATACCGAGCAGCGCCTCGATCGCGCGCACGTACGCGTGCTCGTTGCACATCATCGACATGTAGTCGAGCCGGTCCATATAGCCGATCGACTGGTTGAACGGCTTGGACTCGGCCAGTTTCTCGGTAGCGCGATGCAACAGTCCGATGTGCGGATCGGCGCGCTGCACGACCTCGCCGTCCATCTCGAGCACAAGGCGCAGCACGCCATGCGCAGCGGGATGCTGCGGTCCGAAGTTGATCGTGTAGTTCTTGATCTCTTGCATAGTCGGTAAGAGCGTCTTTAACGCGGATTACGCGGATAAGAGCAAAGAACGCGGATAAAGCAATTCGTGTCAGATGCCGGCATATCTCTAACCCATAGCTGCTCTTTATCGGCTCTTATCCGTGTTAATCCGCGTAATCCGCGTCCAAAAATCTTTTTCATTTCTTCGGCGCCGAAGCTGCCGACTCAGCCTGCGCCTGGCCGTAGCGCGAGTCGTCGCGGATGACACGCGGCACGAGCACGCGCGGCTCCACTGACGTGACGGGCTCATAGATCACGCGCTGCAATGTTTCGTCGTAGCGCACTTCGACGTTGCCGATCAGCGGGAAATCCTTGCGGAACGGGTGACCGACGAAACCGTAGTCAGTCAGGATCCGGCGCATGTCCGGATGACCTTCGAAGATGATGCCGAACAGATCGAACGCCTCGCGCTCGAACCAGTTCAGGCCGGGCCAAAGGCTGGTCAGTGAGGGGACGACCGGCAGCGAATCGTCCTGTGCGTGACAGCGCAAGCGGACGCGGCAGTTGTGCTTGATCGACAACAGATGGAACACGGCAGCGAAGCGCTTGTGGCCACCCGCTCCGACGATCGGCCGGTTCGACCATTGGAATCGGCCCGGACCTTCGCCTTCGACGCCACGCGAAAAACCTTGCGCGCTGACGTCGGTCGTGTCCCACTCGGTCTGGCCGTAACTGAGATAGTCGACGCCACTGACGTCCATTGCCTGCTCGAAACGATAGCTGTCGTCGTCGCGCAACTCCTTTGCGACCGCGAGCAGGTTCTCGGGCAGCACTTCGACCGTGGTCTCGCCCAGCGCTTCGACGACGCCGACGATCCGGTCGCCGAAGTTTGCGCCGATGCGTTGCGCCAGTGAGTTCGTCTCGGTCATGTTCAGCGCGCGAATGTGTTCGAAGCCATCCGGGTCGAGCCGGCCATGCCACCGTCGGCGATCGAGTTCGTGCGACGGATCTTCTTCTGCAGTTGCAGGATGCCGTACACGAGGGCTTCCGCCGTCGGCGGGCAGCCGGGCACATAGATATCGACCGGAACGATACGATCGCAGCCGCGCACGACAGCATAGGAATAGTGGTAATACCCGCCGCCATTGGCGCAGGAGCCCATCGAGATTACCCACTTGGGGTTCGGCATCTGGTCGTAGACACGGCGCAATGCCGGCGCCATCTTGTTCACCAGCGTGCCGGCGACAATCATCACGTCGCTCTGGCGCGGGCTGCCGCGGAACACGACGCCATAGCGGTCCAGGTCTATGCGTGCCGCGCCGGCATGCATCATCTCGACCGCGCAGCAGGCCAGCCCGAACGTCATCGGCCACATCGAACCGGTACGCGCCCAGTTGATCAGGCTGTCCAGCGAAGCAGTAGCGAAACCACGCTCGATCAGCGGATTGTCACCACCCGGGCGCAGGATGTCGTCGACCGGGCCCGTGGGCACCGGATTGTGCATGAAATGCTTGGCGACGGTGCTCTGAGTGCTGAGCGGATCGCCGATTCCCTGCTTCATTCCCATTCCATCGCGCCCCATTGAACAAATCCGTCGCGCGCAGCGCGACCCAACCCGCTCCCCTCTCCCGCTTGCGGGAGAGGGCAAAGGGTGAAGGGAAAGGTGCGCCTGTCGCACGATTCAGTAAACATCACTCCCACTCCAGCGCGCCTTTCTTCCAGCAGTATACAAATCCCAAAAGCAGCAACAGCAGGAACATCGCCATCTCGACCAGGGCGACGATGCCGATCTGCTTGAACACGACCGCCCATGGAAACAGGAAGGCAATTTCCAGGTCGAAGATGATGAACAGGATCGCTATCAGGTAATAGCGCACGTCGAACTGCATGTGCGCGTCTTCGAACGCCTCGAAGCCGCATTCGTACGCTGCCGCCTTATCCTTGTTCGCAGTGCGCGGACCCAGCAGCGCGCCGACCAGCAGCAGCGCAACGCCGATGCCGCCGGCAACGATCAGGAACAGCAGAATCGGAAGATATTCAGCCAACACGGGCAGGAAAACCTCTCGGACTTGTTTGTCGCGGCACAGCTTTGAAATTTTCGCACGCGCGCATGGCGTTGCGCAATGCAGCGAAACCGCGGCGTGCAACCTGACAGGCTCGTGCCTTGGTCGTCTTGACGCGCATCAACAAGCGTGCGCCGTGCTGTGCCTTGCGACATGCAGGCAACAAAAAGCCCGCTTGCTGCGGGCTACGTGCTTTTATGGTGCCCAAGGGGGGACTCGAACCCCCACACCTTACGGCGCTACCACCTCAAGGTAGTGCGTCTACCAATTCCGCCACCTGGGCTGATTCATCTGAAACTGCCTGCCGATCAGTGCTTCTCCGGATCGGCCGGTTTCGGCGCATCCTTGCCACCGTCTTTTGCCGCCGGCTTCGCCGCGGGCTTGTCGGTCGCAGCCGGTTTGTCCGTCGCTGCGGGCTTGTCTGAAGCATCCGTCGCCGCCGCTGCGGCAGGAGCCGAAGGGACGTCACCGCCGGTCGGAGCCGCCGGCGCCTTCTGCGCGGGCGTTTCGACGCCGCTCATGACGCCGAGATCGTCGGCTGGCTGCTGCGTGCGGGTACTCCCCAGATAAATGCCCATCACCAGGCTGAGAAGGAAGAACAATCCGGCCAGCACTCCGGTGCTGCGCGACAGGAACGTCGCCGCGCCACGCGCGCCGAACACGGTGCCGGAAGCGCCGCCACCGAAACCTGAACCGGCCTGTGCGCCAGCTCCGCGCTGCAGGAGAATCAGCACGCTCATGCCGATTGCGACCAGCACGTACACAACATTGAACAACGTAAGCAACATTATCTTGATCCACTCTTCAGGGGCGCGCCGCAGCGCAGATGGCGAGGAAATCCTCGGCGACCAGCGATGCGCCGCCTATCAGGCCACCGTCGATGTCCGCCTGGGCGAACAGTTCCGCGGCATTGGCCGGTTTCACGCTACCGCCATACAGGATGCGCAGCGAGCTGGCAATTGTAGCATCGACAGCCGCCAGTTTGCCACGAATGAAGGCATGGACCGCCTGTGCCTGGGCCGGCGTCGCGGTGCGCCCGGTCCCGATCGCCCAGACCGGCTCGTAGGCCAGGACCGCCGTGGCAAGCGCCGCGATGCCGCTGAGCTGGACGACCGCGTCGAGCTGCTCGCCGACTATCGCCTCCGTGGCTCCGGCATCGCGCTGCTCGAGCGTTTCGCCGACGCACAGGACCGGAATGATTCCCGCCGCCTGGGCCTGGGCGAATTTCGCGGCCACGCGGGCGCTCGACTCGCCATGGTACTGGCGGCGTTCGGAATGTCCCACGAGGACATGGGTCGCGCCGATGTCCCTGAGCATGCTGGCGGCAACCTCTCCGGTGAAAGCGCCCTGGGCGTGTTCGCTGACATCCTGCGCGCCAATGGCCAACGGGCCGCCGCAATGCTGGGCGATCAACCCGGCGAGATAGACATACGGCGGAAATACCGCGAGATCGGCGCCTTCCACGGTCGCTGCCGCGATCGCGCGCACCAGGGCGTCTGCCGACGCACGGGTCGTGTGCATCTTCCAGTTTCCGGCGACGAGCTTGCGGCGCATGAGGATTTCCCGAAGGAGCTTGCCAGTCGCGGCGAGCGGGCGCGCAGGATAGCGAGCGCCCCCGGTCCGCGCAATTGCCAGGTCGATCGCGGGATTGGGCGACGGTTGTGATCACGCGCGTACCTGCCTACTCTTCGTGGCCTTGGCCAGACTCCGGGAGCCCGACATGTCCACCGAACGCGCGGCACGCTGGGCGCTGGTCACCGGTGCCTCAGCCGGAATTGGCGCAGCATTCGCGCGCGAATTTGCCACGCGTGGCAGCAACCTCGTGCTCACCGCCCGCCGCCGCGATCGTCTGGACGAGCTCGCCGCTGAACTGACGACGGGCCATGCAGTCCAGGTCGAATGCATCGCCGCCGATCTGGCCGACCCGCGGGCACCGGCCTCGTTGTGCGCCGAAATCGCTCGCCGCGGCATCGCCGTCGAGACGCTGATCAACAATGCCGGCTACGGGCTGCCGGGCCACTTTCACGCGCAGCCGTGGCAGGCGCACGCGCAGTTCCTCCAGGTCATGGTCAGTTCGCCTTGTGAACTTGTACACATCCTGCTGCCGCCGATGCAGCAGCGCGGATTTGGTCGCATCGTCAACGTCGCATCGCTGGCCGGCCTGATCCCCGGCTCGTCCGGCCACACGCTGTACGCAGCATCCAAGGCATTCCTGATCAAGTTCTCGCAATCGCTGGCACTGGAAAATGCCAGGCGTGGAGTAAACGTCTGCGCCGTCTGCCCGGGCTTCACCTATTCCGAATTCCACGATGTCACCGGAACACGCAACATCGTCTCGAAGATGCCGAACTGGATGTGGTTGAGCGCGGCAGAAGTCGCGCGCCAGGGTGTCGATGCCGTCGAACGCGGCGAAGCCGTCTTCGTTACCGGGCGCGTAAACCGTCTGATCAAGTCGCTCGTCAAGCTGCTGCCGGACCGGATGTCCATGCGCATGGTGCAAAAGCGCTCGAAGAATTTTCGCGCGCAGTAGTGGGCTGAGTATTCCGTATCGCGGACCCGTGCCGATATCAAGGCAGCGAAGTCGCATGGTCGTCCGCACGCGCTGGCTGTCGCGTGGTCTACAATGCCGTCGGTAACGATTGGGCAGCCGGTGATTGTTTGGAAACCAAAGTTTGCATCACGCCATATGTGCGAATGCCGCATGATTGCGCGCGACCGGAAAGCCGATGACGGGCGCCCCTGGACCTGACCCGAACCTGATCCGGTTGCAGGCAATCGAAAGCGACATTGCCGCGGGCAAGCTGCGCGAGGCGGCCAACGCCATCAACGCGCTCGCGCGCGCCGCGCCGGCGGACGCCCGCGTCTATTTGGCCGGTGCGATGCTCGCCCGGGTGGCCAAAGATCTGCCCGCTGAGATCGACTCGCTGCGGCGCGCGCTGGCACTCGTCCCCAATCGTCCGCGTGTGCGTCTCGATCTGGCCAAAGCGCTTTCGCGCGGTGGCAAGCACCCCGAGGCTGTGGCGACGGCCAACGCCGCGGTGGCCATGGAACCGACCAACTTGATGGCACTCGAAGTCGCCGTGGCGGTTGCCTACACCGCGGGCGATCCGACCACCGTGCAGCGTCACCTGAAAAGCGCGCTCGCACTGAGGCCCGACGATGCATCGATACATCGCGCATTGGGCAAGAGCCTTGCCGAAAACGACGCCCATGCCGAAGCTGAGGCGCATTGGCGCGCGTCCCTGGCACAGAGTCCGGACGATCCGTTCGCCTTGGGCTGGCTGAGCGCATGCCTGATCGAACTCGATCGCAAGGAAGAGGCCTGCGAGGTCCTGCTGCGTGGACTCGCCCTCCTTCCGGGCGAACCCAGCCTGGAGTTCCACCTGGCTATTGCGCGTGGCGAAACGCCACGTACCCAGCCCAAGGAAATGACGCAGGAGTTGTTCGATGCCTACGCGAGCCGCTTCGACACCGCACTGGTCGGCGGCCTGAAGTACCGCATTCCGCGGCGCGTCGCCGAAATCATCCAGGCGCGCTCGCCGCAGCTCGATGTGAGCATACTCGACCTCGGCTGCGGCACCGGGCTTCTGGGTGTCTATCTAGGACGAGTCGGCCGGGCGTTTGTCGGCGTGGACCTTTCCCCGAAGATGATTGAGCAAGCCCGGAATCACGCGATCTACACCGATTTGCGCCAGGCCGATTTGCTCGACGAACTGCGTGCCACCGCTGAAGGCGCTTACGACTACATAACGGCCAACGACGTGTTCATTTACGTCGGCGATCTGTCCGAGGTCATACCTGCCGCGTTCAAGGCGCTTCGTAACGGCGGCAGGCTGATCTTCACGTGCGAGACGGCGCAGGAATCGGAAGGGGCGTTGATACTGCGCCGGAGCAAGCGCTACGCCCACACGGTCAGTTCGATCGAGGCGCTTTGCCGCGATGCAGGTTTCAGCAGTTGCACGATCGAGCCGGTCGACTTGCGATTCGAGCGCAAGGTGCCAATCGAGGGTTTCATCACGATCGCCGGAAAAGACTGAGCACAGGCCAGACGTCCGGACGTACGCTGCCCTGGCGGGTCACGGACAGCCTCGAGCACTGCTGTGACAGTTGACAAGATGCAACTCGCCAGTCATTCCATCGCAGACACCGGCCGGCCCCACTCCTCATAGAGGGCCTTGCGCATCTGGTCGAGCTTGACGACGCGCGCGTGCTCGGGGCCGTAGGCGGCGACGAGAATCGCGCGTGCGCGCACGAACTCGCCGTCGGCCTCGGCGAAATGCTTCTGTGCTTGCAGAGTGCGCGCGTACCCGGCCCGAAAAAGCCCGATTTCCGGCCGACCGGGCGCGAGGGTGCGCGTCGCCCGCTCGACGACTTCCCGGTGCAATTCAATTGCTGCGTCGAACTGCTTGCGGTCGCGCTCGAGGCCGGCGAGGTTGTGCATCAAAATCAGCACCTGCAGGTCGTCGGCACCTAGCAGTTGCGTCTCGATCGCGAGCACACGGCGAAACAGCGCCTCCGACTCGTCGAGCTTGTCTTCGAGCGACAGCAGCAGGCCGAGGTTGTTCATGCTGTTGCGGGTGTGCTCGTGGCGTTCGCCGAGCGTGCGTTCGCGCGTCGCCAGCACTTCGCGGAACAATGGCTCCGCGAGATCGTATTTTTTCTGGTCCTGATACATGCTGGCCAGTTCGTTCAGCGCATTCTGCGTCTCCTGATGCTCGCGTCCGAAGGTCTTCTCGCGGCCCGCAACGACGGTTTTCTCGAGTTCGACCGCCTTGTCGAGACGGTCGCGCGCGCGCTCGAGCTGGGCCAGGTGCTGCAGGGTTTCCAGCGTCAGAGAGTGGGTGTCGCCGAAGCGCTCGCGGCGTGCCTGATAGACGTTCTGATAGATCGCCTCGGCTTGATCGAAGTGCGCCGTGTCGCGTAGCGCCTGGCCGTAGTCGCTCAGCGCGGCCAGCGTCGCGTCCGCTTGGGCGCCGTTGTGTTCGCGCAGGCGCGGCAGCAGCGCCTCGAGCGCCTTCACCGCCGCTTCGGCATGACCCTGATGCAGTTCGAGGTGTGCCTGGGCGTAGCGCAAGTCGAGTACCGCCGCGCTGCCGGCGCCGTCGCGGCGGATCAGGTCGGCGAGCAGTGCGTCATAAGCTTTGCGCGCGTCGTCGTAGCGCGTGTCTAGAACGGCGAGGTCGGCAATCGACCGCCGCAGCGCGAACGCGCGCGCGCTGCCATCGCCTTCGCTCGCAATGGCCAGGCGCAACGCCTGTGCGAGCTGCTTGTCCGCTTCGGCATAGGCGCCGATACCGCGATAGCTGTTGCCGAGCGTCGTGCGTATCGCCGCCTCTTCGGCGACTCTTCCGGCGAAGCGCTCCTGGACCGAGTCGCGCGCGCGATCGAGTACCTCGCGCACCCGCAGGTCGCTGCGCTGCGTCGCATACGGATCGGCGGCCGCCAGCAGGTCGTCGGTCAGGAAGCTGTTGACCGCCTTCTCGATCGCCGCCTCACGCTGCACGCGCAGGTAAAGCGAGGTCACCACGACGGCGGCGATTGCAAACACCGCACATAACGCCAGCAGCCACCGGCGCCGCACCGCCCAGCGCAACCGTTCGACCTGGAGGCGTTGCTCCGCCTCAGCCTCGGCACGATCGTTCGTGCGTTCACGCGCGCGTTCCGGCAACGCACGCAAGCGGCGCGCGAGCTCGGCGATGTCGCCGAGCCGGCGCTCAGGATCGACGTCGGCGGCCGCGGCGATGTCCTCGCGCAGCAACTCGTCCTCGATCACGCTGGTGCCACGATCCGGTTCGGGCGCGATGTCGCGCTCCCAGCCCGGCGCGAGCGGTGCCCGGAAGTCGCCGACCAGAAACTGGTACAGCATGACCCCAAGCGCATAGATGTCCGCGCGCACCGTCGCCGGCTTGCCGGCCAGCAATTCGGGCGCCAGGTAGTACGGCGTGCCACTGGTCGAGTCGCCGCTGGCCTGCGTCTGCGTCAAACCGAGCCGGGTAATGCCGAGCGCGGCGAGCCGCTCGGGTTCGAGCGCGCGACCACTGCCGAAGTCTACGAGCCGGACCAGCGGGCAGCCCGACGCGACCGGCTCGATCAGCACATTGGCGGGCTTCAGGTCCTTGTGCAGCACGCCGACCGAGTGCGCAGCCGCCAGCGCATCGGCGATGCGCGCGATGATCTCGACGCGATCGGCGCGTGCCACTTTCGCGATACCTCCCTGCGCCTCACACCATTCGATCAGGTTGCCGCCTGCCACGTACTCGGCTTCGGTGAAATATGGCGGCTCGTCGATATTCCAGTCGAGCGTGCGAACTATTCGCGCGCGATCGCCGAGGCTGTCCTTGAGCAGGCGGTAGAGCGTGATCTCGCGCTTGAGCGCGTGCAGTTCCACCCCATCGCCGGCGAACTTGAACACGCGCAGATCGTGTGTCTTGACATGCTCGGCCAGCCAGACCCTTCCAAACCCGCCACTGTGCAGCTCGCGCGCCAAGCACCAGTTCGGGCGCGTCGGCACCGTGTCGCCGACCTGGGGCGACCAGGATTGGCCGCCCGACGCCGCGACATGGGCAGTCACTTCCGCGGCGAGGCGATAGCCGTAGCCGTGAACGGTGCGAATGATCTGCTGGTCGTCGTCGCCGAGCGCGCTGCGCAGCTTCGTCACGCACTTGGCGAGCACGCCTTCGGTCACGACGCGGCCGGGCCAGACGGCGTCGATCAATTCGTCCTTCGACAACGTTTCGCCGGCGCGCTGAACGAGTACACGCAGCAGCGAGTACGGCTTGGCCTCGAGCGGCACCGGGTGGCCGTCGACGCGCAGTTCGTGACGGTAATCGTCGAGTTCGGCACGGCCGAACGACCAGACGCCCGACGACTCCCCGGGCGACGGCTGCAGCGTATCGGCAGTCGCGCGCATAGCACCCCAACTTCAGACCCCAACCCATTCTACTGCGCCTGCGTCGGCTGCTGTGGCGCGGCCGGGATAAAACCTTCCCGAATCCTTCCGGAATCCGTCAGGACTCCCGCTGCCGGAAGGCCTAGTCTGCTCTTGGACAGCCGGAACTGACCGGAATGTCCAACCGAAATCAATTGGCGGAGGCTTCCATGACCCTGCAACCCAGTTCGGCCCCGGTGGCATTGCTGCTCGTGCTGGCGGTCCTGGCGGACGTGGCCACCGCCGCAACGATCACCGTCAACAGCACCCTCGACACGGCTGCGAACGACGGCTTGTGTACCCTCCGCGAGGCAATCGCCTCGGCCAACGACAATGTCCCTTCCGGCGGCATGGCCAACGAGTGTGCGGCCGGACAGGCGTTTCCGACCATCGACCAAATCCATTTCGCGATCCCGGGCGGCGCCGACGCCGTACACACGATCACTCCCACCGCCGCTTTGCCACCGCTCACGGCGGCCGTCGTCATCGACGGCTACACCCAGGGCAACGCCAGCCCCAACACCCAGGCAATCGGTACCGACGCCAAGCTGCTGATCGAAATCAACGGCAGCGCGCTCCCATCGGGAGCGGTCCTGCTCTCCGTCAACACGGACGGCGCGACGATTCGCGGCCTGGTGATCAACCAGCTTGCGTTCAACACCTCGGGCTTATGGATAAACGGCCACAACGGCAACACGATAAGCGGCAACTACGTCGAGACCGATCCTACCGGCAATACCTTCGCGGACAGCGCCAACGCCAGCGTACCGGTAACCGTGGTCGGAAATGCCAACCATGTTGGCGGCACGAACCCGGGCGACCGCAACGTGCTCGCCGGCGGGCACGGTTTCGGATCGAGCACGCTCACGATCGCCGGGACCGGAAACGTCGTGCAGGGCAACTACATCGGCGTCAGCGCGGACGGAACCAGCGCGCTGCAACCGGGCACACCGGTCTACGCAATCGACCCCAGCTTTCAAGGCCCCTCGTCAGGCACACTGATCGGAGGCACTGCTCCCGGCGCCGGCAATGTCATCTATGGCGCCGCGTACGCAATCCACATGCGCTTCGGCGTCGATGCCGCCGTGATCCAGGGCAACTACATCGGCACCGATGCGACCGGCTCTCACGCCCTCGGTGCAGGCGGTTACGGCATCATGATCATCGGCGCCAAGAACACAACGATCGGCGGCGTCGGCGCGGGCAACGTGATATCCGGCTATGGCGACGCGATCACGACATACGCTGGGGAAAATGAGCCCGGCACGGTCATCCAGGGCAACCTGATCGGCAGCGACAGCACCGGCACACACGCAATTCCGAACAGCGGAAGCGGCATCCGCATCGGTTCGCCCGGCGTCGACCTGGGGCTGACCGCCACTCAGAGCATGGTCGGCGGCCTGAATCCCGGTGAAGGCAACACGATCGCCTACAACTGCGGCCCCGGCGTCCGCTTCGAAAACGCCGCCACCTTCACGCGGTGGCCGATCCTGGGCAATTCGATCCACTCCAACAACGGCCTGGGCATCGCGTTGCAGGCTTTCACCGACTTGCCGACACCCAATGATTCCGGGGATGCCGATACGGGCCCGAACAATCTGCAGAATTATCCGGTCATCACGTCGGCGCCGGTCTCTAGCGGATCGGTCAGCATCTCCGGCACGCTGAACAGCACGCCGAGCAAGCAGTTCCGCATCGAGTTCTTCTCCGGCATCGGCTGCCACGCGAAGGGGTACGGCGAGGGCCGCCATTTCCTCGGCGCAATGAATGCCGTGACGACCAACGGAAGCGGCAACGCCAGCTTCAACTCGCCGCCACTCAGCGTGCCGGCCGGACAGAGCGTGTTCACCGCCACCGCGACCGATCCGGACGGCAATACGTCGGAGCTTTCACAATGCTTCGGCACTCCTTCCCTGCTGTTCCACGACGACTTCGAAGGTGGGTGCGCGGGTTACGATTGATCGCGCAAGCGCTCTGCGCCGCGAAGTCAGATGAGCTTGATTTCGCGCAACCGCTCGAGCAGGTATTCGTGCGAGGTGATCGATGTGTCGTAGCGGCGCGGATTGTCCGGCGTGATGCACGATGGCAGCGGGTCGAGAACGACATCTGGATTCGGGTGCAGGAAGAAAGGCACCGAGTAGCGCGGTTTGCGCGCCTGCTCGCCGGGCGGATTGACGACGCGGTGCGTCGTCGACGGATAGACGTGATTCGTCAGGCGCTGCAGCATGTCGCCGATGTTCACGACGATCGTATCAGCCTCGGCCGTGAACGGCACCCACTCGCCGTTGCGCGACCGGACTTCCAGCCCCGCCGCGCTGGCGCCGACCAGCAGGGTGATGAAGTTGATGTCCTCGTGCGCGCCCGCGCGCACATTCGGAATGTCGGGCGTCGTGATCGGCGGGTAGTGGATCGGCCGCAGGATCGAGTTTCCGACGTTGGTCTTGTCATCGAAGAAGTGTTCCGGCAAATCGATGTGCAGCGCCAACGCGCGCAGCACGCGCGTGCCGAGCGCGTCGAGCGCGTCGTACAGGGCATATCCGTTTTCGTGGAAGCCGGAAATTTCCGCGGGCCAGACGTTCGGCGGCATGATGTCGGCGAATTTCGAGTCGGGCGGCAGTTCGCGACCGATGTGCCAGAATTCCTTGAGGTCCGGATAGCGTGAATCCTTCGCTGTCTCGATGCCGAATGGCGTATAGCCACGCGCGCCACCCGTTCCCTTGAGGTGATACTTCATTTTCACGTCGCCCGGCAGCGCGAAGAAACGCACGAAGGCGTCGTAGGCATTGTCGATCAGACTCTGCGGGATGCCGTGATTGCGGATGCCGGCAAAACCCCATTCGCGATAGGCGGCGCCGAGTTCGGCGACGAAAACGGCACGGTCGGAATCGTATCTGCGGATGTCTAGCGTCGGAATTCGCGCGTTCATTGCGTTGGTCGATGGCGTGTGGTCATGCAGCGGATTCGCTCGCCGATCTTACGGCGTCTGCCAGCGCGCTGGCCAGAGCACCGACCTCGGCGCTGTCCTCGCCTTCGACGGTGACACGCACTAGCGGTTCGGTGCCGGAAGGCCTGAGGACCACGCGGCCACGGCCGCTCAGCGTCTCCTGCGCTTTTGCCAGAGCGCGCTGCACGCCGTCGCGTGCGACCAGGGCCGCGCCGCCGGCGGCGGGAATGTTCAGCGTCGTCTGCGGCACCCGGTGCAGGCTCGCGCGCGCCTGCGCCAGCGTGGTTCCGCGCCGCTGCAGCACGTCGAGCGCGAGCAGCGCCGCGATGATGCCGTCGCCGGTCGTGACCTTGTCCATGCACAGCAGATGCCCCGACGCCTCGCCGCCGAGCAGGCCGCCGTGTTGTTTCAACGCCTGCAGCACGTAGCGGTCGCCGACATCGGCGCGCAGGAACGCGACGCCAAGCGACGCGATCGCGCGTTCGACGCCGTAGTTCGTCATCAGCGTGCCGACGACCGGGCCTTTCAGCGTGCCGGCCGCGTGGCGGTCGCTGGCGAGAATCCAGAGCAGGTCGTCGCCATCGACGATCGCGCCGGTATGGTCGACCATCTGCACGCGATCGCCATCGCCGTCGAAGGCGATGCCGAAGTCCGCTGAGTTGTCGCGCACGCAGCGCTGCAGCGCCTGCATGTGCGTTGCGCCACACTCCTGGTTGATGTTGTAGCCGTCCGGTTGCACACCGATCGCAATCACGTCCGCGCCGAGATCGGCGAGCAACTTCGGTGCGATGTGATAGGTCGCGCCATGGGCGCAGTCGACGGCGATCTTCTTTCCGCGCAAGTCGACGCCGGGAACGGTGCGCAGGCAAAACGCGAGATAGCGCTGCGCGGCGTCATCGACCCGGGCCGCCTTGCCAATGCGCTCGGGCGCGTGCGGCGCGGCGACGACCTCGAGTTCGCTCTCGATCGCCAGCTCGACGTCATCGTCGAGCTTTTCGCCCTGCGCCGAGAACAGCTTGATGCCGTTGTCGTAATAAGGATTGTGCGACGCGCTGATGACGATGCCAGTCGTTCCGCGCAGCGCGCGCGTCAGATACGCGACCGCCGGGGTCGGCATCGGGCCGAGCAAGCGTACGTCGGCGCCGACCGCAACCAGGCCGGCTTCGAGCGCCGACTCGAGCATGTAGCCGGAGATGCGCGTGTCCTTGCCGATCAACACGGTTGCATTGCCGTCGCCGTCGCCGAACACGCGACCGATCGCGCGACCGAGACGCAGCATGAACTCCGGCGTGATCGGATCGACGCCGGCGCGACCGCGGATACCGTCTGTGCCGAAATACTTTTTCGCTGTCATCAAATACCGCGCAGGCAGCGCATGGCTACATCGTGTGCGTGGGACGGTCGGCGTTCATGATTCCGGCCAGCAGCGATTCGATTTTTGTGCGCGCCGTCTCGCCGTCGGCGGATTCGTTGAACTGCACGCCGATCCCGGCCGTGCGGTTGCCCTGCGCACCGGGCGGCGTGACCCAGATGACCTTCCCGGCAATCGGCAGGCGGTCCTTGTCTTCCATCAGCGTCAGCAGGATGAAGACCTCGTCGCCGAGGCCATAACGTTTCGCCGTCGGCACGAACAGTCCGCCGCCTTTGACGAACGGCATATAGGCATTGTAGAGCGCGCCTTTGTCCTTGATTGCCAGGGACAGGATGCCCTGCCGCGGCAAGCCGCCTATCGGTCCAGCCATCTCATCTCTCCAGTCCTTGCAGCGCCAAGCGCATCTGCACGAAACTCCAAATCAGGAACACTACGCTGCGTGCCCCGCCCTGCCCGCGCCGCGCGGCCGCACCAGATCCGTCCACGCCAGCAGCACTTCGAGCACGACCAGTTCGGCGCGCAACGGGCCGCGCAACAGTTCGCGCGCGCGGTTGGCCTGATCGAACCACGCCGCTAGCTTGGTCAAATCGGCACCCGCGGTCAAGGCAAGCGGCCCGCGCGCGCTACGGCTCAGCGCATTCGACTCGCTCTGCGCGAGTGTCGCGGCGAACCACAAACGCGCATCCGGTTCAGCTTTGCCCCAGGTGTTGGCGACATCGACCGCATTCGATTTGCCTTGCTGCAGTGCGCGCAGCTGACTGGCGACCTCATCGCGCAGCGCCAGCCGTCCGCTCTTTGCCCAGGTCAGCGCGAGTCCCGGGTTGCCGCCACTGGCCTCGAGCGCCGAGTTCGCCTGCTTTTCGTTCAGACCCTGCTGAGTCAGCCACTCGAACGCGACCTCAGCTGCCGGCAGATGGAATGCAATGCGCTGGCAGCGGCTGCGGATTGTCGCCGGCAGCCGCGCCTGATGCGCCGTCACCAACAGCAGATAGCGTCCCGGGCTCGGCTCCTCGAGCGTCTTCAACAGCGCGTTTGCCGCGGCGGCGTTCATCGCATCGGCCGGCTCGATCACGGCGACCTGCGCGCGGCCAAGTTGCGGCGTCAGCGAAAACCAGGCCGACAGCGCGCGAATCTGGTCGACGACGATTTCTGCGTACATCTTCTTCGACTTGTCGTTCAGTGCGTAGCCGACGAACTTCGCGTCCGGATGCACCGGGTGGCCGTTGGGCTGGGCAAGACTGCCGTCGGGGCGCGTCTCTTCGGGATCGCGCTGCGCGCGCAGTGCTAACAATTCGCACGAGCGGCAGCGCCCGCACGGCGCGGCATCGCGCTGCTGGCACAGCAGGTACGCCGCCATGTGCTCGGCAAACGCGCGCTTGCCGATGCTTTCGGGACCGACCAGGAGCAGCGCATGCGGCAATCCGCCGCTTTCCGCGCGCGCGGTCAGCTTGTCCCATGCCTCCAGCTGCCACGGCGCCAGCGTCATCCGGCGACTCCACAGTCGCGCAGGAACCGGTCGACGTGGTTGCCCACTTCGCCGAGCACGTCGTCGAGCGGGCGGCTCGCGTCGACGACGCGAAAGCGCGCGGGCTCGGCCGCGGCACGAGCGCGATAGGCGGCGCGGACGCGCTCGAAGAAATCGACATTTTCCATTTCTATACGGTCGGCGGAACCGCGCCCGTTCGCGCGCCGCATGCCGTCTGCAACAGGCAGGTCGAGCAGCAGGGTGAGGTTTGGCTGCACGCTGGCGGCTGCCCAGCGCTCGAGTTCCGCGATACGCTCGACCGCCTGGCCGCGGCCGCCGCCCTGATAGGCGAAACTTGCGTCGGTGAAACGGTCGGACAGGACCCAGCGTCCTGCAGCCAGCGCCGGCAGGACGACGTCGCGGACGAGCTGCGCGCGCGAGGCGAACATCAGCAGAAGTTCGGCCTCGGCGCACAAGCCCTTGAGCTTCGGATCAAGCAGCACCGCGCGTATTGCCTCCCCCGCCGGCGTGCCGCCGGGCTCGCGCGTAACGAGCACGTCGATGCCGCGTTCCACAAGCCGTACCCGGACGGTTTCGAGCACCGTACTCTTGCCGGCACCCTCGCCGCCTTCCAGAGTTATCAATCTGCCGTTCATCGATTCCTGTGCAGTTGGTAGCGTTCGACCGCGCGATTGTGCGCGTCGAGCGTGGCGGAAAATTCGTGCGTGCCGTCGCCGCGCGCAACGAAGTACAGCGCATCGGTCGGATCCGGATGGATGACCGCTTCGATCGCCGCCTTGCCGGGCAACGCAATCGGCGTCGGCGGCAGGCCGTCGCGCGTGTACGTATTGTAAGGCGTGTCGGCGTCGAGATCGCGCCGGTGCAGGTTGCCGTCATAGCGCGCCCCGAGGCCGTAGATGACCGTGGGGTCAGTCTGCAGGCGCATGCCGAGCCTGAGCCGGTGCAGAAACACGCCCGCGATCAGTGGCCGCTCCTCGACTCTCGCGGTCTCCTTCTCGACGATCGAGGCCAGCGTCAGCACCTGGTAGGGCGACTCCAGCACGAAGTCGGCCGAATGCGCAGCCCACGAATCTTCGAGGAGTTTGGTCATCGCTTCATGCGCGCGCCGCAGGATGTCGAAGTCGCTCATGCCCTTCACGTAGCTGTACGTCTCGGGCAGGAACCAGCCCTCCGGCGGAGCGCCGCCGGCTTGCAGGCGGCGCATGATTTCCGCATCGTCGATCGAAGCCAGTGCCTGCTGCAGGCCGTCGTCCTGCGCCAGTGCGGCGCGCAGCTGCCTGAAAGTCCATCCTTCCACAATGGTAAAATGATGCTGAACGACATCGCCCGCAGCCATCTTTTGCAACAAGCTGGTCGGCGTCAGGCCCGCGGCCAGCGCGTACTCGCCGGCGTGCAATCGCCCGGCCACGTGCAGTTCGCGCGCCAGCACGCGCCAATACCAGGGATTGCCGGCAGCGATCCCACGCTGATCGAGGATGCGCACGACTCCGCTTACCGGCGTGCCGAGCGGAACGTCGATCGCGATCGTTTGAGTCAGCGGCAGCGGTGCTTCGGCAAAGCGCCGATAGTCGCGATAAAAGTACAGTGCAACCCCGACGACGAGGGCAAGCAGGACAACGATGATGCGCCGGACGCGTCCGCCACTCCGCCGCATGTCGACCCATTGCATCATCCGATCACCGTTTCGTCCGCTGCCACTTCGCACCATTGTGCCCGAAGGCGGCGGCTGCACGCGCGTCTCATGCATCCACACCGAGCGCGCGCAGCATGCCGCGCGCCTTGGCGCGGGTCTCGTCGAGCTCGCCGGCGGCAACCGAATCGGCGACGATGCCGGCTCCCGCGCGTAAACGAACGTGGCCCTGACACAGCGAAAACGTGCGGATGAGGATATTCAGGTCCATGTCGCCATCGCGGTTCAGATAGCCGAGCGCGCCCGTGTACGCGCCACGCCCGACGCCTTCGAGCTCGGCGATGATTTCCATCGTGCGCACTTTCGGACAGCCGGTGATGGTTCCGCCGGGAAACACGGCGCGGATGATCGCGGCCGGCGTTACGTCCGGTCGCAGGATGCCGTGCACGTTCGAGACGATGTGATGGACGTGCGCATAGCTTTCCAGCGTCATGAACTCGTCGACCTCGACGCTGCCGGGAAGGCAGACGCGACCGAGATCGTTGCGTTCCAGATCGATCAGCATGACGTGCTCGGCGCGCTCCTTGGGGTGCCCGATCAATTCGCGCAGACGCGCGCCGTCATCGTCGCCGCCGACGCGGGCACGCGTTCCGGCAATCGGCCGGGTCGTGACGGCGTCGCCGCGCACGTCGACGAGCCGTTCGGGCGAGGAAGTGACCACCGCCGAATCGCACCACTGCAATAGTCCGGAAAATGGCGCCGGATTCGCACGCCGCAGATTCGCAAACAGCGCGGCCGCAGATACATCACCATCAAGTCGGGCGCGCCATTCACGTGACAGGTTTACCTGAAATACGTCGCCGGCGAGGAGATATTCGTGGATCGCCGCGACTCCGCCCAGGAACTTCTCCGGCGCGTCTTCGTCGACCGCGCTTGCGGCGCAAGCCGCGGTGAATTCAGGCACGGAATCAAGATCGGATTGCAGCGAATCGACAAGACCCGCGAATGCGTCCTCGGCGATCAGGTGCGTGCGACCGAGTTCGCGGTCGACAATGATCGCGGCGGGGCAGCGTAGCGCCAGCGCGACCGGCAAATCAGTGTCCGCTGAAACCGGCAGGCGCAAGCGCGGTTCGATCTGCGCGGCCAGTTCGTAGCCGAGAAACAGCAACCAGCCGCCGCGAAACGGCAGCGGCATGCTGGCATCCCGATTGACGCGTTCGTGCTGCCAGGCGAGATCGAGTTCGTCGAGAAAACGACTGCTACCCACGGCGCCGCGGGAACCGTGCAGATGGCCGTCGCGAAGCAGCGCCAGATGTTCCTGCGGAAAGGCAAACAGGATGTCATAGCGCGCATGCGGGCCGCGCACATTGCTTTCGAGCAATCCCGGATAGCGCCGCGGATTGGCGGCAGCGATGGGCAACAGGTCGCGTGCGCCGTCGAGCGTGCGTACGGCGAGGCGCGAAGCCTTGGGCGCGCCTGCTCTGAAGCCCTCCCCTTGAAGGGGAGGGTTGGGTGAGGATGGTGTCATCGCTGTGGCGCGTGCGGCGCGCCCGCTTATATGCGTCGAAACGCCAGCGTGCCGTTGGTGCCGCCGAAGCCGAAAGAGTTCGACAACGCGATATCGAACGTGGCTTGTCGCGCGGTGTTCGGCACGAAGTCCAGGTCGCAGCCTTCCCCCGGCTCGTCGAGGTTGATCGTCGGCGGCACGATGCCGTCGCGCATGCCGAGCACGCAGAAGATGGCCTCGACGCCGCCGGCGGCTCCAAGCAGATGGCCGGTCATCGACTTCGTCGAGCTGACCATGAGTTTTTTCGAGGCGTCGCCGAAGCAGCGCTTGATCGCGTTGCACTCGGCAAGGTCGCCAACCTGGGTCGACGTGCCATGGGCGTTCACGTAGCCAACCTGATCCGGATTTACCCCGGCGTCCTTCATGGCCGCGCGCATGCAGCGCGCCGCGCCATCGCCGTCTTCGCTCGGCGAGGTGATGTGGAACGCGTCGGCGCTCATACCGAATCCGGCCAGCTCGCAATAGATGCGCGCGTTGCGCTTGCGCGCATGTTCGTAGTCTTCGAGCACGAGCACGCCGGCTCCGTCGGAAAGCACAAAGCCGTCGCGGTCCTTGTCCCACGGCCGGCTCGCCTTGTGCGGATCGTCGTTGCGCGTGGACATTGCCCGCGCCGAACAGAACCCGCCCATCGCGACGCCGGTCGTCGCGTATTCCGCGCCGCCGGCCACCATGACGTCGGCGTCGCCATACTGGATCATGCGCATCGCCAGACCGAGGTTGTGCGTTGCCGTCGTACAGGCCGTGACACAGGCGATGTTCGGCCCCTTCAGTCCGAGCATGATCGACAGATTTCCCGCCGCCATGTTGATGATCGAACTCGGCACGAAGAACGGGGAAATGCGCCGCTGGCCGCTCTCGTGATAGATGATGCTGGTGCGTTCGATCGTGTGGATCCCGCCGATACCCGCCCCAACCGCGACACCGATGCGCTCGGCGTCGTGTTCATGCGGCTGCAGGCCGGCGTCAGCCAGCGCATCGATCGATGCGGCGATGCCGTAGTGGATGAACGGATCCATCTTCTTGACGTCTTTCGGCGCCACGAATTTCGCCGGATCGAAATCGCGGACTTCGCCGGCGATGCGCGTCGGGAAGGTGCTGGCATCGAAATGCGTGATCGGTCCGATTCCGCTGGTGCCGGCGACGACATTGCGCCACGCCGTCGCTACATCGTTGCCTACCGGGCTGACGATGCCAAGTCCGGTAATCACTACCCGTCGTTTGTTCATGGCTGAGAGCTGAGGGCTGCGGGCTGAAGATCAAGAGCATTCGAGGTCGGCTGCTTTTCAGCCCTCAGCCCTCGGCCCTCAGCCCTGACTTAAAAACACAAACTGCGCCACGCGGGCGCAGTACGTGAAAATGCAAGCGTAAGATCAGGCCTTGACGTGAGCCTTGATGTAATCGACGGCCTGTTGCACGGTCGTGATCTTCTCGGCTTCCTCGTCGGGAATTTCGCACTCGAATTCCTCTTCGAGAGCCATGACCAGCTCGACAGTGTCGAGCGAGTCCGCGCCCAGATCGTCAACGAACGACGCGTTCGGCGTTACCTCATCTTCCTTGACGCCAAGCTGTTCGACAACGATCTTCTTGACGCGTTCTTCAATGCTGCTCATGTGTGCAAAACCTCACGAGGGAGAGTAATTTCGAAACCCGGGACTGCAAGCGCGCGGATTGTAGTGGATGGCCCCGCGAAGCGCCAGCAAACGGGCGTTTTAGAGGGAGCTCTGAACGAGTCTGCATAGGCGTCACCGATCTGTCTGTGTGCAGATCGAGGCGCGTCGGCGAAGGCAGACTGGCCGTCTGTCGAGCCGGCGCACCGATGAGCTGCGCGCAGACAGATCGGCCCCAACGATTTGATTTATGTGACGGGGTGATGTCCAGAAGGTCCTCAGCCCGCGCCGCGCGGCTTGCCCAGGCAGCCAGCCTGGGCGGCGCCACGCAACACGACCTGCGAACCTTCTGGACATCATGCCGCCTATGCAGACTCGTTCAGAGCTCCCTCGGTTTACGCCATATACATGCCGCCGTTCACATGCAGGGTCTCGCCGGTTATGTAGTTGGCTGCCGGCGAGGCAAGAAACAGCACTGCCTGCGCGATATCGTTCGGCGCGCCGAGCCGGCCCAGTGCGATCTGTCCCAGCAGCGCCTGGCGTTGTTCCTCGGTGAGCGAGCGCGTCATGTCGGTATCGATGAAGCCCGGAGCCACGACGTTGACCGTGATTCCGCGCGAACCGATCTCGCGCGCCAGCGACTTCGAAAAGGCGATGATGCCGGCCTTCGCCGCGGCGTAGTTCGCCTGGCCAGGATTGCCGGTGAGGCCGACGACCGAGGCAATGTTCACAATGCGCCCTTTGCGCGCCTTCATCATGCCGCGCATGACGGCTTTGGAGGTGCGATAGACCGAACTGAGATTGGTGTCGAGGATCGCATTCCAGTCATCATCCTTCATGCGCATCAGCAACTGGTCGCGCGTGATCCCGGCATTGTTGACGAGGATCGATACCGGGCCGAACTCCGTGCCGATCGCATCGATCAGGGTCTCGACGGCCGCGCCGTCCCTGACGTCGAGTGCGCGGCCCGCGCCACCGGCCGGCGACAGACGCTCCGAAATTGCCTGCGCCCCTGCCTCGCTGGTGGCCGTGCCGATAACACGAGCGCCGTGGGCAGCCAGCACCTGCGCGATCGCCGCGCCGATGCCGCGGCTCGCGCCGGTGACGAGGGCAATCTCGCCCTGAAGTACTGCGCTCATCGGCAACTCCAATGTTTCAGGTCGAAGGTTTGATCGACGCCGGCCAGACGATGGCTTGCGCCACGATCACCGTCTTGCCGTCGAACGTCAGCGCGGGCGAACCATGCAGCACATAACCGAGCGCCAGCGCCGCGCTCACACGAAGACAGAACGCGTCATCGTCCGGGCCCGTCAGCACGCGGTAGATCGGAAGGTTGTCGGGTGGACTGACCATGCGCAGCCTACCTCTTTACTGTCGACCAGTCCGTGATCGCCTGGGCCAGATCCGCCGGCGCACCGATCGCGCGGCCATCGATCGCGCGCTCGATGCGCTTGAGCAGGCCGACCAGCACCTTACCGGGTCCGCACTCGGCGGCGCGCGTCACGCCGCGAGCGGCGAGTTCGTGAACGCACGAAGTCCAGCGCACCGGCATGTAGAGCTGCTGCGCCAACGCGCCGCGAATCTCCTCGGCCGTGGCGTAGGACTTGGCCTCAACGTTTTGAATGACCGGAATTTTCGGCGTCGACCATGCGACGCTTTCGAGGCGCTCGCCGAGCTTGTCCGCCGCTTCGCGCATCAGTGCGCAGTGCGATGGCACGCTGACCGCGAGCTTCACGGCTTTTTTCACGCCGAGTTCGGCCAGGCGGGCGAGCGCGCGATCCACGGCTTCGGTATTGCCGGCGATGACGAGTTGTCCCGGCGCGTTGTAGTTGGCCGGCGCGACGACCTGGCCTTGCGCGACTTCGGCGCAGACTTGGGCGATCTGCGCGTCGTCGCCGCCGAGGATCGCCGCCATCGCGCCGACGCCTTGCGGCACGGCGGTCTGCATCAGACGGCCGCGCTCGGCTACGACTGCGGCGGCATCCGTCAGCGAAAGCGCGCCGGAGCAGACGAGTGCCGTGTATTCGCCGAGGCTGTGCCCGGCCAGGACGCCCGGTTCGAGGCCGTGCAGTTCCTGCCAGACGCGCCACACGGCAACCCCGGCGGCGAGCAGCGCCGGCTGGGTATTGTCCGTGCGGTTGAGCAGTTCCTCGGGACCGTCCTGCGAAATCGACCATAAATCGGCGCCGGCGCCGGCCGATGCCTCCTCGAACGTCGCCTTGACGACTGCGTACTCGCTGGCGAGCTCGGCGAGCATTCCCAAGGCCTGCGAGCCTTGGCCTGGGAAGACGAAGGCAAGGGCTGAGGGCTGAGTGCTGAGGGCTGTGGACATTCGGGAACTCGAAAGTAATCGTTTGCTTCAGGAAAGACGGAATCTGGGGGAAGAACGGCGCGAGGGATTGGGAGCTCGATCAGCCCTTGACCGTCAGCCCTAGTACCGGATCAGTGCCGAACCCCAGGTAAACCCACCACCGAACGCTTCGAGCAGGAGCAACTGGCCACGCTGGATCCGGCCTGAACGGATACCGAAGTCGAGTGCCAGCGGAACCGATCCGGATGACGTATTGCCATGCTTGTCGACGGTCACGATGACTCGATCCATCGGCATGTCCAGGCGCTTGGCCGTGGCCTGGATGATGCGCAGGTTGGCCTGATGCGGAATCAGCCAGTCGATCGCATGGCGATCCAGGCCGTTCGCGGCGAGCGTTTCCTCGACGACGCGATCGAGCGTCTTGACCGCAACCTTGAATACTTCACTGCCCTGCATGACCACGCGAACGCCGTGATTGTGCTCGTGGGTGAAGCCGACCGAGACGCCGACCGGATTCCACAGCAGTTCCTTGTAGGCGCCGTCGGCATGAATGTGGGTCGACATGATGCCGGCTTCCTCGGAAGCCTGCAGCACGACCGCACCGGCGCCGTCGCCGAACAGCACGACAGTCGAGCGGTCGGACCAGTCGAGCATGCGCGACAGTGTTTCGGCGCCGACCACGAGCGCCGTCTTGACGGTGCCGGACCGGATGAACTTGTCCGCGACCGTCAGCGCGTAGATGAAACCCGAGCACGCTGCGTTGACGTCGAAAGCCGGGCAGCCGTTGGCGCCGAGGCGATTCTGGAGCAGGCACGCGGTCGAAGGGAAGATCAGGTCCGGCGTCGTCGTGCCGACGACGATCAGATCGATGTCCTTGGCTTCGACGCCGGCGGCTTCGAGCGCGGCTTTTGCCGCGCCGAAGGCGAGATCACCGGTGGTCTGGCCTTCAACCGCGATATGCCGCTGGCGGATTCCGGTGCGCGAAGCTATCCACTCGTCGCTGGTCTCGACGAGCTTTTCCATCTCGGCATTGGTGATGATCCGCTCCGGCAGGAAGCTGCCGGTGCCGGCGATGCGTGAATAGATCAATGCCTTGCCCCTGAAATTACGGTGCGACAGCGGCGGCTGAACGACGCAGTCGACGAACCGGAACGGTCACGCGAACGCACGGCGATTCGGATCGGACGTAAGCGCGTTGCCGAATGCTACGGACGGATGGCCGTCTGCTCAGTCTTCGTCTTTGGCCGCGGACTTGCTCTCGATGACCTTGCGCCCACGGTAG
>DASRTK010000136.1:0-12511 GCA_035655975.1 Rudaea sp.
TCCGGCGACCTGTGCGCGATCGCGGTCGCGGCGCCGCGAATCTTGAACGAGCCGATCGGCTGCAGGTTCTCGAGCTTGAGATAGATCTGCGCCGGCGCGTCGGGGACATTCAAGCGCACGAGCGGCGTGCGAATAGCGGCGCCGGATATATTGCGGCGCGCCTGGCGCACGCTTTCAATTGCCTGAGACATTACGCATATTTTGGAGGAATGCCAGCCAACGGTGTACCGGTTTCCATCGAAGAATCCCGCGTCGTCGAATTCTCCGCACTGTAGGCGCGGAGACCGGCCGCTGTCCATCGCTGCGGTATCCGTGCATGAAGCCACGACCAGCGCCGCCCGACTGCAGCCGTGGACGAAAATCGCGGCGCGCGACCGACGTCACGTTCAATGCCGCGCGCCGATTCGCCGCGTCCAGGAGCTCTTCTGAGCGCCGCTTCGTCAGCCAGTGACAGACCGCGGTACGCGCGCACCATCTTCGATCGTGCGCAGAAGATGTTGCAGAACATCCAGGTCCGCCGGTTTGACCAGATGATGATCGAAGCCGGCTTCACGCGCGCGGCGGCGATCGTCTTCCTGGCCCCAGCCGGTCAGTGCGACCAGCGTCGTGGCGTGTTCCGGAAACCGCGTTCGCAACGCGCGCGCTACGTCGTAGCCGTTCATTCCCGGCATTCCGATGTCCAGCAACACCACGGTCGGCCGATACCTGCCGAACGTGTCGAGTGCCTCCGCGCCGCCGCGCGCGACCTGCACTTCTGCGCCGAGCACTTCCAGGATCATGGCGAGGCTGTCGCCGGCATCCGGGTTGTCGTCGACCACGAGCACGCGCATTTGCGTGAGGTGCTCGTCAGGATGAAGCGAAGGGACGGCTGGTTCCGGAACCGCGGACAGCGGCAAGCGCGCGATGAACTCGCTGCCCTTGCCCGGACCTTCGCTGCGCGCTTCGAGAGAACCGCCGTGCATCTGGGCGAGCCGTCTCGACAAGGCAAGTCCGATGCCCAGCCCGCCCTGGCTGCGCCCGCTGTCGCGATCGCCGCGGCTGAACATCTCGAACATCCGCGGCATGACCTCGGGCGCGATGCCGACGCCGTTGTCGCTTACGCTGATGGCTGCGAGTGCGCCATCGCGCCAGGCACGCAGCCGGATGCGCCCGCCGTGATCCGTATACTTTGCGGCATTGTTGAGCAGGTTCGCGAGGATCTGCGCCATGCGCACCAGATCACCTTCGAGCCAGAGCGGCTCTTCAGGCAGTTCGAGCACTAACGCATGGCCCCCTGCCCTGATCAGAGGTTCGCTCGTTTCGGTCGCGCTGCGCACGACTGCCGCCAGTTCGACCTGCTCCTTGCGCAGCGAGAAAGTCCCCCTGCTGATGCGCGACACTTCCAGCAGGTCGTCTACGAGACGCACCAGGTGGTCGAGCTGACGCTCCATCATCAGGTGCACGGCCTCGAAACGCGCGTCCCCCTCCCGCGTTCGCCGCAGCAATTCGATCGCATTGCGCAGGGGCGCAAGAGGATTGCGCAGTTCATGCGACAGCGTCGCCAGGAATTCGTCCTTCGCGCGATCGGACTCGGCCAGGCGTTCAGTCTGTTCGCGCAGAGCCCGGTCAGCGGCCTGGCGCTCGGTGACATCGCGCGTCGTGCCGGCTACGGCGACGACGCCTCCGTCCGGACCGAGCACCGGCGCGAAGATGTAGTCGTAGATCCGCCGGCCATGGGTGCCGGTGAATGGAACCTCGCCGCGGATCGGCGCACGCGTTTCGATCACCTCTTCGATTTCGCGATCGTGCATTTCCACGTGCCATTGCTCGTAACCGAGCTCGGGCAATTTCTTCCCGAACGCGTCGGATACGCCCCACATCTTGAGCAGCGCCGCGTTGGCGTAGAGCACGCGATGCTGCAGGTCGAATACGTAGACAAAGTCGGGAGTACTGTCCAGCGCAGTCTCGTAGATGCGCCGCTGGTTTTCCGATGCGGCGATGAGGTCCTCGCGCTCGCCCTGCATCTTCTTCTGCTCGGTCACGTTGCGCAAATACACCGAAACGCCTTCCGGAGCCGGAAACGAAGTGACCTCGTACCAGGCGTTGTGATTCGGGTAATACGAAGCGAACGAGGTTTTTTCGCGCTCGATCATCGAGCGCTGGAAGTTGCGCTCGAATTCGGTGCCTTCGAGGCCCGGAAATACCTGCCAAAGAATCTTTCCGCAAAGTGTGCCGGGCTCGCGATGAAGAATACGGTGCGCTTCGCGATTGACGTAGTCGAATCGCCACTGGCGATCCAGCGTAAAGAAGCCCTCGGTGATACTTTCCAGAATTTCGACCGCGTCGCGATTGGCCGCGGCGCTGGCGTCCTCGACGCGATGGATGATGTATTCGACCTCGCCGCCATCGCCAAGCACCGGCGCGTTTCTCGGCATCCAGTGGCGCTCCTGGAATCCCCCACCCTGTGCGACGGGCAGACGTACGTCGTAACGCTGCAGCGGCATCTTGTCCGCGATCTTGCCCGCCAGCACGCGATCGAGCGAGGCACGCAGATTCCTTACACCCGTGGCTTCCCGCTCCGCGGGATTGTCGGGGAAGACTTCAAACACCGGACGGCCGAAAATCCGCTCGTCGGTATGCGTTACGCGCAAATACTCTTCGCTGGCGGCGACGATCGTAAAGTCGCGATCCGGCTTCAGGACCAGGAATAGCCCTGGAATGTCGCGGAAGATCCGCTGGATATCGGTGTTGCTCATCGCAATCCAGCTCTGGAGGCTCGTAAAAAGATGCAGACTGACGATCGCATGACGCGTCGAACATGCAGACGCCCAAGCGTAGCTGCGTCGTCCAAAAATTGCAGCACGCAGGTCAAGGAATTCCGAGCCTGCAAGCGATCTCAGCCAGCATTCGTTCAGGTCGAGGTTTCAGCCAGCCTCTGCCGTCAGTTCCCTCCAAGGACTCAGCAGACATCGTATCCAGCGAGACGATCGGTCCCTCGTGCCTTCACGTCACGCAATCATGGTCCACGGAGCGGCGCAGTTGCGCGCCGCGCCGTGCGGGCCTCTCGCTTACCAGACTTCGCAGCGATCCTTGCCCTGGCGCACCATCGGCGCGTCGGCCTTGCAGCCGAATGCCTGCTGGAATGCCGGCAGGTTCGACAGCGGGCCGTTCACGCGGTACTTCGCGATCGGATGCGGATCGCCCTGCACCATCGTGCGCTGCGTCTCCATCCGGATCTCGTCGCCGCGCCACTGGCCCCAGGCGATGAAGAACTGCTGGTCCGGCGTGAACCCGTCGATCGTCGCCTCGGGCGGCTTGCCTTCGCGCGATTTCTTGTAAGCCAGGTAGGCGAGCTTCGCGCCGGCCAGGTCGCCGATCGATTCGCCGAGCACCAGCTTGCCGTTGTGGTGAATGCCGGGCTCGATGAAGTAGCTGTCGAACTGGTCGACGACGCATTGGCCGCGTGCCTTGAATTTCTCCTCGTCGGTCGGCGTCCACCAGTTGTCGAGGCGGCCCTGCGCGTCGAACTGCGCGCCCTGATCGTCGAAACCGTGGCTGATCTCGTGGCCGATCACGACGCCGATCGCACCGTAGTTCACCGCGTCCGTAGCGGTGACGTCGAACGCCGGCGGCTGCAGGATGCCGGCCGGGAACACGATTTCGTTGAGCAGCGGGTTGTAGTACGCGTTCGACGTCGGCGGCGTCATGCCCCAGCGGCCGCGATCGACGGGCTTGCCGACTTGCGAGATGTTGTCGGCGACATTCCAGCGCGTGGCCGCGACGACGTCATCCCAGTACGACGTGCGCACGATCGTCACTCCGGCATATTCCTTCCACTTGTCCGGGTAGCCGATCTTCGGATTGAACGTCGAGAGTTTCTCCAGCGCCTTCTTCTTGGTCTCGTCGCTCATCCAGCCAAGCCCCTGGATCGTGTCCTTCATCGCCAGCAGGATGTTCTTGACCATGTCCTGCATGCGCGCCTTGGCTTCCGGCGGAAAATACTTCTCGACGTACTTGCGGCCGAGCGCCTCGCCGAGCTGGTTGTCGGTCGACTCCGCGCAGCGTTTCCAGCGCGGTTTCATTTCAGTCGCGCCGGTCAGGGTTTTGGTGAACGCGAAGTTCTCCTCGACGAATGGTTTGGAGAGCGTATCGGCAGCGGCGTTCAGCACATGCCATTCCAGATACGTCTTCCACTGCGCGACCGAAGATGTCTTCAACTCCTTGCCGACCTCCTGCATGAACTTCGGCTGGGTCACGTTGACGGCGTCATGCGGAATCTTCGCCGCGTCGAAATACGCG
This sequence comes from Rudaea sp., assembly GCA_035655975.1. Taxonomy (GTDB): domain Bacteria; phylum Pseudomonadota; class Gammaproteobacteria; order Xanthomonadales; family Rhodanobacteraceae; genus Rudaea. The sequence goes on from DASRTK010000136.1 coordinate 4,279, forward strand.
ACCCAGGCGAAGTCCGGGGTCATCTTCGAAAGATCCTCGAACGAAGTCTTGTGATCCTGCTGGCGCGGATCACGCAGCGCGACGTTGTCGAGCGATGCTTCGGCCAGGCGCTTCTCGAACTCGAACACGGTGTCGGATGCCTGCTTCGCCTCGGCAGGCTTCGCGCCGGCGAGTTCGAACATCTTCGTTACGTGCTTGCGATAGTTGTCCCGCGCTTCGACGAAACGCTTTTCCGGCTTGAGGTAATAGTCGCGGTCCGGCATGCCGAGTCCGCCGGCGACAAAATGCGCGATGACCCGGGTCGGGTCGTGCAGGTCCTGCTGCGCGTACACACCGAACGGAACCGCGACGCCGAGATCGTGCAGCTGTCCGATCATGTGCTGCACGTCGGCCTTGGTCTTGATCGCGCGAACCTGATCGAGCAGCGGCTGCACCGGCTTGACGCCAAGTTTGTCGACCTGCGCTTCGTCCATGCACGCGGCATAGAAATCGCCGGACAGCTGTTCGGGACCACCCTTCGGCCAGTCCTTGCGTGCTGAAACCTCGGTCAGGATGTCCTTCACATGCTCCTTGTTGATCTCGCCGGACTCCCAGCGCTTGCTCCAGCGGTCCATGTAATCCGGAATCGCATGGGTCGAGCGCCACGCGCCATTGGCGTAGTCGAAGAAGTCCGTGCAAGCCGCGCCCTGCTTGTTCATGTCCTTCGGATCGATGCCGTGCGAGGCGGCGAGTGCGGTCGTCACGCTGCAGGCGAGCAGCGTCGCCAGCGAGCCGTGGCGCATGAGCGTGGAGAGCAGGCGGCGCGCGGGCGCGCGCGGAGCAACGTCAGGCAGGATTCGATGGCCCGGCATGGTGTATGTCCTCAGTTGGAAAGGTCGACCGCCGATGCTAGGCGATACGGTTTCGTCATCACATGGGCCGAATGGCAGGGTTGCGCCGGCTCGAAGGCCAGGCGCTGCGACCGCCAGATTTACGGCATCAGGCTCAACCCCTGTTCCTTCAGGCGCTGCGGCAACTCAGCCCGGGATTGGGCGATGCGGGCACGTTGGTCGGCGAAGTAGGCCTTGAGCCTCGGGTCGTCGTCGATGCCGGCGATACGCGCAAACTCCTCGTACCAGTGAAGGTCGAACAGGTTTTTCTCACGGCCGGATTCGGGCAGCACGCCCAGTACCATGCGCTCGCGATCGCCGCGCAGGTAGCCGTCCATGAACCACTGCCCATGCGGCTTGGCCCAGTCCGGCCCGAGCAGGTCGGCATACGCCGCCAACAGATCCTTCTTGCGCGTTTGGTCGTCACCGCCGGTTCCGAACAGGCAGTGCATGAACCATTGCATATTGTCCACGCGCTGCGCGGCGCTGACGTGGGTCGCGTCCAACGCACGAAAGCCCGCGGCAGTGAGCTCACGCGGAATGACCTTCAACTGCTCGAGTTGCGCCCGCACTTGGGCGCCCTCTCCCTGCAGTGCGCCGGCGGCACAAGCGCCCTCGAGGCCGAACAGCCAGCTGTCATGCACGTCTTCGGCTTCGCGCGCGGCGAAACCCAGGCCGAGTTCGCGCGCGCGCGCGTAGTCGCCACGCAGGAAAGCCATATCGACCCGGCGCGATTCCGGATAGATGTGCCCGGGTGCGATGCGCAGCGATTCGTCGATCCACGCGTCGGCAGCCTCGAGTTCCCCGAGGCTGACCAGTGCCGTCGCAATCTTGGTCGGAATCTCGTGGTCCTTCGGATCGATACGGTGCGCGTGCATGAGCCAGACGACCTGTCCCGCGCCGTCGCCGGTATTATGCGCGATGTCGGCCAGCACACCGTAGGCATTCGGCTGCTGCGGATCGAGTTCGATCGCCCGCTTTGCGGCGCTGACGGCCTCATCGTAACGATGCAGGTTTCTCAGGATGCTGGCGCGCGCCACGTGCACTGACGAATTTGCCGGATCGAGCTGCAGCACGCGATCCACCTGCGCCAACGCGCCGGGGATGTCCCCGCGACGCAGGAATTGCGCATACAACATGCGCACGGAGACGTCGTTCGGAGCTACTTCCACGGCGCGCTGATACAGCTGCCGGGCGTCATCACGTTCGCCACGTTCGTCAGCGAACCGCGCACGAAACCCCAGCAGGGCGCCATTACCCGGGTCGAGCGCCTCGATGCGGTCTAGCCATGGCACGGCGCGTGCGCTGAAAGTCGATTCAGTCATCATGCCGGTGTTCTGCATCCGTTCCCAGGTCCAGACCAGCGCGAGCATTGCATCGATGTATTTCGGATCGGCAGCGAGCGCCTGCTGAAAGAGCCGCTCGGCCTGCGCCAGCGAGTCGAAACTGAAATGATTTACCTGCTGCAGCCCGCGCGTGTATGCATCGTAGGCGCTAAGGTTGGTTGTCCCGCCATGCGCGATCGCAGCCTTGGCCTCCGGCATCAGTGCGCCAACCAGGGCCGTAGTGACGGCGCCGGCAATCTCGTCCTGGATCGCGAACAGGTCGGTCTGCTTGCGGTCGTAGCGTTGCGACCAGACGTGGCTGCCGTCGATCGTGCGCACGAGCTGTGCCGTGATGCGCAGCGTTTCGCCGGCGCGCTGCACGCTGCCTTCGACGACGGTCGCCACGCCGAGCGCCCTGCCGATCGCGCGCACGTCTACCTGCTTGCCCTTGAACGCAAACGACGAGGTTCGCGCCGCGACCTTGAGCTCGTTGACCTGCGCGAGCTTGTGCAGAAGGTTTTCGGTCAGTCCGTCGGAAAAATATTCGTTGTCCTTGTCGGAGGACATGTTCACGAACGGCAGCACTGCCGTGGAACGATCACCGAGAGCTGCCTGGCCGCCCGCCTGACTGCCCTGCATTCCACCGCGCATGAACCAGCCCAGCGCCAATGCCGCGAGGATTGCCGCGGCCGTGAAGACACGCTTGTTGCCGAATTCCCCGAGTTCGAACTTGATGCCGCCGGAGCTGAAGTCCAGCATCCATGCCAGCACCAACGCGACCGGAAAGCCCAGCAGCGCCAGCAAAGTGATAAGGCGTGGCACCCATTCCGGCAGGTTCAGCTGCGGCGCCACGGTCGCGCCAACCTGGATCAGCAGCCAGGCCACGACCAGGTAAGCTGCGCCGACCTTGATGACCTTGCGTCGCTTGAGTTCGGCGAGCAGGCTCATCGCGCGCCCCACGCGAAGTCACGCTCGCTAGCGAGCCTTTGAACATGCACGACCGCGCCCTCTGCCGGGCATTCGCCGGAGCGCATGCCATTGCGTCGTCTGAGTTCGGCAAAGATTTCCAAGCCGTGCTCCCCTGCGCTGCCGCATGTCTTGCCGGTCGCATCCGATCATACCAGCGCCTGTTGATCCGTGGCCTGCCCCGGACTTCGATTCCCCCGCAAGGCCGGACAACCAGCCGTCGCCCCGAGCCTATGCGGATCCGCCCAGCGCGCCCATGAACTGCCGGTAGTAGCGCAACTCTGCGATCGAATCATGCACGTCGCTCATCGCCGTGTGCGTGGATTCCTTGGCAAAACCCTTGTGCACCTGGGGCGCCCAGCGGCGCGCAAGTTCCTTGATCGTCGAGACGTCGAGATTGCGGTAGTGGAAAAACCGTTCCAGCCGCGGCATCAGGCGATGCAGGAAACGCCGATCCTGGCAGATCGAATTGCCGCACATCGGCGACTTGCCGGGCGGAACCCAGCGCAGAAGGAACTCCATCGTCGCGGCCTCGGCGGAAGCGAGATCGGCATTGGACTCGATAACGCGTTGCCACAAGCCCGACTTGCGATGCTGGCTGCGGTTCCAGTCGTCCATCGCCTCGAGCCGATCGGCAGAATGGCGAATCGCGAACTCGGGACCTTCGGCAAGGATGTTCAACGCCTTGTCCGTAACCGCCGTCGCGATCTCGAGGATCGAGTCGCCGACGGTATCCAGGCCGGTCATCTCCAGGTCGATCCAGATCAGATTATCTTCGTGGACAGTCGGTTCGGCCATGGTCGCGCGCTGTCGAAAGGTCCGGCGCAAGATATCACTACGCTCGCGGCCCGCACAGTCTGCGCAAACTGCGTACTGATCAGCTAGGCTTGCTGCATGAACAACGGCCCGAGTTTCTACTGGCACGACTACGAAACCTTTGGCGTCGACCCGCGCCGCGACCGCCCGGCCCAGTTCGCCGGCCAGCGCACGAACAGCGAACTCGAGCCGGTTGGCGAGCCCCTCGTGATCTACTGCAAGCCTGCGCTCGACGTGCTGCCGCGGCCGGTGTCGTGCCTGATCACCGGCATCACGCCGCAACAGGCTGATCGCGCTGGCGTCATCGAAGCCGAGTTCGCCGCCCAGATCCACGACGAGTTCTCGGTGCCGGGCACCTGCTGCGTTGGTTTCAACTCGATCCGCTTCGACGACGAGTTCACGCGCAACCTGCTCTATCGCAATTTTTACGACCCGTATACGCGCGAGTGGGAGAACAAGAACTCGCGCTGGGATGTCATCGACCTCGCGCGCATGTGCTACGCGCTGCGCCCGCAAGGTATCGAATGGCCGATGCGCGACGTGGAGAACCGCGGGCGCCTGCCGAGTTTCCGCCTCGAGGATCTGACCGCGGCAAACAATCTGGAACATTCGCAGGCCCACGATGCGCTGTCGGACGTGCAGGCGACTATCGGCATCGCCCGCCTGCTGCGCAGCCGCCAGCCGCGCCTGTTCGATTTCTATTTCGCCCTGCGCCGCAAGCAGCGCGCTTGCGAATTGCTCGACTATGCGCATCGCACGCCGGTGTTGCATGTGTCGTCGCGCTATCCGGCAGAACGCGGCTGCCTGGCCATGGTCGTGCCATTGGCGCAGCATCCGACCCAGCCGAACAAGATCATCGTCTACGACCTCGATACCGACCCGACGACGCTGCTGACACTGGATGCCGACGAGATCGCCGATCGCGTGTTCACGCCGCGCGCCGATTTGCCCGAGGACGTCGAACGCATCCCGCTGAAAGCCGTGTCGGTGAACCGCTCGCCGGCGCTGGCTCCGCTGTCGGTGCTGGCCGGCGTCGACACCGCGCGCATCGGGCTCGACCGGGATCGCTGCGTTGCCCATTGGCAACTGCTGCGCGATGTCGCGGACTTGCCCGACAAGCTTCGCCAAGTCTTCGCGACGCCGCAGGACGATGCCGCCGTCGATCCGGAGCTTGCGATCTATCGTGGATTTACCGACGACGGCGACCGGGAACTGCTGCGGCGCGTTCGCGCCACACCGCCAAACCTGCTCGGTCAATCGTCGTTCACGTTCCGCGACGCACGCTATGCCGAATTGTTGTTCCGCTACCGCGCGCGCAATTGGCCCGAAACGCTTGCGCTCGATGAGCGCGAGCGTTGGGAGCAGTTCCGCCTCCGGCGATTGCGCGAGCAGACGGATCTGTCGGCCGCGTCGCTCGATGGATATTTCGACGAGATCGGACAATTGCGCCAGCTCCATGCGGCGGATCGGCACAAAACGTCATTGCTCGACGCACTCGAGCAATGGGGACATCACCTCCAGGGCTGAACATGGCAGCAAGCACCGCGTACGTCACCGCCGCCAGTTTCCGCTTCCTGCGCGAACTGGCTCGCAACAACAATCGCGAGTGGTTCGCAGCGAACAAGGCGCGCTACGAAAAGACCACGCGCGATCCTTTCCTGCGCCTGATCGGCGATCTCGCCGCGCCGTTGGCCCGGATCAGTCCGCATTTCCGTGCCGATCCGCGCCCAAGTGGCGGCTCGATGTTCCGGATCTATCGCGATACGCGTTTCGCCAACGACAAGACGCCGTACAAGGCGTGGCTCGGCGCGCGCCTGTTCCACGAACGCTCGCGCCAGGTGCCGGCGCCCGTTTTCTACCTGCATGTCGCTCCTGGCCGATGCTTCGTCGGCGGCGGTCTTTGGCATCCGGAATCCGCAACGGTCAAGCGCATTCGCGACTTTCTCGTCGACAATCCTGCCGCGTGGAAGAAGGCGGTGCAGGCAAAGCGATTTCGCGAACGCTTCGAGCTCGACGGCGAGTCGTTGACACGGCCGCCGCGCGGCTACGATCCGGCTCATGAACTGATCGATGACATCAAGCGCAAGGACTTTGTCGCAACTCGTCACTTGAGCGATGGCGAGGCCATGTCGGCGCAGCTGCCGAAGATCGTCATCGATGGCTGCAAGAGCATCGCACCGATGATCGATTACCTGTGCGCAGCGCTGGATCTGGAATTCTGATGGCTGCGCACAGTCATCGCGCGCTGCGATACATCGCCGCATTCAAGCTGATCAAGGCGCTGAGCCTGATCATTGTCGCCATCGTCGCGTTCGGGCTCGTGCAATCGCAACGCGTCGAGGCGCTTGCCGACTGGATCATGCAGCTGCGCATTTATCAGGGGCACCACTATGCCGTCGCCCTGGTCGACAAGCTGCTCGGCCTTGGTCCGCGCAAGTTCATCGCCATAGGCACCGTGGCCTGCATCTACGCCAGCGTATTCCTCGTCGAGGGCTGGGGCCTGTGGTGCCAGAAGCGCTGGGCCGAATATCTCACGGTGGTCGTGACCGCGTCGTTGATTCCATTCGAGGTCTGGGAGATTTTCCACGAGTTCTCCTGGCTGAAGATATTTGCGCTGGCGCTGAACGTTGCGATCGTGTGGTACCTGATTCACGTGCTGCGTGAAAAAAGGTAGGCATCACGCCAAGCCGAACGGAAACGCGAGGACGTCGCGAATATCCCCGCTGCCGGTCATCGCCATCAACAAGCGTTCGATGCCAAGCGCGACGCCGGCGCAGTCGGGCAAGCCCTGAAGCGCGCGCAACAGATTTTCATCGAGCGGCAGCTCCGCGAGTCCGCGCGATCGTCGACGCGCATTGTCGCGTTCGAAGCGGGCGCGCTGCTCGTTGGCATCGGTCAGCTCATGGTAGCCATTGGCCAACTCGTGCTGTCCGACATAGAGCTCGAAGCGTTCCGCGACCGGTGGATCGTCAGCGCGAATCTTCGCCAGCGCGCATTGCGAAGCCGGATAGTCATAAACGACCGTGATGCGTCGGGCTGGAAATGCAGGCTGGATCCGGTGCGTCAGCAGCAGGTCGAGCCTGTCATCGCGTTCCAGTCCCTCGTCGCTCACGCGCACGCCACGCAGCGCTTCGCGCAACTCCTGATCGTCCGCTGACAACGGGTCGACGCCCACGGCATCGAGGAACAAGGCGCTGTATGTCGTTGTGTGGACGTCGGCTACGATTCCGCGCAGCGCGAGCGCCGCCTGGACGAGCCCGACCGTCTCGTCGATCAACCGTCGATGATTCCACCCGACGCGATACCACTCGAGCATCGTAAATTCGGGATTGTGGCGCCGGCCGGCCTCGCCATTGCGGAACACGCGACCGAGTTCGTAACAGTCGCCGATTCCGGCGGCGAGCAGGCGCTTCTGCGCGAACTCCGACGAGGTGCGCAGCCAACGTTCGCGTGCTCCGGCATCGATATGGCCGGAAAAACGCGTATTGAAACTCTCGATATTCGGATCGGTGTTGGCAGCCGCCGACATGACCGGCGTCTCGACTTCCAGCACGCCGCGCTTGGCGAAGAAGGCGCGTATCAGTGCGTATAGCGACGCACGTAATTCCAGGGCGTCGCGCAGCGCCAGGCGCTGCCCCCTCTCCCCAACCCTCTCCCCCAAGCCCGCTTGGGGGAGAGGGAGCTTGATACTCGCGCTGCTGCTGACACTCGCAGTGTGCTCGGCATTCACGTTGTGTTCGACACTGGCGTCGCGCTCGGCACCAGCGTTGTGTTGGGCACTAGCGCCGCGCGCGACACTAGCGTCACGTTCGACATTAGCGTTGCGTTCGGCATTCACGTTGTGTCCGGCACTCGCGCTATGCCCAGCACTGACGTTGCGTTCGACCCTCGCACTGGAGTCCAGCCTCAGACTAGTCCTGGCAGCGGCGTCCCGACTCCCTCTCCCCCGACGTTGTCGGGGGAGAGGGTTGGGGTGAGGGGGATGCGTCTCAGCCAGTGCGGCGCAAATCGATTCCAGCACCGCGTCCGTGCGCTCCAATACGTCGTTATTCCAGAATCGAAGCACCTTAAATCCCAGTTCGCTCAAGGCCGTGCTCCGAACTTCGTCGTAGCTGGCCTGGTCCATGTGCTGGCTTCCGTCGAGCTCGACGATCAAGCGCCGCTCCATGCAGACAAAATCCACAATGTAGCCAAGCAATTCATGCTGGCGACGAAACTTGAAGCCCAACTGCGCGCTACGCAGGCGCGCCCATATCA
>DASRTK010000137.1:0-1948 GCA_035655975.1 Rudaea sp.
CGCGCTGCACAGCCTGCGCGCAGTGCCGGAGGATGCGATGCAGGCAGTGCTCGGCTCTGGGCTGGTCGATGCGGCGCCGATCCACATCCATGTCGCCGAGCAGATCGGCGAAGTGCAGGACTGCCTGGCGCTGCGCAACGCTCGGCCGGTCGAGTGGCTGCTGGACCACGCGCCAGTCGATCCGCGCTGGTGCCTTGTGCATGCGACGCACATGACCGCCGACGAAGCGCGCCGCGTTGCGGAATCCGGCGCGGTCGCTGGCCTGTGTCCGACGACCGAGGCGAATCTTGGCGATGGCCTGTTTCCACTGAAGGCGTATCTCGATGCCGGTGGCTCACTGGGCATCGGTTCGGACAGCCACATTTCGGTCTCCCCGGTCGAGGAACTGCGCTGGCTCGAGTACGGCCAGCGGCTGAGCACGCGGCATCGCAATATCGTCGTGTCGGAATCGAGCAACAGCGTCGGCGAAACGCTGTGGGGCGACGCGCTGTTCGGCGGCGCTCAGGCGTCAGGTGTGCCGGTCGGTGAAATCGACGGCAGTGATCCCGCTTCGCCCGGAATGAGCCAGCGCGCCGACCTGCTCGTGCTCGATCACGACTCACCAACGCTTGCCGGCCGCAGCGCGGAAAGTGCGCTCGACACGTTCCTGTTCGCCGGCAACTCGAATCTCGTGCGTCACGTCATGGTCAACGGCAAATGGCGCGTGCGCGATTTTCACCACGCCGACGAGGAACGCATTGCCACGCGCTATCGCGAAGCGGCGCAAAGGCTGGCCGAGTCTCTGTAGGGTGGGCCTCGGCCCACCACCTTTCTTTGCACGTCTAAAGGCGGTGGGCAAAGACCTACGCTACGCAACGCTCAGAACTTCACCGTCACCCGTGCCCAATAAAACCGCCCGACCGTATCGAACGTGTTCGCATCGACGTTGCCGTTTTTTGTATTGTTCTCGTAGATCAGCGCAGGCTGCTTGTCGCTCAGGTTGCTGATGCCGACGTCGATGCGGGTATTGAGGCGCTCGATGGCATAGCCGATGGTGACATCGTGGTAGACGCTGGCGCCGTATTTCAGCTCGCAGCCCGGCGGGTAGTTGGACTGGCAGGCCGACGCCTGGTAGTCCTCGCGCGCGTAGCCGACCGTGTACTTGCCGTAGTAATGCAGCGTCCAGGCGGCACTCCACGCACCCAGATTCCAGTTCAGCGTCGCAAGCGCCTTCCAGCGCGAGAAGTTTGCACCTGAGATTGCGGATGCGCCGTTCGTGTAGTGGCCCGCGTACTCCTCCGGAATATCGCCCGGCAGACCTGGCGTGACATCGTCGGTGAAGCGGTCGAGGTAGGTGGCATCGAACGAGAACGCGAAGTTACCGACACTGGTGGCAGGAAGCCGGTAGTGCACGGCCGTGTCCACGCCCTTGACATCGACGCGGCCGATATTACCGCGGGGCGCGGTGACGTACTGGATCTGGCCCTGAAGTTCGCCATGCGTGTAGCGGCGAATCAGCGGACAGTAGGGACCGCCGTTGTTGAGGTAGCAAATGTCGAGAACCTGTTGTGGAAATATCCATCCGATTTCGTTGTTCAAGTACACACGCCAGAGATCGACGCTCCACGAAAAGCCCGGCAGCCAGTGAGGGTCGTAAACGAATCCCCAGTCGAATGTTCGGCCTTGTTCCGGGCCGATCGGGCTGCCGGCCGTTACCGAGCCGGCAAATAGCGCCGTGCCCTGGATCGGCCTGTGTGGCGGCACATCGTCGAGCACCGGAGCGAAGGTTCCGTCGCCCGGCACGCCGACGCAGGCGGCATTGGCGCCGACCAGTCCGAAGCACGGATCGATGCCGCCGCCGCCGCCGCCGAAAGAGACTCCCTGGTACAGATCGCTGATCGTCGGCGCACGGAATACCGACGAGACGGTTCCACGCAGCAGAAGATCCTCGATCGGCCGATATTCGAGC
>DASRTK010000138.1:0-6483 GCA_035655975.1 Rudaea sp.
GCGGCGCAGGTTGCCCTCGCGGACCATCCCGTTCATGCGGCCGACCTGCCGCCGAATCTCGCAGCCACTTTTGCCGACGCCGACGGCGCCTTGTACGCCGGTGGCGATGCGTCGCATCCACGGGTCGGTGAAGTCAAGGTAAGCTATCGCATCGCGCCGCTCGGGCAGACTGCGCTGCGCGGTGTTCAGCACGGCAATCGGCTCACCACAGAGTAGGCGCGAACTTCAGGGAGGAATCATGCGTATTACCGGTCTCTACGTCGCCCTGGCGGCGTTGCTCGTGGTCGCGCTGTCGATCCGCGTTGTCCTGCGCCGGATCAGCGCTCGCATCAGTCTCGGCGACGGCGACGACAAGGAGCTGAAGAAGCGCATCCGCGCACAGGCCAATTGCATCGAGTACCTGCCGCTCGCGCTGCTGCTGCTTCTTATGCTGGAACTGAATCAAACGCAGCCGATGCTGATCCATGCGTGCGGCATCACATTGATTGCTGCCCGCGTCGTGCACGGATTCGGATTGTCGCGCACGGGTGGTTTGTCGCCGGAGCGCCTGGTCGGCACAGCGGTAACCTGGCTGCTGATGGCGGCGATGGCGCTGTTGTTGATCTGGCAGTTTATGTTGCGGTAGGCGCTGCTGAACAGCAGGCAAAGACTAACGCCGGGATCGACACGCCACGCAAAGGCACCCAAAGACTGGCGCGAAGGACATCCCAAGACTGGCGTCATTCCCGCGAAAGCGGGAATCCATCTTGATCTTGTGGTCCAGCCTTAAGAGCACCATGGATTCCCGCTTTCGCGGGAATGACGTCAGATTTTTTTGACGGCGTAGTTCTCGCCGGAGTCTCGCCAGTCATCAATGGCCTACGCGGCGCCAAACAGCGCCTCGGCGTGATCGAGGAAGTACAATCCCGCGAACAGCTTCGGGTCGATCGAATAGCCCTGGCGCATCCTGTCGAGCAGCCAGCTTGCCGCCTCTGCGCGCGGCACTTCGTGCACGAGAATGTCTTCGGTGTGGTCGCCGCCGCCGGCGTGTTCGCGCACGAGGTCGTGGGCGCGGACGAACGACATGATCTCGTTGGTCATGCCGGCCGATGACGGCCCGCTCATGAGGAACTCGATGCGGCCGGCACGGTAGCCGGTTTCCTCCACGATCTCGCGCTCGGCTGCGACGACGGCGCTTTCGTCCGCGCTGCCGTGGAGGTCGCCTACGAGCCCGGCCGGCATCTCGATCGTCTTGCTGCTGACGGCTTCACGCCACTGTTCGACGAACAGGATGCGATCTTCCGGCGTGACGGCGATGATGATGACGCCGCCGCCCGGATTGGTGCGTTCGGCATATTCCCAGCGGCCGCGGCGCATGAGGCGCAGCCAGCGGCCATTGCAAAGCGTTTGCGTTTCGGTCATTGTGCGCGCCCTCGTGGAAAAGCGGTCGGGAAGTCGTGGCAGGCGCTTCGCGCCCGGTTTCGCCGGCAACGGCCCGGCCAGTGCCGCCAGCAGGCCTGAAGCACGCCAGTTTCCCATGGCCAGCGGTTCCCGACTGTGACACCAGGCAGCAGCAGGGAACTTAACCCTGCCGACGGTTTCCAACGCCAGTCCTTATGATCAAGGTTGCGGGTATGAAAATTCAATCACGTGTGCTGTTGGCCGGGCTTCTGGCTGCTTGTGTCGTCTCGGCGAACGCGCAGACCAAGCCCGCCGCTCCGGCGGCGAACGCCGAGGCGGCTCGGCCGGCTGACGCATTGACCCAGAAAGCCGAAACGCTGACGTTGGAGCAGATCGGCGAGTCGAAGGACATCGGCGGATTGACCAAGCTCAGCGAGGTGTACAACTCGATCGGCGACGTTCCGCGCTTCACGCGCACCGTCCAGCGCTTGACCGAACTGCTGCCCGATTCGGGTCAGCTGAAGCTGCAGCTGGCGATGATCTACGCCAGCCAGAAGGACAAGACGAACGCGTACGACGTGCTCGTGCACATGCAGGGCCAGGGCTACGGCTACGATCTTTCGAAGGAACCGAGGTTCGAGCCGATCCACGGCACCAAGGTGTGGGATTACGTGGTCGCCAACATGCAGGCGAACGCCAAGCAGTTTGGCGAGGGCAAGGTCGCGTTCGAAATGCCGAAGGGCGATTTTCTGTTCGAGTCGATCGGCTATGACCCGGCGCGCAAGCAGTTCCTCGTCGGCAGTGCGCGCGAAGGCAAGGTCCTGCTGGTCGACGAGAAAGGCAAGATCAGCGACTTCATCGCGCCAAACGCTGAAAATGGTTTGTGGGGCGTGTTCGACCTGGCCGTCGACGCGGCGCACGACAAAGTCTATCTCGCCAGTTCCGACGTGGCGTACTACAAGGCATTCGACAGCGCGCAGTTTGGCCAGACCGGAATCTTCGAGTTCCAGCTCAGCACCGGCAAGTTCCTGCACAAGTATGTTCTTGCCGAGGCGGGCAAAGTGCACACGCTGACGAGCATCACCGTCGGCAAGGATGGTCGCGTCTACGCCGCCGATGCGTCTCGCCGGCGGATCTTCCGCATCGATCACGATCAGATAAGCGTGCTGGTCGAGAACCCGAAGATGACGAGCATCCGTGGCTTGGCGGTCTCCGACGACGGCAGGACGCTATATATGGCCGACTATGCGCTCGGCATCTTCGGCATCGACTTGACCAAGACGGCGCCGTTTGCGCTGTCGCGCAATCCCGAGAAGCTCGTGCTCGGTGGGATCGATGGTTTGTACTACTACGACGGTTGCCTGATCATCATCGAAAACGGCATGGTGCCGCAGCGTGTGATGCGCTTGAAACTGTCGGCGGATGGCCGCAGCGTCGTTGCGGCAATGCCGCTGGACGTCGCGCAGCCGGCGTTCACGACGCCGACGGTCGGCGCCATCGCCGGCAACGATATTTACTTCATCGCCAACAGCCAGAAGGGTCTGTACGACAAACTCGGAGTGCTCAAGGATTCCGATGCACTGCAGGCGACGCGGATCTTCCGTTCGAACCTGCGCTTCGCCTGGGATCAGACCGGCATCAGCACCGGCGTGCAGGAGTTGAAAAAAGCGTCGGGCGTGCCGCTGCCGCCGTCGCCGCCGTCGCCGCTCAAGCCCGTGGACAAGCCCGTGGACAAGCCCGAAGACGCGGACAGCGGCGGGCACTGATACAAGCGGCTGGCGCGAGGGTCTTAGCAACTCTATCTTTGCCGTCATTCCCGCGAAAGCGGGAATCCATTTGCTTTTTATGGAACCAGATCAAGATGGATTCCCGCTTTCGCGGGAATGACGCCATATTGCAAGGTTCCCTAGGGCGCCAGCGCCCGGCAGCGTGAACGCGTCAGCGGTCCGAATTTCAGCTGCTCGCACAACGCGTCCAGGGCCGGGAGATCCGGCTTGCCCCAGCGCAGGTGCTCGGCCTGCGGCGGCACTGGCGCATCGAGCGCGATCAGGCTCAGCGTGCGCGACAGCAGGGCCTGTTCGCGGTGCTCCTTCAGGCGCACGTAGGCCTGGCCGGAGCCGCGCAGGCGCAGATAAGGAATCTCCTCGATCCGCGCCAGCATGGCGTCGAGCGAATCGAAGTGTGCGAGCAGGCTTGCCGCAGTCTTGGCGCCGATACCCGGCACGCCAGGAATGTTGTCGACCGCATCGCCGGTCAACGCGAGAAAATCGGCCACCTGATCGGGTCTCACGCCGAGCCGGCGCTTGACCCCCGCGGCATCCCAGCGTTCGTTTTTTGAAAAATCCCACTGTTCGTCGTCGCTGCCGATCATCTGCCCGAAATCCTTGTCGGCCGAGACGATGACGGTGCGAAAGCCCTCGCCACGCACGCGCACGACCGCGCTGCCGATCAGGTCGTCGGCCTCGTAGTACACATCCGACAACACGGTCATCCCCAATGCCGCGGCGACACGCTTGCAGTAGGAAAACTGCACGAGGAGTTCGGCCGGCGGCAACTCGCGGTTTGCCTTGTAGGCCGGATAAATGTTGTTGCGGAACGAACTCGTGAGAGATTCATCGAACGCCGCCAGGACGTGCGTCGGCTTCGCGCGCTCGAGGAAGTCGCACAGGAAGCGGGTGAAGCCATGCACGGCATTGACCGGCGCGCCGTCGCGATCGCTGAACTGCGGCGGCATCGAGTGCCAGGCACGAAAGACGTAGAGGCTGGCGTCGATGAGGTGGAGTGTTTGCATCATGGCGTCTGCGGCCCTCAGCCCTCAGGCCTCGGCTCCGTCCACTCACCGACCACATCCGACAGTGCCGGGCGAATGCGTTCCGGCGCCTCGTCACGCGTTGTTCCAATGTGTACAAAGGCCACAATGCGATCTTTTTCGCCGAGGCCGAGGAGCGTGGCAACGTCGCGGTCGTAGGCGGCCCAGCCGGTCAGGATCTGCGCGCCGAAGCCGAGCGCCTGGGCACCGAGCAGCAGGTTGTAGGCGACATAGCCCGCCGACAACACCTGTTCCTGCTCGGGCACCTTGGGATTCGGCTCGACCCGTGCGGCCACGGCCACGATCAGCGGCGCAAAATTGAAGCGATCGCGATCCTTCTGCAAGACCGCGGGCGGCACTGCCGGGTCGGCGCGGACGTGGATCCGGGTCAATGCCTCGCCAAGCCTTGCGCGCGCTTCGCCCCGGATCAGGAGCAGCCGCCAGGGTGTCAGCTTGCCGTGGTCGGGCACCCGGATCGCGGCGGTCAGCAGGCGCTGGAGCTGTTCGGGTGTCGGTCCGGGCTCGCCGAGCTGGCGCGACGGCTGCGAGCGCCGGCCTTCGAGAAAATCGAGAGAATTCATGTCCGCTGCGGGGTTCTTTTCAGACCGCCAAGCATAACAGCTAGCCGCGACCGCCAAGCTTAAGATAGCATCGGCGTTCGAGACGTCGCATGAGCGGGAGGGTTTCATGGCGATTACGATCAGCGTGGTGCGCGAAACCATGCCTGGGGAGCGCAGGGTTGCGCTGACGCCGGACGTGGCCAAGAAACTCAAGGCCAAGGGCGCCAGCTTGCTGATCGAGCGCGGCGCGGGCGATGCGGCGAGTTTTCCGGATGCGGCTTACAAGGACACCGAAGTCGCCGGCGACGCGCGCAGCGCGCTGGGCCGTGCCGACGTATTGCTGACCGTGCAGCCGCCGTCGCTCGAAGAAATTGCCGGACTGAAGGAAGGCGCCGTCACGATCGGCTATCTGCAACCGCATCTGGCGCCGGAGCGCATCAAGGCGTTGCGCGACCGCAAGATCACGAGTTTCGCGATGGAACTGCTGCCGCGCACGACGCGCGCGCAGGCGATGGACGTGTTGTCGTCGCAGGCGAACATCGCCGGCTACAAGGCTGTCCTGATCGCCGCCGAGGCAAGTCCGAAATTCTTCCCGATGCTCACGACCGCCGCCGGCACCGTGCGGCCGTCGAAGGTGCTGATTGTCGGCGCCGGCGTGGCCGGACTGCAGGCGATCGCGACGGCACGCCGGCTCGGCGCGCAAGTCGAAGGCTTCGACGTGCGGCCGGAGACCAAGGAGCAGATCCAGTCGCTCGGCGCCAAATACGTCGAACTCGGCGTCAGTGCTGCCGGCGCCGGCGGCTATGCGCGCGAGCTGACGGCCGAGGAACGCGCGCAACAGCAGGCAGCGCTGGCCGAACACATCAAGGGCGTCGACGTGATCGTCACGACCGCCGCAGTGCCGGGCCGCAAGGCGCCGCGCATCATCTCCGCGGCGATGGTCGCCGGAATGAAACCCGGCGCCGTGATCGTCGACATCGCCGCCGAAACCGGCGGTAACTGCGAACTGACCGAAGCCGGCAAGACCGTCGTCAGCGCGAACGGCGTGACGATCATCGGCCCGGTCAACCTGGCCGCGACCGCGCCGATCCACGCAAGTGAGCTGTACTCGAAGAATTTGTATAACTTTCTCGAACTGAGCGTCAAGGACGGCGCGCTGACGCTCGACTGGACCGACGAGCTGATCGCCAAGACCTGCGTGACGCACGCAGGAGAGATCAAGCACGAAGCAACGAAGCAACTGGTTGAAGGCGCAACCTAAGCGTCGTCATTCCCGCGAAAGCGGGAATCCATCTTGCCGTTGAGGCTTGAATCAAAATGGATTCCCGCTTTCGCGGGAATGACGGAAGAAAGAACACGACGGGGATAAAGACATGATCGACGGATTCCTGGCCCTCTACCTGTTCATGCTCGCCGCGTTCACCGGCCACGAGATCATCTCGCGCGTGCCGGTGATCCTGCATACGCCGCTGATGTCGGGTTCGAACTTCGTGCACGGCATCGTATTGGTCGGCGCGATGGTTGCGCTTGGCGAGGCGACGACGCCGCTACAGCAGGTCATCGGATTCATCGGCGTGTTCCTCGGCGCGGGCAACGCGGCCGGCGGCTACGTCGTGACTGAGCGCATGCTCGAGATGTTCAAGTCGTCGAAGAAACCGGCCGCGGGGGGAGGTAAGTGATGGACGCCTCCCAGGTCATTTCGCTGCTGATCCAGGCGAGTTACTTCGTCGCCGC
>DASRTK010000139.1:0-3633 GCA_035655975.1 Rudaea sp.
AGGCGCGGGCGACGGCCGGGCTGCAGGCGCTCAAGCCGGTGTTCGTCGGCTTCGACCAGGACCCGGCCGTGCTCAACGAGGCCAAGCACAACGCCCAGCACGCGCAGCTGTCCGGCTTCATCCACTATGGGCGGCAGTCGCTCGAGCATCTGCACCGGCCGCAGGAACTCACGCAGCCGGGGCTGGTGATCTGCAACCCGCCCTACGGCGAGCGCATGGGGTCCGACACGGGTATAACTGCGCTCTATCGCCTGCTCGGCACGAAACTCAAGGCGGAGTTTCCCGGCTGGCACGCCTGCGTCATCACCTCGGACGAACAACTCGGGCGCGCGATAAGTCTGCGCGCGGACAAGAAATACAAGTTGTACAACGGCGCCCTCGAATGCGTGCTGCTGCTGTTCGAAATCGCGCCGGCCGATGCCGTCCCCGCGGCGCCGAAACCGCTCTCGCCCGGCGCGCAGATGCTGAAGAACCGCATCGAGAAGAACTTCCGCCATCTGCGCAAGCGCGCCGAGCGCGAGGGTATCGATTGCTGGCGCGTGTACGACGCCGATCTGCCCGAGTACGCGTCGGCGATCGATATCTATCGCGCGTTGTCCGGCGACGACTATCTGCACATCCAGGAATACCAGGCACCGGCGACGGTCGATGAAAACATTGCGCGCACGCGCCTGCGCGAAACCGTCCGCGTCGCCGGTGAGGCACTTGGAGTTCCGCGCGATCATGTCTCGCTGAAGACGCGCCAGCGTGGCAAGGGCGGCGAGAAATACGGCCGGCTTGACCAGCGTGGCGAGTACATCGAAGTCGGCGAGGACGGATTGAAGTTCCTCGTCAATCTCTGGGATTACCTCGACACGGGGCTGTTCCTCGATCACCGGCCATTGCGCGCGCGCATCCGCTCGATGAGCCGCGGCAAGCGTTTCCTCAACCTGTTCTGCTACACCGGTAGCGTCAGCGTGTACGCGGCGGCCGGCGGCGCCAGCGAGACGACGAGCGTCGATCTGTCGCAGACCTATCTGGACTGGGCCGAGCGCAACTTCGAGATCAACGGCTTCGGCGCCGAGCGCAACAAGCTCGTCTGGGCCGATGCGGTCGGCTACCTGCAATCGCATTCGGCCATGTACGACCTGATCTTCGTCGATCCGCCGACGTTCTCCAATTCCAAGCGCGCCGACGACTTCGACGTGCAGCGCGACCACGTGCGCCTGCTGACGCTGTGCGGCGAGCGGCTGCTGCGCGGCGGCACGATCCTGTTCTCGAACAACTTCCGGCGCTTCAAGCTCGACGAGGCCGGACTTGGCCAGTTTTCGGTCCGCGACATCAGTCCGGCGACGATTCCGTTCGACTTCGAGCGCAATGCGCGCATCCACAAATGTTACGAACTTCACAGAATCTGAGGCTGCCGATCACAAAAAAACACATCCGTTCAGCCTCGCCCGGTTGAATCTGAACATACTGAATTTGCAAAACTTTTTTCAGTTTCAATTCAGCCGCGGGTGCTCATGATGCAAGTGCGATAATCCAATCGCGTTTTTGGAGAGCATCATGAATTTCCGCAAGCGTGGTTTTCGTGCGATGGTTCTGGGTCTGCTCGTCGCGGGCGGCTTGGCACTGGCGCCGGCCGCGTTCGCCGGCGGCAGCCATGTCAGTGTCGGCGTAGCCCTGCCGGGCGTGAGCGTCGGTTACAACGGGTATGGTGGTGGATACGTCGGCGTCTACGCGCCTGCGGCGTATCCGGCCTACTATGCACCGGCCTATCCGACTGCCTACTACCCGACGGCGTACTACGATTACGGTCCGGCGTACTACAGCGGCTACTACGCCTATCCGGCCTACTACGGCGCGTACTACTACTCGGGCGGCCATCGCCATTATTACGGGCACAGCCATACCTACCCAAGTCACTACTCAACCCATAGCAGCACCTACTATCGCCACTGACGTCGTAGTTCAAACCTTAAAACTACTTCGCCGGCGCGTTGGCTGAGCCGCAACCCCGCCCTGCCTTGCAGGGCGGGGTTTTGTTTTACCGCCATGGATGGCGGCGGGCATGCCGCAAATGGAGGAGCAATTTTAGGCGCCCCCAGCGGCCCAACTCCCTGATGTATACAGCAATCGCTGGCTGTCGGCGCTCCTCCCCACTATGATAGAGGCGTTTCTTTCCTTCCGTGACCCCGTTGATGAGCAAGTCCCAGGAGCCGGCCGGCATCCGGTCCGGCAAAGCGAATGTGCCAGCGGGCTGGATCTTCTTTCGCCAATGGCTCAAGAATCCGTTGCGCATGGCGGCTTTTTCGCCGTCCGGGCGACAGCTGGCGCGGCAGATGGTTGCGGAGTTGCCGACCGGCGCCAGGCGCGTCGTCGAACTCGGTGGCGGTACCGGCGTATTTACCCGCGCCATGATCCAGCACGGCATCGCGCCGCGCGACCTGCTTGTGCTCGAACTCAACGACGAACTCTATGCGCACCTGCGCAAGACGTTCCCGGAAGCGCATGTCGTGCACGGCAACGCCAGTGAACTGAAAAATCTTGCCGACCGCGATGGTTACCTGCGCGACGGCCTCGCCGATGCAGCGATCAGCGGGCTCGGTCTGCTGTCGATGACCCGGGTCACGCAAAAGGCGATCCTCGAATCCACGTTCAGCGTGCTCAAGCCGACTGGCCGCCTGATCCAGTTCACCTACGGCCCCTCGTCGCCGGTGCCGCGTGAGTTGCTGACCGAACTGGGGCTGCAGGTACGTCGCGGCGGATTTGCCTGGTGGAACGTGCCTCCGGCATCGGTATACGTGTATACACGCAACCGCTCCGAAGGCATCCACGCACAGCGCACGCGCGCCTGAGCGGCATCACGCGGACGCCGGCTCCGCCGTCCAGCCATAAAGCCGCACGCTGCGGTCCTCCGGTGAAATATCGAAGCTGCGCTCGAAGCGCAGCCCGACCGCTTCGAGCAGGCGGCCCGATGCCTCGTTGTCGGGCGACGTGATCGCGATTATCCGCTTCAAGCCGACGACATCACGGCCATAGTCCAGCGTCGCCCGTGCCGCCTCGCGGCCATAGCCATTGGCGCGGAATTGCGGCAGGAACGCGAAGCCGATATCGACGTCGGGGAGCGTGTCGCGCTTGATCAATCCGCACATGCCAATAGGTGTGCCGACAGCTTTGAGTTCGACGCAAAACAGTCCGAAGCCGACGCGTTCGTACATGGCCATTGGCCCGTTCTCGATGTAGGCGCGCGCGTCGTCCAGGTTGTGCACGCCCTTGTCGCCGATGTAGCGCAGCCAGTCCGGGTCGTTGACGAGTTGGAGGATGAATGGCGCATCGTCCGTGACCAGCAGGCGCAGGATCAGCCGGTCGGTTTCCAGCACCCTGCCATCCGCGGGCGCAGTCGGCGCCACGCTGGCCGACCTCATGTTATGCCGCCGGCAGTGGCGCGCCCCACGGGCGGAACTGGCGCCGTACGGCCAGGGTCACGAGACCCTGGGCAAGGAACGTGGAAAACGGGAAGGCGAGGCGGTCGCTGAGCGTCCATAGGATTTCGTTGGTCTCCGGCGGAATTTCCAGGTGGAACGTCTGTCCCTTCGGCGTCGTGCAGAACACCGGATTGGTCAGGCTGTGATACATGCGGCACGGCACCGG
>DASRTK010000140.1:0-2218 GCA_035655975.1 Rudaea sp.
CCCCCATCCGCCCCACCTCCATGCGCCGCGGACGATTCGCAGTTTTCTGCGGTACACATGCACGCGCATGGAGGTGGGGCACCTTCCCCCGCTTCGCAGGGGAAGGAAAAAGCGCTCGCGGCACCCCCTGGGCTTAAATCCAGGCCCAAGCGCTCGCCCCGCAACTCGCGTGCTTTGCGTCACCCCCCACGCACAATCTACACTTCGAACGACGCGGCGCCTGGGGGCGCCCGACGTATCGGATCAAAACCATGTCGCTTCAGTCCGTCTTCGAGGAACTGATCGACCTTTCGCCCGAACAGCGCGTCGAGCGGTTGCGCACTTTGTCGCTGACCGACGGCGAGCGCGCGCGGTTGCGGTCGATGCTCGAAGTCGTGACGACCGAGCGGTTGCCGTTGCTCGACATGCCGGTCGATGAAGTGATCGGTCACCTTCGACCCGATGAGGCTGCGTTCACTCGCCTGGTTGGGCGCATGGTCGGGCCGTTTCGCGTGCTCGACCTGATCGGCGAAGGCGGATCGGCGGCGGTGTTTCGCGCGAGCCGGCCGGCGGGCTCGGGCGAGCAGCTCGTCGCGCTCAAGGTGCTGCGCGCGAGCATGTTTTCCGCCGATGGCGAGCGCAGGTTTCGGCGCGAGCAGGCGATTCTGGCGCAGCTGACACATCCGAATGTCGCACGGTTGATCGAGGGCGGCGTCGACGCCGCCGGCAATCCATACATGGCGATGGAACTCGTGGACGGCGAGCCGATCACACGCGCGGCGTCGGCGCGCAAACTCAGCCTGACCCAACGCCTCGAATGGTTCCTGTCCCTGTGCCGCGCGATCGATGCGGCGCACCTGTCGCTGATCGTGCATTGCGACCTCAAGCCGTCGAACGTGCTGGTCGATCGCGACGATGTGATCAAGGTGCTGGACTTCGGCATCGCCCGATTGATCGATGCGACACGCGAGGACCATCCGACGCGGACGATCGCGCTGACACCGGAGTACGCGGCGCCGGAACAATTCCAGCTCGGGCCGCCGCGTGTTTCGGTCGATGTCTACGCGCTCGGCATCATCCTCGGCGAACTGCTCACCGGCCAGCGGCTCGGTGTAGCTGCAAGAAAGGTGGCGTCCGTCGCCGTTACCGAAATCGATGCGGCCCAACCGCCGGCCGGTCTGCCGCGGCGCGAGATTCTCGCGCGCCAGTTGAGCGGCGATCTCGATGCGATCATGACGATGGCGACCGAGGAGGACCCGGCCAATCGCTACCGCTCGGCCGGCGCGCTGGCCGAGGATGTCGAGCGCTATCTGTCCGGCCGGCCAGTGTCGGCACGCTTTCCGACACGACGTTACCGCCTGCGCAAATTCGTCGGCCGTCATCGCGTTGCCGTCGCGACGACGGGCTTGGTGACGCTTGCTCTCCTCACGGGTCTGGGTGTTGCCTGGTGGCAGGCGATCGTGGCGCAGCGCGCAGCGCGCGAAGCGCAAGCGCAGACGGCGCGCGCCAACTCGATGCGCGACATGGTGTTCGACGTGTTCTCCGAAGCCGAACCCAACAAACCGCGCCCGGCCGAAACGACCGTCAGCGAGGCCGCCGAACACGCGATCGCGACGTTGTTGACCGATCGCACCGGAGATCCGCGCGCGCGGCTCGAACTGCTCACACGTCTTGCCGATACAGTCGGTCACCAAGGTCACCCAGATCGGGCGCAGGAACTGCTCGAGCGGGCGCTGATCGAATCCCGCGAACTGCTCGGCCAGGCCGACAACCTGACCCTGGACATCGGCGTGCGCGTTGCCGGTTACGAAACCCAGCGTGGTTCGTACGACGCCGCGCGCCAGCGCATCGACAAGCTTCTGGCGCAGATTCCGCCCGAGGTTACCGAATTGCGCATTCGGGCGCTGCGCGCTTCGGCTTCGACGGCGTGGCGCATGCACGACCGCGAACGCGCGCTTGGTGACGGAGGCCTGGCAGTCGCGCTGAGCAAGCGGCTCGGTGACGCTGAGGTTGAACGCGAGAGCCTCACCGCTTACGGCGCCACGCTGCTCGGCGTGGGCTCCGTGCCCGAAGCAGTCACGGTCTACGAGAAACTGCTCGCATTGAACACGGCGAAGTACGGCGCGACGCACGAGCAGGTGGCGCTCGCGTGGTCGGGGCTTTCGCGCGCCTATCGCCGCAGCGGAAACCTGGAGAAAGCCGAGGACGCATCGCATCACGCGCTCGAGATCGATCGCAT
>DASRTK010000141.1:0-24370 GCA_035655975.1 Rudaea sp.
TCGTCGACAAGTTTGGTCAGGATCAGCCGGAGTCCATCGCGACGGTCTACGCTTACCGCGGCCAGACCGATGCCGCGTTCGAATGGCTGGACAAGGCGGCCGCGATCCGCGATCCCGGCATCGTGAGTGTGTTGAGTGACCCGGGGTTCGACACCCTGCATGGCGATCCGCGCTGGCTGCCGTTCCTGCGCAAGATAGGCTACGCGCCGGAGCAGCTCGCGAAGATCGAGTTCAAGGTGACGCTGCCGCAATGAAAAACGACCGATGACGCGACCTTCGTTTCTCGCAGAGGTGAAACGCCGCAACGTCATCCGCGTGGCGATAAGCGTTGCGAGTGCGGGGAGCCTCGGAAGCCGCAGCCCGGATGAAGCGAAGCGGAGTTCGGGATTGGCGGAGCGCTAGCGCGTGCGCTTCTTTGCAGTGCGCTTGCGTGCCGCCGCGACAGGCTTGCGTCGCGCAGGCGCTGCGCGCGGTTTCGTGGCTTTGGGCGGCGCCATCCGCGCGACGACCTCGCCCGACACCGGGTCGGTGACGCCGAGGCCGCCTCCGAGGTCTTCGAGCATTTCGCGGAAACTGTCCAGCAATTCGATCATCTGGGGACGGGCCGCAGCGATGCTCTTGAACGAGCGCCACTCGCCGATCATGCAGAAAGTCTGCTCGCCGGTCCGCACCAGTCGGCCGCTCAGAAAACCCTTGAATCCGCGCTTCATCTTTCGATGCGCGTCGATGAACTTTTGTTCGTTACCTGGCTTGACCCGGAACCGCACCACGTTCATTGCCGTCATGTCAGCTCTCCTTGAATGGTTGCGTTGAAGCATGAGTATTGCCAGCCGCGCGCGAAAATGCGGGCGTGTCGCGACGTTCCGCGATGCTACTCCGGATTCCGCTTCCCTTCATCGGGCTACGCCTCTCCATCCGCGCTGCACTTGCAGGTTGAAGTCGCGCGACGCTATTTCGCGTACCACGACTTCACGCCGGGATGGTCGCGCACCGCATCGTGCACGCTCATGAGCTTCGGGAACGCGGAGAAGATCGTGGCCGGAATGTGGTCGACCTTGCCGCCGAGGAACCAGCGCACGGCCATGTGCAGCTTGAGGTCGACGACATGCAGCTTCGCGCCGGCGAAGAACGGTCCGGCCGATCCGAGGTTGCGCTCCGCGTGCTTGCCCCACGCCGGCAGGAAACCGGCGACGAGCGCTTCGCGCGCGGTCTTCTTCTCCGCATCGCCCATGCGCAGCGTCGGCGACACGTTGTGCCGCAGGTCCTCGACGTGCTGCATCATCGCTTCGTGGCGCGCGGCTTCGAAGTCGTCGGTCGGGTGCAGCCCGTGGCGGCGGCCGACCAGCACGAGAATCGGATTGGTCTGCGCGAACGGAGCTTGACCCGGCAATTCGAGCACGGGCAATTGGCCGTAGGGCGTTTGTTCCTTCAGCGCCGGCCACGAAGCCTGGCTGATGCGGTTGTCTTCGAAGTCGATGCCGGCGAGATGCAGGGCAAGGCGGCATTCCTCGCCACGGCTCGTCGGCGCATCGAAGTAGGTCAGCTTGGGTCGGGTCACGTGGTTTTCTCCATGTCGCGGGAAATGGGGGAATCGGATTCGCGGCGGGCGGCGTCGATCCCCGGCGCCGTTTTCGGCTTCGAGTGACTCCACGCACAAGCTTGCACAGGTTTGCGGGCGGCACTGAAGGATATCAAGGCCGATCATCGTTCACGCGCTTGCGCACATCGATGCAATGGCTGAAACTCGGCGCCGACCGGATAGCTACGGGTACAGGGGAGTGCGTCTGAGCGTGAAGCGCCGCATGTTCGCCGAACTCAAGCGCCGCAATGTGTTCAAGGCGGCCGCCGCCTACCTCGCGCTCGGCTGGGTCGTCGTCCAGATCACGGCAACCCTGGTGCCGGCACTGAACCTGCCTTTGTCGCTGGTCCCGATCGTGACGTGGATCGGCGTGATCGGCTTTCCGTTCGTGATCATGTTCTCGTGGGTCTACGAGCTGACGCCGGAAGGCCTCAAGCGCGAGAGCGAGGTCGATCGTTCGGCCTCGATCACGCACATCACCAGCCGCAGGCTCGACTACATCACCATTGGCCTGCTGGTGCTGGCGATCGGACTGTTCGCGTTCGTCAACTTCGGGTCGCGCCGGGTCGAACCTCCCACTGCACCGCGTGAAGCGCAGGCGCGGGCCGTGCCGAGCGCGTCTACCCCGTCGGCTGCGTCCGCGGCGCCGGCGGCGAGCGACAATTCCATCGCGGTGCTGCCGTTCGTGAACATGAGCGACGAGAAATCGAACGAGTTCTTCTCCGACGGCATCTCGGAGGAACTGCTGAACCTGCTGGCGAAGATTCCGCAGTTGCAGGTGACGGCACGGACGTCGTCATTCGCGTTCAAGGGCAAGGAGACCGGCATCCCGGAGATCGCGCGCACGCTGCACGTGGCGCACGTGCTGGAAGGCTCGGTGCGCAAGGCCGGCAACTCGGTGCGGATCACGGCGCAGTTGATCAAGGCCGGCACCGACACGCACCTGTGGTCGCAGACCTACGACCGCAAGCTCGACGACATCTTCGCGATCCAGGACGAGATCGCCTCGGACGTGGTCAAGCAGCTCAAGCTCACGCTGCTCGGCGCGGCCCCAAAGGCGCGGACCACTGATCCGGAGGCTTACGCGCTCTACCTGCAAGCGGTGCAGCTCGGACGGCAAGTGACTGCAGAGGCGTTCAAGCAATCAGACGCGCTGTTGCACAAGGTGCTGGCGATCGATCCGCACTACGCCCCAGCGTGGATCGGTCTGTCCGGCAACTTTTCCAACGAGGCCAGTCAAGGCCTGCTGTCCATCAAGGAGGGGTTCGCCCAAGCCCGCGACGCGGCCATGAAGGCGCTGGCGATCGACCCGGAGTACGGGGCGGCCCGTGCCAGTCTTGGCTACATCGCAATGGTGGGCGACAACGACCTCGCCGGCGCGGCGCAGCACGTTGAGCGCGCGCTGGCACTCGATCCGGCGGATCCGCACGTGCTCGGCACCAGCTCCACGCTACTCGCCAACCTCGGCCGCCCGGACGAAGCACTCGCGCTCGGGGAGGCCATGGTCCGTCGCGATCCGGTGAACGTGACGGCGCTTTACAACCTGGGCAACTTCCAGCGCGCGGCCGGCCAGCTCGATGCGGCGATCGCGTCGTACCGCACTGTGCTGAGCCTCGCCCCACGCCGAGGCGTCGCACACGCCCAAATCGGTAATGCGCTACTGCTGAAGGGCGACGCGCAGGGCGCGCTGGCGGAGATCGAGCAGGAGACGAGCGAGGTGTGGAAAATGATCGGCCTGCCGCTGGCGTACCACGCGCTCGGGCGCAAGGCCGACTCGGACGGCGCGCTGGCCGCGCTGATCGCGGTGGCCGAGAAGGATGGGCCGTACAACATCGCCTACGTCTACGCCTACCGCGGCGAGGCGGACAAGGCGTTCGAGTGGCTCGGCAAGGCGGTCGAGTACGGCGACGGCGGCCTCGGCGAGATCGTGACGGAGACCCTGTTCGACAAGATCCGGACGGATCCGCGCTGGCTGCCGTTCCTGCGCAAGGTCGGCAAGGCGCCGGAGCAGCTGGCGAAGATCGAGTTCAAGGTGACGCTGCCGCAGGCGGAAGGCAGCACGGCGACCGCAGTGGCGAATCCGTAACGGCCGTCACGAACCGCGCGGCGAAACAATCACATCGCGCCGGAATGCGTTCGCAGGCTCGCGTTGTACTCGTCGTACGTGCCCACGACCGGCAGGGCGAACATCAGTACCAGATAGATCAGCACCGGTATGCCGCCGGTGAATATGGACACGATGACGAAAATCGCGCGCACCCACTCGACCGCAATGCCGGAGTAGACCGCCAGTCCCTGGCAAACGCCGAAGATCCATTTGCCTTCTTCGATTCGACAAAGGCGGCGGGGACGGTCAGTTTGCGCTGTGTCCGCGGCATCGCCGTTGCCGGTGTTGACCGCGCCGATCTCGTCCAGCACGACCTGCACTTCCCTGCGGCTGATGACGCGATTTTCCGCTCGCAGCGAGTGCGCGAGTTTCTCGCCGATCGATTGCTCGAGATCGCGAAGGACCTCTTCATAGTCCGGATCGCGTTTCAGGCGCGACCGGGCGCGCTCGAGGTATGCATGCAGCGCGGTGTAGGCTTCTTCCTCGAGCTGGAACGCTTTCGAGTGTCCGCTCAGGCTGACTTGAATCACTGTTTGCATGGTGGTTTGCCCAACTCGTCGATGAGGCTCGTGAGGGATTTCCAGTACTCGCGAAACTCCGCCAACTGTTTGCGGCCGGTTGCCGCGAGCTTGTAGTACTTGCGCGGCGGGCCGGTCTCGGATTCCTGCCACTCGTAATCCACCAGCTGGTCGCGGCGCATCCTGCTCAACAACGGATACAGCGTGCCTTCCTGCGTCGCGAAATCCGTTGTGCTGAGGCGTTGCATCATTTCCGCAACATACACCCGTCCGGACGAAACAATCCCGAGGATCAGGAATTCCAGCAGACCCTTGCGCAACGTGCTGAATTTTTCGGAGTCCATATAAGCCAGCTACCTTTCGCAAGCAAGGTAGCTGGTAGTGAGGTCAGTGTCAAGGCCATTTCGTCACGAATCCCCTAAGCCAGTGCCGTGTACCCGACCAGGAGCAAACCTGCGGCAACGAGGACCACGCCGATGAGCCGCGCGACGCGCGGGCCGGACGGCGCGAGCCGTTCCACGGAAATCGCGGCGGTCACGAGCGCCATTGCGCGCAGGTCCATGACACCCGCGACGAGCAGCAGCATCGTCAGGCCGAAGCAGCAATGCACGCAGTGCAGGCCCAAGCGCAAGCCGTGCCGCCACGCCGAGCGCAAATCGGCGGGCAGTGTCCTGCAGCGGTCCGGCGTGGCGCGGCGGCAACAGGCGAGGTGATGCGCTTTCCATGCGCTGAACTGGAGCGCGCCGCAGGCCAGCATGATCACGCCGATCGCGGTAGGCACGGCGCGCGAAAGCGCCAGCGACTGCATTTCCAGCGACGTCAGAATCGTACCCAGCAGAAACACAATCGCGCCGAACAGCGTCCACACGAAAAAGTAGGCGGCGCCGACGAGCGTGGTCAGCGTATCGATGTGCCGATGTTCCGTCAGTGCGACGGCGCGGCGATAACGCCACAGCATCGGCATCAGCACGGGCAGCATCATCGCGACCATCATGACGAGCCACATGCCCAGAAACGCCGTCGCCATCGCCGGCCGGGTCTGGCCCGGCATGCGCATCCACATCATCGACATGTTCCAGCCGCCCGGCATCGGCATGTCGGGCATCGCCGACATCGAATTGCACCAGCTGATCGTCACCGCCGTGCTCGCGACGAACAGGGTCGCGGAGGTGCCGACGAAGGCTCGATGAGAAGTGTTGAACACGCGAAGTCTTCCTCCTGGTCGATCGGGCCGATTCCGATGCGTTGGCGTCCCGTTCCATAAAACCATTGATCACCTCTCCCCTTGTGGGAGAGGTCGACGCGCGGAGCGCGGCGGGAGAGGGGGAGGCGCCGCAGGCGCCTGCTTGCGCAGGCGCTCACCCTCTCCCCAACCCCTCCCCCATCAAGGGGGAGGGGCCTCAAGGCCAAGGTTCTTTGTGGAACGCAACACTACGCCTGCGCGTACTTGTCGTGATGGCGCCACCAGAAACCGTCTTCGTTGCGTCCGAGTGGCGCGCGATCGAGCCATTGGTACATGCCCCACAGTCCGTCGAGGCCGCGCGCATAAGTCGAGTACGTGTGATAGACGACACCGTCTTCGAGCACGAACGCGCTCATGCCTGGCAGGTCGCGCGCGTACGTGGGCACATCGGTGCCTGTTGTCGCGGCGATCTGGCCGACAAGACTTTCACTGTCGTGCCGCGCCTGTTCCTGCGGGTCGTTGGCGGCCGCCGGCTTCGGTGCGGGCGTCGACTTCCGGTAGTTGTATTCGATGCCTTCGCGCTGTTGTTCCGGCGTGAACCAGACGTTGAAGTCGCTATTGAAGTCGCTCCCGAACGACGAGGCCCACGGGAAAGTCCAGCCCATGCGCCGCTTGAACGCCTGCAGCTTCGCCAGCGGCGCGCGCGACACGGCCATCATCGCGACATCATGATTCTCCAGGTGCACCGCAATTCCATTGAAGCCATCGGCGATGCTGGAGCACGACGGACAGCCCGCGCCGTAGTCCGGCCCGAACATGAAGTGATAGACGAGCAGCTGCGAGCGTCCGCGGAACAAACTCGCCAATGAGACGGCGCCCGCATCGGTGTCGAAGCGGTAGGTCTTGTCGATGCGAACCCAGGGCAGTTGTTGCCGCCGCTGCGCCAATTCGTCGCTGCGCCGCGTGAGTTCCTTTTCCGCCTCGAGCAGCTCGATGCGCGCCTTCAGCCAGTCTTGGCGTGTTCCAGTCGTGTGCGTGTTCATGGTGCTTCCTTCCGGTGCGTTGTGGGGTGGTGCGCTAATCTAGACACCACGCGCCGGAGGGTGGGAGTGACAACTTTGACGGGATTTGGTGTCCTGGGTCGGAAATTGGCGCAATAAATCGCGAAGGGATAAGGTCGCGAGACAAGGCGCGAGGAGGAGGCATAGCGGGCACTATGGCGACGACGAGCGCCGCCGTATCGCGGCCTTGGACCGAGCGAGGATTGATGCGAATTTTCGACCCAGGACACCAGAAATGGATTCATTGATCACCGCGGCAGCGCACGCCCTGGCGCAAGGCGATCCGCTCGGCGCCTTGAAGCGCGTGGCGCTGCGCAACGATGCGCCGGCGCTCGCGCTGCGCGGCACCGCGATGGCACAGCTCGGCGACTTCGATCGCGCCCGGACGCTGCTGCGTTCCGCGGCGCGCGCATTCGGTCCATCGGAGTCCATCGCGCGTGCGCGCTGCGTCGTCGCCGAAGCTGAAATTGCCCTCGTCTCGCGCGACCTCGGCTGGCCGACGAGAGCGCTCGATGCGGCGCGTGAAACGCTGGAAGCACGCGGCGATCGCGTGAACGCCGCGCATGCGCGCTATCTCGAAGCGCGGCGTCAGCTGTTGTTCGGACACCTGGACAAGGCCGAGCAAACGCTCGCCGGCCTCGATCCGGCTAATCTTCCGCCCGCGTTCAGCGCGATGCACGAACTGATCGTCGCCGGCATCGCGATGCGGCGCGTGCGAGCCACGGCCGCCCGCGCCGCGCTCGCTCGCGCGGAACGCGCGGCGCGACGCGCCGGTATCGCGGCGCTGCTGGCGGAAGTCGAAGGTATTGCCGCCGTGCTCGACGTTCCGGCAGCGCGATCGATCACACGAGGCGAAGAACGCGTGCTTCGGCTCGACGAGGTGGAAGCGTTGTTCGCCTCGAGTGCGCTGGTCATCGACGCATGCCGCTATGTCGTGCGCGACGCACATACGGCAATCCTGCTCGCACGGCGTCCGGTGCTGTTCACGATCGCGAGAACACTCGGTGAAGCCTGGCCGCAGGACGTGCCGCGCGACGTGCTGGTCGCGAAAGCGTTTCGCGCCAAGCGGGCCGACGAGTCGTACCGCGCGCGCCTGCGCGTCGAGATCGGTCGTCTGCGCAAGGAGTTGCGGCCGATAGCCGACTTGACGGCAACGCAGCGCGGTTTCGCGTTGGCCCCGCGCCGCAACGCCGCCGTCGTCGTGCTCGCACAGCCGGTGGAAAGCAAGCACGCTGAAGTCCTTGCATTGCTTGCCGACGGTGAGTGGTGGTCGAGCTCGGCCCTGGGGCTCGCTCTCGGCACGGGCCAGCGCACGATGCAGCGCGCACTCGATGCGCTCGCCATTGCCGGCAAGGTGCACGCGTTCGGCCGTGGCCGCGCTCGGCGCTGGACCATGCCGCCCATGCCGGGATTCGCGACGACCTTGTTACTCCCGGCTCCGTTGGCGGGCGACTAGAGTTGGTTGCGGCGGATGACTCGCAACGGTCGATTGTGCGGTTATCCCTACTCGCTACGGCGCCAGGTTAAAAGCAGCGCCAAATGCCGATCAACGAACGGGTCCATTTTCAGGAGACATGCATGAACAGGTCAGCAGCTACGGTACTTCGCGAATATGGCCCTATTCCCGGCGTCGAACGCGTGAATGGCGTCACTTGGGATGGCCGCAATGTCTGGATCGCCAGTGGTGAAAAGCTCATTGCCCTTGATCCCGAGAATGGCAGCGCCGTGCGCACGATTGCCGCTGCCTGTCACGCCGGCACGGCCTTCGACGGCACCCATCTTTTCCAGATCGCCGAGAACCGAATCGACAAGATCGACCCGGATACCGGCCGCGTGCTCCACTCGATTCCCGCGCCGGGCGGCGGCGGCGACTCCGGTCTCGCGTGGGCCGAGGGCACGCTCTGGGTCGGCCATTACCGCGAACGCAAGATTCATCAGGTCGATCCGCAGACCGGCAAAATCCTGCGCACGATCAATTCCAACCGCTTCGTCACCGGTGTCACTTGGGTCGACGGCGAGCTTTGGCATGGCACATGGGAAGGCGACGAAAGCGAAGTGTGCCGGATCGATCCGGAGACTGGCGAGGTACTCGAGCAGCTCGCGATGCCGCAGGGCGCTGTCGTGTCCGGGTTGGAATCCGATGGCGCCGAAAGATTTTTCTGTGGCGGCGGCACGAGTGGAAAACTCAGGGCGGTGAGGCGGCCCGTGCGAAAGGCCGGCTAAACACGACGCTGCGCCGGATCGTTCCGCCCGCGGGACGGTGTTGCTGACAGCATGTCCGCTGTCGGCCGGATCCGGACACCAGCCCGCAACGCTCCGCTGCGATGCGGACACTCACGTGCGGTAACGCAAACCGCGCTTGCGCAGTTTGACGCAATCGCTGACACTCGGCGTCGACCGGATAGCCTCTGGCACAGGGGAATGCGTCTGAGCGTGAAGCGTAGCCTGTTCGCCGAACTGCGGCGCCGCAATGTGCTGCGCATGGCGGGGCTGTACGTGGTCGGCTCCTGGCTGATCACGCAGGTAACAGGGACCGTGCTGCCGATGTTCGAGGCGCCGTCATGGCTGCCGCGCAGCATCGTCATGCTGCTCGCGATCGGCTTCGTGCCGACGATGATGTTCTCATGGATCTACGAGCTGACGCCCGAAGGACTCAAGCGCGACGCCGAGGTGCCGCTGGAGCAGTCGATCGCGCACGAGACGGGCCGGCGCATCGACCGCATGATCATCACGACGCTGGCGCTGGCGCTGGTGTATTTCGCGGTCGACAAGTTCCTGCTCGCACCGCGCCGCGAGGCAGCGCAACTGCAGCAGCAGGCCGAGCTGCTCCGGCAAGGGCAGAAGACGGCCGGCGATGCTGCGGCGGCGACGGCGCAAGCCGTTTCCGAGCATTCGATCGCGGTACTGCCGTTCGTGAACATGAGCGACGAGAAGTCGAACGAGTTTTTCTCCGACGGCATTTCCGAGGAACTGCTCAACCTGCTCGCCAAGATTCCACAACTGCAGGTGACGGCACGCACGTCGTCGTTCGCATTCAAAGGCAAGGAAATCGGGATTACCGAGGTCGCGCGACAGCTGCACGTTGCGCATGTCCTGGAGGGCTCGGTTCGCAAGTCCGGCAACGCGGTGCGGATCACCGCGCAGTTGATCAACGCCGCGACCGACACGCACCTGTGGTCGCAGACCTACGACCGCAAGCTCGACGACATCTTCGCGATCCAGGACGAGATCGCAGCCGATGTGGTCAAGCAGCTCAAGGTCACGCTGCTCGGCGCGGCGCCGAAGGCGCGCACGACCGATCCGGAGGCCTACGCGCTGTACCTTCAGGCCAAGCAGCTCGGATGGCAGTTCACCGCCGAGGCGTTCAAGCAGTCCGACGCGCTGTATCGTAAGGCGTTGGCAATCGATCCACGCTACGCGCCGGCGTGGGCCGGACTGTCCAGCAACTTCGCCAATGAGACGGGCCAGGCCCTGCTGTCCAACAAGGAGGGGCACGCCCAAGCCCGCGAAGCAGCGACGAAGGCGCTGGCGATCGATCCGGACTACGCGCCGGCCCACGCACGGCTCGGCTGGATCGCGATGACCGCCGACAACGACCTCGCCGGCGCGGCGCAGCACTTCAATAGTGCGCTGGCGCTCGATCCTTCGGATCTGGATGTGCTGCGCAACAGTGCCACGCTGCTCCAATCTCTCGGCCGTCTGGACGAGGCGCTTGCGCTCTCCGAGGCCGTCGTCCGCCGCGATCCGGTGAACGTGTCGGCGATCTACAACCTGGGCATCTCCCAGCGCGATGCGGGCCGGCTCGACGCGTCGATCGGATCGTTCCGTACCGTGCTGAGCCTCGCTCCCAGCCGCGGCAACGCGCACGCCAACCTCGGCATCGTGCTGCTGCTGAAGGGCGATGCGTCGGGCGCTCTTGCGGAGATCGAGCGGGAGACGAGCGAAGTGTGGAAGATGATCAACTTGCCCCTGGCGTACCACGCGCTTGGCCGCAAGGCCGACTCGGACGCCGCGCTGGCCGCGTTGATGGCCAAAGAAGAGAAGGACTCTCCCTACAACATCGCGTACGTCTACGCCTACCGCGGCGAGGCGGACAAGGCGTTCGAGTGGCTCGACAAGGCGGTCGAGTACGGCGACCCTGGTATCGGCGAGATCGTGACGGAGAGCCTGTTCGACAAAATCCACGCCGACCCACGCTGGCAGGCGTTCCTGCGCAAGGTCGGTAAGGCGCCGGAACAACTGGCGAAGATCGAGTTCAAGGTAACGTTGCCGCAGGCCGACGGCAACACAGCGAGCGGCCAAGCGGAACACTAGCCGGTGCGCATCGCGAGCCGCGGCGAAACAGGCGGCTCCATTGCTGACGCTCGTGGCAGGCTCCTGGTCGGAGGCAGTAATGGCTCGCGGCAGCGATCGGCTTCGCTCCCAAACTCAACACGACAAGTCGCGCATCCGGGACGTTGAACGTCGACGAGTTGCCGAAGTCGCGCGTCGGGTTTGAAAGCCTCACGGACCTCCAAAATCATCTGCGAAAATACCGACGGCATCGCTGGCGCTCGAACTGTTGTTGCTCGTGTTGACGTCCACTTCGCCGCTTCCGGCCGCAATGGTTGCGGTGTTGGTCGCGGGGAACTCGGGCATCGCCTGCACCGTAGCTGTCAGGTGATACGTCACGCTGGCGCCTTGCGGAATATTCACCATGTCCATGATTGGTCCGCTGCCGCCTGGCGTGCAGGTCGCCGCGCCGGCGGCATTGCATGTCCAGGTCGCATCGAGCAGGTTGGCCGGGGGCGAATCCTGGACACTTGCATTGTGTGCGTCCAGGGTGCCGATGTTCTGCACCGTGATCGTGTAGTCGGCAAGCTGGCCCCCGACGAAGAACTTCGCGCCATTCGTTCCGTCGTTCATCTGGACGTTGAGATCGATGCCGGGTCCGGACGGTGAGATTGCCGTCATGTCGCTCACGCTGTCGTTGGCGGCGTTGATTTCGCCGCCGCCGGATACCGTCGCCATGTTGTCCACGCTTGCGTCTGCATCGTTCGCGACCGTCACGGTCACCGTTATCGGCGGATAACCCGAGCCGACGGCCAGCGCATCCGTGCGCGTGCAGGTCACCGTGGCCAAGACACAGGTCCAGCCCGCGCCGCCGATTGCCGTCGCCGTCAGCCCGGCCGGCAGCGTGTCCACGACCGTGACCGTCGTTGCATTCGTGCTCGCGTGCCCGACGTTGGAAACGGTGATAGCGTAGGTCTTGCCGACATCACCGCGGTGCCAGGTTCCGTTATGCGACTTGGCTATCGAAAGGTCGGCCTTCTGCGTAACCGAGGCGGTGTTGCTCGCCGTGTCGTTGGCCGTATTGATTTCGCCGCCGCCCGACACCGTGGCCGTATTCATCACGCTCGCCGGCGCGTCGTTGTCCACGCTCAGGAACAGATTGATGCCCGGGTAGCTAACGCCTCCCGCCAACGCATCGCTGCGCGTGCACGTCAGCGTTGCAAGCGTGCAACTCCATCCGCCGCCAGTGATGTTTGTCGCGGTCAAGCCGCTCGGCAATGCATCGACTACCGTCACGAGGCCGGTGCTGGCGGCGGTGCCGACATTCCGGACGGACAGAAAATAACTGGCAAAGCCCTGGCCCTGGCTCAGCGGAGGTCCTCCCGGGAACATCGTTATGGTCAGGTCCGCCTCGTTGATCGTGGTGATGTCGCTGGCGCCGTCGTTGGATGTGTCGAGTTCGCCACCGCCCGCCACCGTCGCCGTGTTCTTCACGCTTGGCAGGGCATCGTTCGCGACGTTGACCGTCAGCGTGATGGCCGGGTAGCTGGAATTCGCGGCCAAAGCATCGGCGCGCGTGCAAGTCAGCGTCCCGAGCGTACAGCTCCAACCCGCGCCCGCAATCGCCGTCGCGGAAAGTCCCGCCGGCAGCGTATCGACGACCGAAACGACAGAGCCATCCGTTGGCGCGGCTCCGACGTTGGAGACAGTAAGGGTATAGGTTTTGCCGGCATCACCAGGGCTCCAGGTTCCGCTGTGCGTCTTTGTCAGCGTAAGGTCGATCTGCAAGGTTTTGGTCGGATCGCTAGCGCTGTCGTTCGACGTATTCGTCTCGCCGCCACCCGATACGGTTGCCGTGTTCGTCAAGTTCGACGGCGCATCGTTGGCTACGTTCACCGTCACGCTGATCGGCGGATAGCTCGCTGCGTTGGCGAGCGCGTCGTTGCGCGTGCACGTCAGCGTCGCCAGCGTGCAACTCCAGCCGGAGCCCGCCATCGCCGTCGCCGTGAGGCCCGTCGGCAGCGTGTCTGCGACCGTGACCGTGGAACCGTCCGTCGCAATGCCGCCGACGTTGGAGACCGTGAGCGCGTAAGTCTTGCCGACAGCGCCCAGGTTCCAGATTCCGCTATGGGACTTGGCGATCGTGAGGTCCGGTTTCTGCACGATGGCGGTCACGTCACTCCAACTGTTGTTGACCGTGTTCGTGTCGCCGCCACCGGAGACAGTGGCAGAACTCGATTGAGGCGTGGAGGCGTTCGCCGCCACGTTTACCGTCACCGTGATGAAAGGATAGGTGGTGAAATTCGCCAGCACATCGCTGCGCGTGCAGGTCAGCGTCGGAAGATCACACGTCCAGCCCGGGCCGCCGATTGCGGTTGCCGTGAGGCCCGACGACAGCGTGTCCACGACCGTGACGGTGGAACCGTCCGTCGAGAAGCCTCCGATGTTCGAGTTGTCGACCCGCAGGCTGTAAGTCTTGCCGACATCGCCTTCGCTCCAGGTTCCGCTATGGAACACGTCGATCGAGAGGTCCGGCACTTTCTGTACGACCGTGGTCGGATCGCTGGCGCTGTCGTTGGCCGTGTTGGTCTCGCCTCCGCCCGATACCGTTGCGTTGTTGGTCACCAACGCCGGCGCGTTGCCGGCTACGTTCACCGTTACCGTGATTTCCGGGTAGCTCGTGCTTCCTGCCAGCACATCGCTGCGCGTGCAGGTCAGCGTGGCCAGCGTGCAATTCCAGCCGCTGCCGGCCATGTTGGTGGCGGTCAATCCACCCGGCAGCGTGTCCACTACGGTCACTGTACCGCTGGTTGCGTGACTGCCGGCGTTGGTTGCGATCAGCGTGTAGGTATCGCCCACGTCGCCCTGGGTGAAGTTGCCGCTGTGGCCTTTGATGATCGTCATGTCCGCCGCTGGCGGCGCGGCAATGGCTGCCGGGACAAGCACGGCCAGCGGAAGCCACACGGCAAAAGCAGACTTCATGCGCATTACACCCGAAATACGAGGAAGCGGCAGTACTGTGTTCATCACATTCTCGATAGGCGAGTTGGCCGTTTCCATGGGCTGGTTCTCACTTGAATGCTAACGACGCAGGAAGCGCGAACGAACATTCGAGCCGCGCCGCGACGTCTTGGCGGGCACAATCGGTGTTTTGACCATGGACCGACATCATTCCCACCAACCCTCACCTTGAAGGGCAGCTGAGAGCCATGCTTCAGGGCTGCGCTGAGGGGAGGGCAGAGTGCTGACGCACTAAAAGAAAGGCGAAGCGCGACGCCTGAATGCATGGAATCGGCAAAAGACGGTAATCTGCGCGACGCATGGGAACCCTCGTCGATCAACTCAAGCACCGCGGCGTGTTCCGTGCTGCGGCGTACTACGCTGCGAGTGCGTGGCTGGTAGTCCAGATCGCGACCGCCGTTTTTCCGTTTCTCGAGTTCCCGAATTGGTCGGTGCGCTTGATCATCGTGTCCGTGATCGCGGGCTTTCCGGTCGCGATGCTGGTGTCATGGTTTTACCGGTGGACTCCGAGTGGACTGCAGCGCGAGATCGAACCGGCGGACCACGCGCGCGTCGTGGCGCCCGCCGTGCCGGCGCGTGAAAACGCCATCGCCGTGTTGCCGTTCGCGGACCTGAGTCCACAGAAGGATCAGGAATATTTTGCCGACGGACTCGCCGAGGAGCTGCTCGGCCTGCTGGCGCAACTGCCGCAGTTGCAGGTGATCGCGCGCAGTTCTTCGTTCTCGTTCAAGGGCCGCAGCCTCGACGTCAGGACGATCGCAAGCAAGCTCGGAGTCGCCTCCGTGCTCGAAGGCAGCGTGCGCAAATCCGGCAACCGCTTGCGTGTGACGGCGCAGTTGATCCGCGCCGCCGACGAGGCGCAGTTGTGGTCGCAGACCTACGAGCGCGAGTTGACCGACGTGTTCGAGCTGCAGGATCAAATCGCGAACGCCGTTGTGGCCGCGCTCAAGATCAAGCTGCTGCCGAGCCAGCACGTGACCAACGTGCATCGCACCGGCAACACAGAGGCCTATGACCAGTTCCTGCTCGGGCAGAACGTCATCCGGCGCGGCCGCTATGACGACTACCAGCGCGCGGTGGCCGCGTTCCAGCGCGCCGTCGCGCTCGATCCCGGCTACGGCGCGGCCTGGGCGGCGCTCGCCCTGGCGCAGAGTTCGGTCGCGGACTTTGCCGCTGCCAATCCGGCCGAGCGCTCGGCCGCGAAGCTCGAAGCGCTGGCAACGGCGGACAAGGCAATCGCTTTGGCGCCGGAGCTTGCGGACGGCTATGCCATCCGCGCGCATCTGCGCCGCAACCAATTGTGGGACTGGGCCGGCGCAGTGCAGGATCTGGAGCGCGCGCTGGCTCTGGAACCGAACAAGACCGACACGTTGCAGCCCTACGGTTTGATGTTGATCATCCTCATGCGCTACGACGAAGCAATCGTCGCGAGCCGCACGGCCATCGCGTCCGACCCGCTGTCGTGGCTCTCCTGGATGATGCTTGGGGCGACACTCTGGCGCGTACACGGGATTCAGGAAGCGCGCGATGCGTTCGAGCATGCTCTCGACATCAGCCCGGACTCGAGTTTCACCCGATACGAATTCGGCTGCCTCGAACTCGATCAGGGCCGCGCCGAGCAGGCGCTCGAGCACTTCCACAAGGCCGGCGCGGCTTTCAGCGAGGCTGGCATCGCGATGGCCGAATACACGCTTGGGCATGAGCGGGCATCGCAGGTTGCGCTCGAAGAACTCGAGTCGAAGTACGCCGTCGGATTTTCCTACCAGATGGCGCAGGCGCGCGCATGGCGCGGCGAGCGCGACGCGGCTTTCGAGTGGCTCGAACGCGCCTACGCACAGCGCGACGCCGGTGTGACGCGCATGCGCGGCGATCCGATGCTCGCTCCGCTCAGGGACGACCCGCGCTACGTCGCGCTCGTGCGCAAACTGAACTTCCCTGCCTGAGCCTGCTATCGGAGTCGATGCCCATGGACACGCTGAACCTGCACAACCCGGTGTTTGCCACCTACGTGATCGCGGCGACCTTGATGATCCTGAAAGGCGTGGCGATGTCGTGGCTCACGGTAGTGCGGATGATGCAGGAGAAGAGCGGTTTCCGCGCGCCCGAAGACACGCGCAAGACGCTGTTCAATCCCGAACCCAATGCGGCGCAGACCAGTCCCAACGAACGCGTCGAGCGTGTCCGGCGCATCCAACAGAATGACCTCGAGAGCCTGCCGTTTTTCCTCGTGGCCGGATTGCTGTTCGTGCTGACCGGGCCGCCGCTGATGTTCGCGCGCATAGTTCTGTACGGTTTCGTCGTGGCCCGGTTGCTTCACTTCGCCGCGTATCTCGGCGCGCGCGATCACGAAACCCGCGCCGCGTTCTGGAGCCTGAGTTCGTTGATCCTGATTTTCATCACGGGCTGGACACTCGTGGCCGCGCTGGGTTACTGAGCCAGGCATGCACGCAGTGAAAGCGACAGGCCGATGAACGTCGATCCGGTTTTCTCCCTGGAAGTTGCCGTCGCGATGGCGCAGGGCGCGCCGGTGATCGCGCTCGAATCGACGATCGTCGCGCATGGGTTGCCGTGGCCGGACAATCTCGAGATCGGCCGGGAACTCGAGGCCGCCGCCCGCGCTGCCGGCGCAGTTCCGGCGACGATCGCGGTGTTCGACGGCGTTGTGCAGGTCGGCTTGTCGGACGCGCAGCTCGAGCGTCTGGCGCGGGAGGCGAACAGTTTCGTCAAGGCCGGCTCTGCCGACCTGCCAGTCATTATTTCGCGCGCACGCAATGCCGCGACGACGGTCTCGGCGACGGCGACGCTGGCAGCGCGCGCCGGCATCCGCGTTTTCGCGACCGGCGGCGTTGGTGGCGTGCACCGTGGCGATGCACTGGATGTCTCCAGCGACCTGACCACGCTCGCGCGAACCCAGATCGCGTTGGTTTCGGCCGGCGCGAAAGCGATCCTCGATCTAGCGCGCACGCTCGAAGTACTCGAGACGCTCGGCGTGCTCGTGATCGGCTATCGCACGGACGAGTTTCCAGCGTTCTATACGCGGCGTTCCGGACTGCGGCTCGAACACCGCTGCGAGACTGTCGGGGAACTTGCGCGCGTGCTTCAGACGCGCTGGGCGCTCGATCAAGGCGGCGTGCTGATTGCCAATCCGATCCCCGAAGAAGCCGAGTTGCCCGCCGCGCAGATCGAGTCGGCAATCGCCGCGGCATTGGCGCTTGCCGCACGCGATGGGACCAGCGGCAAGGCGCTGACACCATTTCTGCTGTCCGAGCTTGCGCGCACGACGAGTGGTGCTTCGGTGCGCGCAAATCGCGCGCTGGCCCTGGACAATGTGCGCGTCGGTGCGGCGCTGGCAAAGGCCCTCGCGCTCAAGTAAGCGGGGAGCCTCGAGTCTTCGTGCAGTCTTTCTGGGCGAAAACCGGACAGCATCGCGCCGCCCGGCATCGCAGCTGTTACGCCGCCACGCGGCGCGCACTCGTGGACTTTTTGCTCCACAGCGCGTCGATGCTGATCGATCCCGGACCGTGCGCGGCGAGGGTCAGGAACCCGCCGGCGATCGCGACGTTCTTCAAAAAGTGGATGAATTGATTCTGATCGCCAAGATTGAAGTGGAACAGGATCGCCGAGACGATCGAGAACAGCGCAAGGGCGATCGCGGTCGAGCGTGTGAACGCACCGGCGAGGATCGCCAGTCCGCCGCCGAGTTCGAGCACGATGACGAGTGGCAGCAATGCGCCGGGAATGCCGACGGCGGCCATGTACTGCTCGGTGCCGGCATACGCGGCGATTTTGCCGAATCCGGAAATGATGAAGATCAGCGAGAGGCCGACGCGGCCGAATAACGCATTGAACGATTGCATGGCACAACTCCTGTTGGTGCGGGCGGGGGTGGCCCGGTGGGATGGAGAAGGTGCCTGCTTCCAGCCCGTACCAGAAGTAGGAGGGAACGGACGCCGCGTTCCACCTCCGGAACGATCCAATTTGAGTGCCTCTGGCCGGGCGGCCGTCGCTGCGATCCGACAACCGCCTGACAATCGGTTGAAGCGGAGTTTTCCAGCGCATTCGGCTGCCCGGATTGCGCTACCATGCTGTGTCGCGCGCAGATCGCGGCGGAGAGCGGCTGGATGTCACAGGGGCGAGGCTTCATCTACGAACTCAAGCGGCGTCACGTCGTGCGCGTGGCGATCGCGTATGCCGTAGCCGCGTGGGTGCTGTTGCAGCTTGCGTCGATCGTGTTTCCGGCGCTCGGTGCGCCGGACTGGGTGCTGCGTGTCGTCATCGCGCTTATCGCGTTCGGCTTTCCGATCGCGCTGATCCTGGCGTGGGCGTTCGAGCTGACGCCTGACGGCATCCGGCGCACCGAACCGGCGCATTCGCCGGAGGCGCGCCCTCCCGAGGAACATCATCGCGTCGGCCGTTCGCTCAACACGATTGTGATCGGCGCGCTCGCGCTGGCTGTCGGCGTTCTGTTGTGGCGCCAGTTCGGTTCGCATGCGACGCCCGGCGAGTCGAAACCGGCAGCGCAAACCAGCGCCACGCCATCCGGCAAGTCGATCGCGGTGCTGCCGTTCGAAAGCCTGAGCGAGGACAAGGCGAACGCCTATTTCGCAACCGGCATGCAGGACGAAATCCTCACGCGCCTGGCCGGCATCCGCGATCTGAAGGTCATCTCGCGCACATCGACGGCGCAATACGCGAGCCACCCGGCCGACCTGAAAACCGTCGGCATGCAACTCGGGGTCGCCGCCGTGATCGAAGGCACCGTGCAGAAAG
Source organism: Rudaea sp. (assembly GCA_035655975.1). Lineage (GTDB taxonomy): Bacteria > Pseudomonadota > Gammaproteobacteria > Xanthomonadales > Rhodanobacteraceae > Rudaea. The sequence continues at coordinate 18,512 of DASRTK010000141.1, forward strand.
CCGGCGATGCGGTGCACATCAACCTGCAGCTGATCGACACGCAAACCGACGGCCACTTGTGGGCCGAAAGCTACGACCGCGAGCTCAAGGACATCTTCGCGGTCGAGCGCGACGTGGCGGAAAAGGTCGCCGGCGCGCTCAAGGCAACGCTGATGCCCGAGGAAGCCGCGCGTGTCGCCAGCGTGCCGACGCAGAATGCAGAGGCCTACGATTTCTACCTGCGCGCACTCGCATTCTCGAATCGCGCCAACGACCAGTATGCGTTGACCCGGGTCCTGATGCCGCAGGCGGTCGAGTTGCTGCAGCAGTCCATTGCGAGAGACCCGAAGTTCGCGCTGGCTGCGGCCTTGCTCGGCCAGGCGCACATGTTCATGTATTTTTTCGGCCCGGATCGGACCGATGAGCGCCTGGCTGCGGCCAAGGCGGCGGTCGATCAGGCCCTGGCTCTGCAGCCGAATCTTGGCGAGGCGCACTTTGCGCTGGCGGTCTACTGGTACTGGGGCTTTCGCGAATACGCGCGCGCGCAGGTCGAACTCGACCTGGCGCGCAAGACACTGCCGCACAGCCAAATGGTCGAACAAATTAGCGCTGCCATAGCGCGGCGGGAGGGCAAGTGGGACCAGGCGCTCGAAGGGCTTCAGCGCGCAAAGGAATTCGATCCGCGCAACTCGAGCCCGTCTTTCGAGTTCGGCCAGACCTATGCGCAACTTCGGCGCTATGCCGAGGCCGACCAGTCGTATTCACGGGCTGCGGAACTCTCTCCGGAACCGGCCCTGTCGCAACTTCGGCGTGGGCAAAACACCGTCGCCTGGAAGGGTGACCTGGCGCCGTTGCGCGCAACGTTGGCGGGGCTTGCGCCCGCGAGCGATGCGTCCCGCGCAAACCGCTCGTCATTCTTCGACCTCGAGTGGTTGTCGCGCGACTTTGCAGCCGCAGCGCGCGTCGCCGAGGAATCGGACGCGCCGACCTGGACCTTTTCGCGCGGCAATTCGGTGCTGCCGCGACGGCTCCGGCTCGCCTGGGCCTACACCGCGATGGGCAATGCAAACAAGGCCAAGGCGCTGTACGCGGACATTCACGCCGAATATCAGGCTGCGGTTCGTGACCGGCCAGGCGATTGGGATCGCCATATGACGCTGGGGCTTGCCGCCGCCGGACTCGGGCTCAAGGACGAGGCGATTGCCGAGGGACGCCGTGCGGTCGAACTGCTGCCGATCACGCGCGACGCGTTTGCCGGACCGGAATACCAGGTGTACCTGGCGCAGTTGTATGTCAGCGTCGGCGAAACTGCTCAGGCGATCGACGTTCTGCAACAAGTCATGTCGATTCCGGCGGGACTGAGCTTGTCGTCTGCATTGCTGAGGCTCGATCCTACCTGGGATCCACTGCGCACCGACGCGCGATTCAAGAAACTTCTCGAGCAGGATGCTGCTGCGTCAACCACGTCGCCGACCGCCACTTCGCCGCCGGCTACATCGGCACATGGATGAGTTCCTGCAACGCCTGACTCTTTTGCTCGTCATTCCAGCATGACCAGCTCCGCTGTTGAAAGACGCTGGAATGACGAGCACGGGAATGACGAGCATGGGCACAACGAGCATCAAGGATTCACCGCTTGAATGAATTCCTGCTACGTCTGCGCGAACGCAAGCTCGTCCAGTGGTCCCTGGCCTACATCGCCGCTGCGTTCGCGTTGATCCAGGTGCTCGACATCGTCGCGCAGCGTTTCGGCTGGCCGGAACAGGCAGTGCGCCTCATCATCGTCGCGCTGAGCATCGGCTTGTTCGTCACCCTCGTGTTGGCCTGGTACCACGGCGAGCATGGCGCGCAGCGCGTTACCGGCACCGAACTGGTGATCCTCGCCCTGCTGCTCGCGATCGGCGGGGGACTGCTGTGGCGGTTCGCCGGCAGCGCACGCGACGATGCCGCGGCGCGCAGTGCCGACGCGATCCCGGCAAAGTCGGTTGCCGTCCTGCCGTTCGAGAACTTCAGCGACGACAAGGCCAATGCATATTTCGCCGGCGGCATGCGCGACGAAATCCTGACGCGCCTGGCAGGTATTCGCGACCTGAAAGTCATCTCGCGCACGTCGACCGAGCAGTACGCAAGCCATCCGCCGGACCTCAAGACGGTCGGCCGCCAGCTTGGCGTTGCCACCGTGCTCGAGGGCAGTGTGCAGCGCGCCGGCAACACCGTGCACATCAATCTGCAACTGCTCGATACGCAGAGCGACGGTCACCTGTGGGCGGAAAGTTACGACCGCGAGATGAAAGACATCTTTGCTGTCGAACGCGATATCGCGCAGACCGTCGCCGGCGTGCTCAAGGCGAAACTGCTGCCGGAGGAGATCGAACGCGTAGCGGAAGTCGCGACGCAGAATACCGAAGCGCATGACCTGTACCTGCGTGGCCGCGCCTACTTCAATCGCGCCAACGACCAATTCGCGCTGACCGCGACGGAAACGCCGCAGGCGATCGCGCTGTTCGAACAGGCGCTCGCGAAGGATCCCGGATTCGCGCTCGCCGAGGCTGACCTGGCCTACGCGCACATGAACATGTATTGGTTTGCGCCGGACCGCACGCCGGCACGCCTTGCCGCGGCCAAGGCCGCCGTGGATCAGGCACTCGTCCATCAGCCCGGACTCGTCGAGGCACATCTTCCACTGGCGCTCTACTACTACTGGGGATTTCGCGATTACGCGCAGGCGCTGCAGCATCTGGAAATTGCGCGCCGCGCGAAGCCGAACGACGCTGACGTCGTTCAGTTCATCGCGTCGATCGCGCGGCGGCAGGCGCAGTGGGAACGTGCAATCGAAGGCTACCGTGAGGCGGCCGCGTTGAATCCTCGCGCCAGCATTGCGCATTTCCTGACTGGTGAGATCTATCTGCAACTGCGCCACTATGCGGAATCCGAGCGGGCTCAGTTGCGCGCGATCGATCTCGCCGCTGACCCCGGGGCCGCCCACGTCCGCCATGCGGAAACACTGCTGTACTGGAAGGGCGACCTGGCCGCGCTGCGCGCGGCGTTGGACGCGTTGACGCCGGGCAGTGACGCCTATTCGGGGAACGTCAGCTGGTTCTATCGGCTTGCCTGGTGGTCGCGCGACTATGCCGGGGCAATTCGCATCGCCGAGTCGAACGCAGCCGATACCTGGACCGAAGCTGGCAATCTCGTGCTGCCGAGGAAACTGTGCCTGGCACAGGCGTATGCGGCAGCCGGCGACTCGACGAAGGCGAAGGGGTTGTTCGAGGTCGTGCGCGGGCAACTGCAAGCCACGCTGCAGTCTTCGCCGCAAAGTCCCGATCTGCACATTGCACTGGGATTCGCCGCCGCCGGCCTCGGCATGAAGGAAGAGGCGATTGCCGAAGGAAAGAAAGCCGTCGCCTTGATGCCGACGAGCCTGGACGCTTTTACCGGCCCCGTGTATTTCGGCAAGCTGGCGCAGATCTATGTGCGCGTCGGCGCGAACGACGAGGCGATCGACATTCTCCAGCAACTGTTCGCGATGCCGGCTGGGCACGTTGTAACGCCGCCGCTGCTGAAGCTCGACCCGGTCTGGGATCCGCTGCGCGAGGACTCGCGGTTCAAACGGTTGCTCACGAGCGAGCAACCTTCCGTTCCGCTCTCCTCGAAGCCCTGAGCAAATCTGTTCCGAGAAGGCTTGCGACGCGCGGCGCCCGAGCTGCGCGGCCACGCCGCGCAGGCGCGATCACATGTCGTGCTTTGCCACCTCGAACCCGGCGGCCTTGTAGGTCGTCCACCGTTTGCGTGACCCGAGCCGCTGATCCTCGTCGGCAGGCACGACTTCGAGCACGCGCTCGAACAATCCGGGCGCGCAGTCGTCGCGCAGGTTGATCACGAGCGCGCGATCAGCGGTCTGCGATTCCGGCGTCGCGATCAGCACCGGCGTGATCGCATCGTCATCGTCGCCGGCGATCTGGTGCGGAATGAATGCGTCCTCGTCGAACTCCCACAGTTTTTCGTCGAGCTGCTCGGCCTGGTCGAACGAGCGTGCGAGGATCAACGTCGGCTGGCCGGCCTCGAACGCCTTCTTCGCAAGCTCGCAGACGAGCAGCAGCGGATCGTCGCGGAAGCGCGGCTTGGCGATGAGGTAGAAGTCGGCGCGGGGCATTTGAGAGCAGGGGCGAGGGACGAGGGGCGAGGGGCGAGTGAGAGCAGAGCGGCGTCACGCTTCTGCTTTCTCCTCGCCCCTCGCCACTCGCCCCTCGTCCCTCATCCTTGTCTGTCCAACAAATACTGCACCAATAACTGAACGGGCCTTCCCGTCGCCGAACCCTTGCGCCCGTCTTCCCACGCGGTGCCGGCGATGTCCAGGTGCGCCCAGCGATAACCATCGGTGAAGCGCGACAGGAAGCAGGCGGCGGTGATCGCGCCGGCGTACTTTCCGCCGATGTTCGCGATGTCGGCGTAGCCGGTGTCGAGCTGGCTCTGATAGTCGTCCCACAGCGGCAACCGCCAGGCGCGATCGAGCGTGGCTTCGCCGGCGGCGAGCAATTCGGATGCGAGCGCATCGTCCTTGGTCATCAGACCTGATGCGTGCTTGCCGAGCGCGACGACGCACGCGCCGGTCAACGTTGCGACATCGATGATGATCTGCGGCTTGAATTTCTGCACGTAGGTCAGCGCGTCGCACAGGATCAGGCGGCCCTCGGCGTCGGTGTTGAGCACTTCGACGGTCTGGCCGGACATCGATGTGACGACGTCGCTCGGCCGCTGCGCCTTGCCGCCTGGCATGTTCTCGGCCGCGGGCACGACGCAGACCAGATTGAGCTTGACCTTGAGCTCGACCGCGGACAGGAACGCGCCGAGCACGCTGCCCGCTCCGCACATGTCGAATTTCATTTCTTCCATGCCGGCGCTGGGCTTGATCGAAATACCGCCGGTGTCGAAGGTAACGCCCTTGCCGACCAACGCGTAGGGCTTTTCATTCTCACCGCCGCCGCGCCATTGCAGCACGATCAGCTTCGGCCCGTTGACCGAGCCCTGCGCGACGCCGAGCAGCGCACCCATGCCGAGCCTGGCCATATCTTCTTCTTCGAGAACCTCGCAGCTCACGCCCGGATGTTCCTGCGCCAGCTGCTGCGCCTGTTCGGCAATGTAGGCCGGCGTGCAGATGTTCGGCGGCAGGTTGCCGAGTTCGCGCGTGAAGCGCACGCCCTTGGCGATCGCTTCTGCCGCGCCCAGCGCTGCAGCCGACGATGCCGGCGCGGCGAATGCCAGTGCGCCGAATTCCGGTGTTCTGGATTTTTCGCGCGGCTTGAACGTGGCGCTGTACTTGTACGCTTGCGCGTCGGTTGCGAGCGCCGCTGCGCGCACGATCCATACCGCATCTTTTGCCGGGACTTCGACTTCGGTCAGGTACGACACGGCGTTGTCGATCGGAAGTCCCTTGAGCACGCGCGCGGCTTCGGTGCAGGCGCGCTGAAAGCGAGCGGCGTCGAATTTCTTCTGCTCGCCGAGTCCGATGACCAGGACGCGCGGCGCGGTCACGTTGGCCAGGCCGAACAGCAACTGGCTAGTGCCAGGCTTGCCGTTGACGTCGCTGGCTTCCATCAGGCGCTTGATCGCGCCGCCGGACTTCTCGTCGATGCGCGCGGCCGCAGCGGAGAGCAGGCGCTCCTCGAACACGCCGACGACGACACAGGGAGTGGCCGCGCTTTCCGCCGGCTCGCTACTGAGACTGAACTTGATGGTCATGGAGTATCCACAAAAAAAGAAGGTCGTTACGGCACGAGGCCGCTACACTTAAGGAGCCTTGAACGCAGCCCCGGGTTCAATGGGCGCCGCTATTTGACCGCGAATTGCCTAGTTTACTGCAAGCCTTCCGTCCATGCTGCG
>DASRTK010000142.1:0-7772 GCA_035655975.1 Rudaea sp.
ACTCGCGCTCACCTGCTTGCGTGGCGGAGATCACCAGACGCTCGTTGGCTTCGCGCAGATCCGCCAGGTTGGGAAGTGGCGGCCTCCGAAGCGGGCGTGCCGATCCCGCCGCCGGTTGTGGCGCAACGGGATCGACGAACACGGCGTCGCCGTGAGACACGACTCGGCCGGTACCCATCCCCTTCGCGCGGTACATCGCCGCATCGGCACGATCGATCAGAAGCGTTGCGTCTTTGCCATCTTGCGGGTAAACCGCAAGGCCAATGCTGGCTGACAGGTGCAGGAGGTGCTCTCCGACCTGACCTGGTGCGATCAGCGCAGCCCCGATCTGTTGCGCAATTGCCTTTGCATTGGCGGCATCGGAAACGTCGGCGAGCAGCAGCAGGAACTCCTGAGCGCCATTGCCACTGACGGCATCGGTACGGCGCACGACTCCTTGCAGCCTTTGCGCGGCGAGCTGCAGCGCCAGCTCGCCAACGCGATGCCCGAGACTGTCGTTGATCGACTTGAAGTCATCCAGGCCGATGCACAACACGGCGAGCATCGAGTTTCGTACGGCTGCCCCGGCGATGGCCATCTGGAGCCATTCGCGCATGCGCATGCGATTGGCCAACCCGGTAAGCTCGTCGCGCTGGTTGGCGTTGAATAATTCGCTCAGCGACTTTTCCGTCGATTGCGCCATGCTGCGTGCGTGGAGCAACGTGAGCACGAGGTGCTCGTTGGCCTCGACGACGTGCGCTGCGAGCACCGCCTTGCTGGAGTGCTGTTCCCGAGCCAGCTCCTGGCCGAGTCTCGTCAGTTCCGCGCGCAAGTGCATGGCCTGCTCGCTGAGCTGGGTAACGATTTTCTCAGCAGCCTCGATGTTCTGCCTGCGCGCGTTCACGGTGCGTCAACCGCGGCATCGAGCGTTGGCGCGCGCCCACGGCGTCGCGTCGGCCGGCCGCCGAGGATGCCCTCCTGGTCGGGCGACATCGCATCGAGCTTGATGCCGCTGTCGTCGATGTGGAAAAAGCGCAATTGGCTCGAATGTGCGCTGGCGCGGACTTTCACCACGGCGAGCACGCGCTGCAGCCGGCTGTCGATCTCGACATACCGCTGGACGATGATGGCATCGCTGAGGAAGGCCGTTCCGTACGGGCTGAATCGCAGATCGGTGTAGCGGTCTTCGAGTTCCGAGGTCATGAGTACGCTTACGCCGGTGCTTGCCAGCGCAGACAGCATGCGCGACAGCGATTCGCGGAAGTCGTCCCGGAAGGTCGGGGCCAGCGCAAGTTCAAGCGCCGAGAGCGAGTCGATTACGACCCGAGTCGCGCGGATACGGCCCACTTCGGCCATCAGCAGCGAGGCGATCTCGTCGACCGACAAGTCGGTTAGCGCAGGGCGAATCAGGCCGACGCGATCGCTCGCGATCAGGTCAGCAATGGCTGCGGGACGAAGAAAGTTGGAGCGCTGCTCGAAGGCCGCGATGACGCCGGTTTCGCCGTTCGCCGCACCGGCCGCGAGGAACGCCCACGCAAGGATGCTTTTTCCCGATCCGGACGGGCCTGCAATCAGCAGCGAGTAGCCCGGTGGCAGGCCGCCGCCCATCATGTCGTCCAGACCCGGCACTCCCATCCGCAGCCGCTCGGTGCCTCGGGGCGGACCGGACTCTTGGGGCACGGAAATGTTCGCCGGGGCAAAGACCTTGATACCGTCGCTGCCGATACGAAAGGTGTGCAGGCCGGGCAAGGTCGCCTGGCCGCGCATCTTCATGATCTCCATCTTGCGCACGACGGAATTGCGCTGGACGCTTTGGCGCAGCCAGATCAGTCCGTCGGCAACCGTAAACACAGGATTCGGGTCGCTGCCGCCGAAGTATTCGCCGATCAGGAACGTTGTCGCCTGCCAGCTCGTCATCAACACCGCGAGATTCTGGACGAACTGCTGCAGCCCGGCGAATTCCGGCTCCGGTCCCTGCGCCAGCGAATGGAACGAATCGACGAAGACCAGCGAAGGGGTATACTTTTCAACTTGCTCGACGATCTGCTGCAGTAGCGCGCTAAGGTTTCCGGAGGCCATCGTTTCGGAAAGGCTGATGAAGCGGACCGCGTCGTTGACTTTGTCCGGGTTGAAGAATTCGAATTGCTGCTGGTAGCGCAGCATCTTCAGCGGGGGCTCGCCGAGTATGGTGAAGTACAGCGCCGGGCGCTCGCGAGTCGCCAGCGCAAACATGATCTGGTGCGCCAACGTGGTCTTGCCGCTGCCCGGAGCGCCCGCGATCAGGTTGAACGAGAACTCCGGCAAGCCGCCGCCGAGCACCTCGTCCATTCCCGGGATCCCGGTTGTGACCCGGCTTAAGATCGATGTTGATGAAATCATGGCGGCGCATCCTGAAGCGATTCATTCGGAAAAATATCGGACCAGCTCGAGCGCAGCAGCCGTTCGGTGAGCGACTCGCCGACCAGGAGTGCCAGTTGCTCGCGAAACTTGTCGAGAAGCAGGCGGTTTGCGATCGCCGCTTCGGACTCGGATTGCTGCGCCACCACGCTGCGCAACAACGGCAGCGGCAAGCCGCTGCCCCTGGCCTGAGTCTCCTGAATCCGCATCACCCAGGGGTGATCGGTTGAAGCCAGATGCACGGAGCGGTAAAACAGCGCAGCAACGCCGTTGTGGCCGATAATCGGCGACAGCGCCGCATCGACGGATTCCCAGGCGGCAACGATGCTCTCGGCTGAACAAGTCGCTGGGCTTTCCCTCACTGTTGGCATGGCGTGACGTTCAAAACGGAATACTCTCTAATCGGCCGGGAAGCGTACCGGTCCGAGCCGTTGGTTTCCGTTCGGTAGCGAGCGTAACAATGTAAATTTGAGTGGACTGATCTGACAGATCCACATTTCGGGTTGAGCTGCGCTTGGTGAACTGCGCAATAGTCACGACGACTGAAGTAACTTGATCGTCGAATATCTCGCCGAAGACGGTTATGTTCGGTGACGTACCGAGTTACATCCGCCGTGCGCATATGCTTGACCAACGCCGTGCGGGCGCGCCTTCGCTTGGCGCAGCCTCACCAACATCCAACTTGTCGAGGGACGATCTGTGCAAAGCGACCAGACCCCCGCCTTGTTGCTGGCGCGCACGCGGCTAACCCAATTCCCACACCGCGATTTGATTCGATTGCGGCTTGGACGCTAGTCAGCAGAATCGACGAGCGAAGGCTGTCCGCGTTCGACCTGCGCCTTTGCGCCGCGTTGCGTCGCAGCCGTGCGCAGGCGTTTGCGGCGCACCATGCGATGCGCATCACGCACCCAGGCGATCGTGAAACCGCGCATATGGGCCACGAGCTCATGCGGAAGGTGGCGGCCGGCGCGGCGCTGAAACTCGGCAATGACAATGTCGGCGATTGCTGCCGCGTCACCCGATGCGGCGAGAATTTCCGCGATCATGTCGGCCGGAATCAGGCTGCGCGTCTTGTGTTCATGCGCCAGCCGCACCCACGAATCACCGGTGGCATCGAGACGGCATTGCCAGGCCAGCCGATGATGGATGAAACCGAACCGGGCTACGCCGGAGTCAGCGTGTTCGTGGGCGGCGGATTTTTGAACGTGAATAGCATTCCTGCGTACTGAAAGCATTCTGGTCTCGCTGATACTCTTGTTTCTTGCTCTTGTGGTTCGGCCCGCGCTGCGGATCAGTAGCCGGTGTGACGGTCGGGTGACTTCGGCCGGTCGGATCGCGGCTGCTCCGGCATCTCCGGAGGCGGATTCGGCGGCGATTGCGGCGGCACCGAGTCGGGATGCTCCTCGGGCGAATCGAACGGCGATTCGTCGGGAGTCTCCTGCGGCGTTTCCACCGGCGTGCCGCCGGGCACCTCCGGACCGGGTCCGTTTGGCGCGTGCGCGTCAAAACGCCGGCGGCGCACCGATGCCGCTGCGCCGCACCGCGCCTCCGATTCTCGGCCGACCTTCGATGTCGCCGATCGCATTGGCATCACGGTCTCTCTGCGGGCGGTGGATTGTTGATCGTGCACGCCCTCAGTTCGGGCCAAGTGAGTTTGCCGTCGTGGTCGGCATCGCAATTGGGATAGTTCTTCGACAGAAACGGGTCCGCGGAAACATCGTCGTTGCTCAGGTAGCCTTTCTGTCCGCGATCCAGGCTGTCGAAGTACTGCTTCTGACCGTGGCCCACATCGTGGCCACCGTCGTCGGTCCGCTCCTGGGTGTTGGCGTTGTCGCGCACTTGTTTCTCCGTCGGCGCTTGCGCCGAAACGGCCGTTGCCGCGCTCAACGCGCACGCCAATAGCGCAATTCGAACAATTCGTTCCTGCATGAGACTTCCTCCTTCGATGAAAGTTCGCCGCCAGGCCAGGCGGGTGCCATGTCAATAGCTGTGCGGCTGATTCGCGTGCATCGCCGCCCTGCTGTCGCGCACCTCGCCACACTGCGTTGAATTGCAGCGTGCAAGCGTGCGTATCGGCGCCGCTTCGAACGCAAGCAGTCACGCCCGCGTTCGGCCGGACGTCTTTTTCGCAGCAGCGCGCCTCGATGAAGCGCGCTTGCGGCCGGAGCCGGATTTCTTGCCGCCTCCGGTCTGCTTGTTGACCGTTGCCCAGGCCCGCCGTTCGGCTTCCTTCTCCGAAGTGCCTTCGCGCTCGTAGCCCTTTTCGATGTGCTCGGCCTGTCGCTTCTGTTTTGCGCTGTACGCACCCTTGGCACCGCGTGGCATGGAAGGCTCCGGTGGACCTGGGATCAGGAGTGCTTCATCTGCTGCTTGAGCGCACTCATCTGGCTATGGTCGCGCATGACCTCGGGCATGTACTTCGTCGCCAGCTCGCGCACGCCGGAATCGTCCGACTCGGCAGCGGCATCGCGAAAAGCGTCGACGATGCGGTCTTCGAAATCCTCGAGCTGGGCGATGTATTCGCGATCCGGCGTACTGCTCAGCTTGGCGCGGAACTCGCCAAAGGCCTTCTTCAGCGTGCCGCCGGCAGTCCCGCCTTCCGGCGGCTTCTTGCCGCTTGCGGCAATCTGCGTCTTCAAGTCCGAGGCGATCGCACCCTTGGTGCGTGCCATGCGCGTGAACAGCTGCTGCAATTCGGGTTGGTCGACCTTGGTCGACGCCTCTTCGTAGAATTTCTTGCTGTCGTTCAGGACTTCCACGAGTTCCTTCAAGGTATACGTATCGGGTTTCATGCTTTGCTCCTTTTCAAATGATGGTGTCGGCGACCCGCGCGCAGCGCGGCTGCGCCGACGACGTTCACCCCGGGGTTGGGGGTTGGACTTCAGGGAACGAATCCATGCGGCGGAAAACTCCGCGTGCGCCGGTGCATTCCGAGGATTGCCACCGCGGCCGGCAGCCGGTTGGATCGCGTCGCCGAAACCGCGGGCGCTGCACGGCGTGCGCGCCGCATGCGCAGCGCGACCGGATCCTTGCGCCGCTTCAGGTGCGCGCGCACCGCGGCCGGATCCGGGCCTACGCTTTCGACGGCGCGGCATATTTCCAATGGCGTGGCGCCGAGCATCCGGCACCAGTAGCGCAAGCTCGTTTGCTCCTTGAGATCGATCTTGCTCATCAGCGGCATTGCCGCCACAACTCTCGATGCGCTGAGGTGGCCGTTGCCCGGCAGGTCAAGATCGCGATTCATCGCAGTTCCTTTCAGTGGTTGTCGCAGGGACATCGCAACGACCGTGCCATGCCGTTTCGACGCGAAATTCGCCGTGATTGCTCATGTATCGCGCTCTCGCGCAGTGCAAGTTGCGAGCGACGATTGCCGCAGGTTGCAAATTGCGCAGCCGAGAAAAGTAGAGCGCGGAGCCTTTCGGGACGTCGATCGAACGCGGCGAGGCGGCGTGCTTTTCTGGCGGGCACAGCCGTGGTCCAAACCTTGCCGCCGGCTGAACGGCAGTTCAGCCAACGCTATCGTTTCCTTGCGGACGGCTGACTAATCCATTAATACAACTACCTTCAGCCATCTTCGGTGGCACACGGGGGTTGGTTGTAATTGCACACGATGTATTTTTGTCCTGGCCGTCAGGTCCGAAACAACCGCCACAACAACGAAAAGAGCGCGCACAATTGAGCGCTCTGCAATGCGCAAGGCGCGAGGAATAAAGATGTCCCAGACTGCCCCCCGACGCCGCCGCGCCGCTGTCAGCGCGCCGCCTTCACCACCGCCGGCGCCGGCGCCACCGCTTGGTCCGATGGAACAATTGCTGGCCGCAATGGCGGCAGTGGGTGACGGCGACTTTTCCGTGCAGTTGCCGCGCCATTGGGAAGGCGTCGACGGCAAGCTCGCCGAAAGTTTCAATCTGATCGTCAATCACAATCGCCGCCTGGCGCGCGATCTTGCGCTGGCCGGCGAGAAAGTAGGACGGCAGGGACTCACTCGTCATCGCCTCGTCCCGGCGAACCGCCAAGGCGCATGGGCCGAGATGGAACAGTCGATCAATGGCCTGATCGACGATCTCGTGCGCCCCGTCGAAACGATGACCGAAGCGATGGCCGGCGTGGCCAAGGGCGACCTGACGCGCACGGTTCCGCTCGAAGCCGACGGCCGGCCGCTGCTCGGCGAGTTCCAGCGTTCGGCGAACATCGTCAATCGCATGATCGAGCAGATGAAGGAGTTCAGCTCCGAGGTCACGCGCGTCGCGATCGAAGTCGGCACCGCCGGCCTGCTCGGCGGCCAGGCGAAAGCGAAAGGCGTGTCCGGTGTGTGGAAGGACCTGACCGATTCGGTCAACCAGATGGCGAACAACCTGACCGCGCAGGTGCGCAACATCGCCGAGGTCACGATCGCGGTTGCGAACGGCGACCTGTCGCGCAAGATCACGGTCGACGTGCGCGGCGAAATCCTGCAGCTGAAGGAAGCCATCAACACGATGGTCGACCAGTTGCGCGGCTTCGCTTCGGAAGTCACGCGCGTCGCGCGCGAAGTCGGTACCGAAGGCAAGCTCGGCGGTCAGGCGATCGTGCCCGGCGTCGCCGGCACCTGGAAGGACCTGACCGACTCGGTCAACTCGCTTGCGTCGAACCTGACTTCGCAGGTGCGCAACATCGCCGAGGTGACGACGGCAGTGGCGAAGGGCGACCTGTCGCGCAAGATCACGGTCGATGTGCGTGGCGAAGTGTTGCAGCTGAAGGAAACGATCAACACGATGGTCGACCAGCTCAACGGCTTCGCCGCGGAAGTCACGCGCGTCGCGCGCGAGGTCGGCACGGCCGGACTGCTCGGCGGCCAGGCACAAGTGCCCGGTGTCGCCGGCACCTGGAAGGACCTGACCGACTCGGTCAACCAGATGGCGAACAACCTGACGGCGCAGGTGCGCAATATTTCCGAAGTCACGATCGCGGTCGCGAACGGCGACTTGTCGCGCAAGATCACGGTCGACGTGCGCGGCGAAATTCTGCAGCTCAAGGAGGCCATCAACACGATGGTCGACCAGCTGCGCGGCTTTGCTTCGGAAGTCACGCGCGTCGCGCGCGAAGTCGGTACCGAAGGCAAGCTCGGCGGCCAGGCGATCGTGCCCGGCGTGGCCGGCACGTGGAAGGACCTGACCGACTCGGTCAATTCGCTCGCGTCGAACCTGACCTCGCAAGTGCGCAATATCGCCGAGGTGACGACCGCGGTCGCGAAAGGCGACCTGTCGCGCAAGATCACAGTCGACGTGCGTGGTGAAATTTTGCAGCTGAAGGAAACCATCAACACGATGGTCGACCAGCTCAACGGCTTCGCCGCGGAAGTCACGCGCGTTGCGCGCGAGGTCGGCACCGAAGGCAAGCTCGGCGGCCAGGCCGAA
>DASRTK010000143.1:0-3917 GCA_035655975.1 Rudaea sp.
CTACGCACGCTACGACTTTCCTGAGATCGTTCAGCGCGTGCAGAACTTCTGCACCAACGAGATGGGCGCGCTGTATCTCGACATCACGAAGGACCGCCTGTACACGATGCAGGAGAACAGCCCCGGCAGGCGCAGCGCGCAAAGCGCGATGTACCGCATCCTCGAGGCGCTGGTGCGCTGGCTGGCGCCGATCCTTTCGTTCACGGCCGAAGAGGTCTGGCAATATCTGTCGCCGCAGACGCCGGCGGGTCCGCGCGGTGAATCGGTCTTGTTCGAGACCTGGTACGACGGGCTCGAAGCGCCGAAGGGATCGGCAGAACAGCGCAGATTTTGGAGCGACCTGCTGGAGCTGCGTGCGGGCGTGGCGAAACTGCTGGAAGGCTTGCGCAATGCCGGGTCGATCGGCGCCGCGCTGGAATCCGATGTCACGATCTATGCCGACGCCGGATTGATCGCGCGGTTCGCAAACGTCGCCGACGAGCTGCGTTTTTTCTTCATCACGTCGGTGATCGAACTCAAACCGATCGAGCAGCGACCCACGCTCGCCGAACCCGTACCGCGCATATCGGCCGACGCGTTTGGCGACAACGCACACAAGCCGACCAAGGCGGCGATGCCAGTCGCGCTTGCTGGCCACGATGTGTGGGTTTACGCGCAGGTCAGCGCCGACAAGAAGTGCATCCGCTGCTGGCATTACCGCCCGGACGTCGGCGCGCATGCGGACCATCCGGAAATCTGCGGACGCTGTGTGTCCAATCTGCCTGGCGGACCCGGCGAGAACCGACGATTCTTCTAAAGCCGTCATCCCCGCGAAAGCGGGAATCCATGTTTTCCTTCCCCTGCGAAGCGGGGGAAGGTGCCGAAGGCGGATGGGGGCGCTCTGTCGAGGCATAGCAGGTTCGCTACGTATTCAAACGTTACAGGCCACAACCAAAGTCCTCTCCGGCTTGCGCCGGAGTGACGAGCACAGGAACACTTCGAGTCTTCATGTCGCAACGCAACGCTCTACCGTGGCTCCTGCTCTCTGTCGCAGTCATCGTTCTTGATCAGCTGACCAAGGCCATCGTGCTCGGCGCGCTCGACCCACAGGTCCCGCAGGTCGTGATCCCGGGCCTGCTCAACTGGACGCTCGCGTTCAACACCGGCGCCGCATTCAGTTTCCTGGCCGACCAGCAAGGCTGGCAGCGCTGGCTGTTCACCGCGTTGGCCGTCGGCGTCAGTGCGGTGCTGATCCGCTGGCTGACTCAGACGCCGCGCGCCGACTGGCGCACGGCCCTGCCGCTCGCGCTGGTCATCGGTGGCGCGCTCGGCAACCTGATCGACCGCCTGCGCTTCGGCCATGTCGTCGATTTTATACAGGTATACCACGGCCAGTGGTTTTTCCCGGCCTTCAACGTGGCTGACTCCGCGATCAGCGTCGGCGCGGCCTTGCTCGTGTGGTTTGGACTGTTTGCGCGCAAGCACGCCTGACGCGGGCGCAGTTCCGGACAGTTCGGAGTGCCGCGCGCGGTGCGAACCGCCCGATCGTTCCATCGACCCAAACGGCCCGGCTGCTGCTCCCTCTCCCCTGACGAAGTCGGGGGAGAGGGCTGGGGTGAGGGGGCAACGTGTCGTGCTTCCTTGTCGGTCTGGTAACGTCAAGTGTTTCCCCCTCACCCAACCTCTCCCCCAAGCTGCGCTTAGGGGAGAGGGGTTACTTGCGCTAGCCTTCGATGTTGTCGCGTAAGGTAAAATAGCCCCATGCAAATCCTGCTGGCCAACCCCCGCGGCTTCTGCGCCGGCGTCGACCGCGCGATCGAAATCGTCGAGCGCGCGCTCGAATCGTTCGGCGCGCCGATCTACGTGCGCCACGAAGTCGTGCACAACCGCTTCGTGGTCGACGGCCTGCGCGCGCGCGGCGCGATCTTCGTCGACGAGCTCGACGAGGTGCCGGACGGCTCAACCGTGATCTTCAGCGCTCACGGCGTCTCGCAAGCAGTGCGTGCGCAGGCGCGCGGGCGGCATCTGCGTGTGTTCGACGCAACCTGCCCGCTGGTAACGAAGGTGCACATCGAGGTCGCCCGCCACGCCAAGGCCGGCCGCGATGTCGTGCTGATCGGCCATGCCGGCCACCCCGAAGTCGAAGGCACGCTCGGCCAGTGGGACCGTGAAGGCGCGACCGGCGAGATCTACCTCGTCGAAACGCCCGAGGACGTCGCGAACCTCAAGCCGAAGCATCCCGACAACATCGCCTACTCGACGCAGACGACCCTTTCGATCGACGACACCAAAGCGGTCATCGAAGCCCTGCGCGCAAAATTCCCCGCCATCCTCGGCCCGCGCCACGACGACATCTGCTATGCCACGCAGAACCGCCAGGATGCCGTTCGTCGCCTCGGCCAGCAGTGCGACCTGGTGCTGGTCGTCGGCTCGCCGAACAGTTCCAACTCCAACCGCCTGCGCGAACTCGCCGAGAAGCAGGGCGTGCCCGCCCACCTGATCGACGGCGCCGACGACATCGACCCGTCATGGCTCGACGGCAAAACGCGCATCGGCGTCACCGCCGGTGCATCGGCGCCGGAGAGCCTGGTTCAGGGAGTCGTTTCGCGGCTGCGCGAGTCAGGCGCGCTCGATGTTCGCGAGCTGGACGGCGATGTGGAGAATGTTACGTTTGCGTTGCCGAAGGAACTGCGGCTAACGATCGTGAACTGAGTTCAAACGCCGTTTCTTATTTCTACCAGCAACCAGTGGGGGTCTTATTGATGATGCCAGACGTGTCGATCGCGTACGTCAGGTTTTTGCAATCGGAGCCGCTGGATCTGTCTTTGTCCTTGAGCTGAGTGCTCTTTCCAGTCGCGAGGATGGAATACGTCGCAGGCGCTACGGAAGTTGCAGAGGCCACTGTCACGGTGTAGGTGTAATAGGTGCCGGAGGGGTCGCCTCCGAGCGCTGACCAATTGCAGGTGCTGCAGCCGGTGGGCGTGGCCGACGCGTCGCAGTATCCGGAACACTCAGCTCGATAGCGCTCTTCGCGCAGCGCAATCTGCTGCAGCGCGTCCTCTGCCCCATTACGGCGCGCCTTTCGAGTCTGGTTCAAGTAACTCGGAATCGCGATGGCCGCCAGGATCGCGATTACGATCACGACAACCATCAGTTCAATCAGGGTGAAACCGCGGTCCCGCTTCACGATGCAGCTCCCCGCACAGCTTTGAGAGCCTTGATACTACGGCCGCCAACAGGTCCAGTCCAGCCGGATAGCCGGAAATTGTGGCCGCCAGTCGGTTCGGGCCGCGCTGGGAGCCGCAATTACCTTAGGATCGGCCGGCAGAAATTGGATCTGTTGCGGGGAAGCAATGCAACAAAGGCGACAAATCGGTTTCACGCTCATCGAACTGATGGTCACAATCGCAGTGGCCGCCGTCCTGGTCAGCTTGGCCGTGCCGGGTTTTCGCGACCTGATCGAGAAATCGCGCCTCCGGGGTGCCACCGACGACATCGTGAACTTGCTCAATGCCTCGCGCGCGAGCGCGGTCAAGCTCGGTCTCGACGTCAACGCCTCCGTAAAGATCGCGAGCGCGACCGACTGGTGCGCGGGTGCTGTCAGTGCCACTGATCCTCTGAGCAGTTCCGGCACTATAGGACACGCCGCCAACTCCGCCGCTGCGTGCAACTGCGCCTCAGGTACGACATGCACAATCAGCGGGCTGGGCAAGCTCGCTGGGCAGACGTTGGTCGTGTCATCCAGTTCCTACTCCGGCATAAAGCTCTCCAGCGACAGCGCGAATGTAATGCTGGCCGGCAACAACGGCCTCGTATTCAACTCCAAGCTTGGCGCTCTGGATTTTTCAGCACTTGCGAACATTGATGCGCTAGTTGTCACGTCGAGCTCCGGCAAGTACCAGACAAGAATTACCGTATCGCCGCTCGGACAGACCAAC
>DASRTK010000144.1:0-2626 GCA_035655975.1 Rudaea sp.
GTTGCAGGAGGCGCGCTGGCTGATCAAGAGCCTGCAGACCCGCGCCGACACGATGCTGAAAGTCGCCACCGCGATCGTGAAAGCGCAGAGCGCGTTTCTGGACTACGGGCCGGAAGCGATGCGCCCACTGGTATTGCGCGACATCGCCGAGCAGATCAGCATGCACGAATCGACCGTCTCGCGCATGACCACGCGCAAATACCTGCACACGCCGCGCGGCACCTACGAATTCAAGTACTTCTTCTCGTCCGGCGTATCGACGATCGACGGCGGCGCGGCCTCGGCAACGGCGATCCAGGCGATGATCCGCAAACTGATCGGCGAGGAGACCCATACCAAGCCGTTGTCGGACCAGGCGCTGGCGGTCGAGTTGAACCGCCGCGGTATCGAAGTTGCAAGAAGAACCGTGGCGAAATACCGCGAGGCGCTGAACATCCCCTCGTCCAACGAACGCAGCCGCTTCGGCTGAAGGAGGCCCTTCCCCGGAACCCTATCGTGCTTCATCGGTCTCAAAGGTTATACCCGCCGCGCTGACGCGCATCGCGCGCGGCGACGGGTAGCAGTTCGTCAGTACTATCCGAGGAGAACGTCATGCAGATTCAAGTCAGCGGTCATCAGGTTGCGATCACGCCCGCCCTGAGGGACTACGTCACAGGCAAGTTCAACCGCATCGTCCGCCACTTCGACCAGCTGCACGACGTCACCTTCACCCTCAGCCTTGAAAAACTGCTGCACAAGGCCGAAGCCAATATCCATTGCGCGGCCGGCAAGAAGATCCACGCCGAAGTGCAGGCCGCCGACATGTACGCCGCGATCGACGCGCTGGCCGACAAGCTCGACCGCCAGGTCAAGAAGCACAAGGAAAAGCTGACCAGCCACCATCGCGACGATGGGCGCGAGGCGCGCTACCAGGTGTAACTTCCGCGATCGTCACCCCGTGCGCCCGACGGCGCCGGAGTGACGGCGCAGCAAAGGCGCGACGAACGTTCGGTTACGGCTCGACCACGCTGAGTTTCACGTCGTCGAGCCAGCCGGTGCCGCTGTCGAGCAGCATGGCACCGATCGAAACGCGATGCGTGCCGGCAGGCACGTTCACGCGAACGCGCACGGATTGCCAGTCAGTCGTGCCGGTCAGCGGAGTGGCCGTTTCGCGGCCTCCCGGCACATCGATGTAAACGACCCAGCCCAGGGGTCCGACGTCCGCGGTTCGCGCCATCGCCGATAGTTCGAGCGTCTTGCCGGCATAAGGATCGATCGGCACTTCCTGGAAGAGCAGGCCAAACACCTGGACCCGGGTGCGGTGCAGACGAAAGCTCGCCTGTCCGGCAAACGGCGTCGTGGCATCTTCGGTCATTTCATACGCAGCGGCGCCGGCGTGCTGGGACAACGTCCAGCCCGGTATCCGGTTCGGCGTGCCCGGTTCCTCGAACCCGGCGTTGACGACGTCAAGCTTCGCGATGACGCGCGTGGCACTGCCGGCACCCGATTCGGGACTGCTGCACGCAGCCAGGAACACCGCGGCCACAATGCCGGCAAGGCGGATTTTCAAGGCAACTTCCCCTGCATCCTCGTAGCGCCCCATCGTAGGCGAACCGCGCCGATCCGCCAACCGCTCCTTCAGATCGCTACGAACGCTGGCAAAATGCCGCCTTCTCTGCCAGATTTGGCTTTATGGAACGCCTGACAGCACGCGAATTGTTCGACAAGGTCAGCGCCCGCCTGTCATTGCGCTGGGTGGCAGGACAGCAGGGCGAGAACCGCGCGATCGTGCCGGCCGAGAAGCAATCGCGCCGTCCCTCGCTGGCTGGTTACCTCAATACAATCTATCCGAACAAGATCCAGATCATCGGCACCGAAGAACTGGCTTGGCTCGACGGCCTGGATTCACGCCAGCGCTGGGAGATGATCCAGAAGATCGTCGGCTTCCAGCCGACCGCGATCGTGATCACGAAGGACCAGACCGTGCCGTCGGACTTGCGCGACGCGGCCAACGAAACAGCGACGCCGGTCTGGCTGAGCAGCCAACGCGGCCACGAATTGCTGACCTATCTGCAATACCACCTCGTGCGCATGCTGGCGCGGCGCGTCACGCTGCATGGCGTGCTGATGGAGGTGTACTCGATCGGCGTGCTGATCACCGGCGAATCCGGATCCGGCAAGAGCGAGCTTGCGCTGGAACTGATCACGCGCGGACATCGCCTGGTTGCCGACGACGCACCGGAATTCACCCAGATCGCCCCGGACGTCATCGATGGCTCGTGCCCGGAAATGCTCCAGGACCTGCTCGAAGTGCGCGGGCTCGGCATCCTCAACGTGCGCGAGATGTTCGGCCACACGGCCGTGAAGCCGTCCAAGTACCTGCGCCTGATCGTCCATCTGATGACGACCCCGCGCACCCAGCCGATCGAACAGGGCGGACTCGAACGCATCTTCGGCGACAACAGCTATCGCGAGATTCTCGACACGAAGGTGCCGCAGACCACGATCCCGGTCGCGCCAGGCCGCAACCTCGCGGTTCTCGTCGAGGCCGCCGTGCGCAATCACGTGCTCAAGACCAAGGGCATCGACCCGGCGCAGACGTTCCTCGACCGGCAGGCGCATCAAATGCGCCGCCAGCCGGCATGGT
>DASRTK010000145.1:0-7492 GCA_035655975.1 Rudaea sp.
CTGTCGGAGCTTTACACCATCGCGAGCATCACGATGCCGAATTCGCCGAAATACGCGATGGAAGGCCGTCTGGTCGGCAGCTTCAAGAGAGGCGAAAAGAAACTGCGCTACGAGAACTTCACCGCGCGCATCGGCGGCAGCGACCTCGGTGGCGACCTCGAATACCAGAGCCGGACGCCGCGGCCGTTGCTGTCCGGCACGATCGAATCGGATGAACTCCAGTTCCGCGATCTGGCGCCCCTGATCGGCGCGAACACGGGCGCGGGCGACAAGAATCAGCCGGCCAAGCTGTTGCCGGTCGTACCGTTCCGTCCGGAGCGCTGGCAGGCCATGGATGCCGACGTGCGGTTTACGGGCGATCACGTATTCCGCGATTCCGAATTGCCGATCCACAAGGTCGACACCCGTATCGTCATGGACAACGCCGTGATGCTGCTGGAGCCGCTGAAGTTCCGCTATGCGCACGGCGACGTGGACGCGATGCTGCGCATGGATGGCCGCAGCGCGCCGATCAAGGCGACGCTCGAGCTCACGGCGCGCGACATGCAGCTCGACCACCTGTTCCCGGCCGCTCCGGGCCAGGTGACGCTCGGCCGGGCCGACGGCGAGGCGAAGTTGACGGCGACGGGCGATTCCGTCGCCACGCTGCTCGGCGCCGCCAACGGCGGGCTGAAGCTGCGCATTGGCGGCGGCACGATGAGCAAGGGACTGCTCGAAACGGTCGGCCTGAACCTGCCGAACATCGTCGTCACGAAGTTGTTCGGCGACAAGCAGGTCAAGATCGATTGTGCCGCAGCCGATCTGGTTGCCAGCAACGGCGTGTTCGATTCGCGTTCCTTCGTCATCGACACCGACATCACCTTGATCGACGTGACCGGCAAGATCGATCTGGCCAATGAACGCGTCGACCTCGTCGTGCACCCGCACAGCAAGGGCATGCGCGTGTTGTCGTTGCATTCGCCGATCGACGTGAAAGGGCCATTCCGGAACGTCGACGCCAGCGTCGAAAAGGGGCCCTTGCTTGCGCGTGCCGCCGGCGCCATAGGTTTGGCCGTCATCGCCGCGCCGGCCGCCGCCTTGGTGCCGCTGACCTCGACGAGTCTGGGCACGCCTGACACCCGCTGCGAAGAACTGCTCAAGGTCGCGCAGAAGGCGCAGCCCGGGAAGTCGACGCGGAAGTAGCATCACGGCGAGTTGACATGGCGTGCGTAGGATCATGACGACGCCGGAGGCCAGAATGTCCCGACTCGAGGTCATAGAAGCCGACATCACCACGCTGCAGGTCGATGCGATCGTCAATGCGGCGAACGAAACGCTGCTCGGCGGAGGCGGCGTCGATGGGGCGATCCATCGCGCCGCAGGCGCGGAATTGATTGCGGCGTGCCGCCGGATCCCCGAAGTGCGGCCAGGCCTGCGCTGCCCGACCGGGCAGGCGCGCATCACCCCGGGATTTCACCTGCCGGCCAAGTTCGTGATCCACACGGTCGGACCGGTCTGGCACGGCGGCACCCACGGCGAGCCGGAACTGCTGGCCAGCTGCTACTGGCAATCGCTGCTGCTCGCGCAGAACCACGCAGCCGCGAGCATCGCTTTCCCGGCCATCAGCTGCGGTGTTTACGGCTACCCGCACGCAGCCGCCGCGATCGTCGCCTTGCGCGAGGTCGATGCATTCGCGCGCGCGCATGCCTTGCCCGAACGGGTCGTGTTCTGCTGCTTCGGCAGCGGCATGGCGGAAACCTACCGTCGCCATCTGGCCATGTAGGGTGGGCCTTGGCCCACCGCTTTGCTCCTGACGCCAAAAGCTCAGAACGGGGGGTCAAGACCCACCGTTGTTCATTGCGCGGCGTGAAAAATAGAGCGGTGGGCCAGGGCCCACCCTACGCCGCAACCGCGTGATTGTTTGATCTGCATCAGGGCACAGCGCTGCAGCTTGCGCCAGCATCGCTGCATGAAAGCCGCCCCACTCCAGCCCAGCGCACAGTTCGATCCGGCATTGATCGCGCGTTACGATGTCGCCGGTCCGCGTTACACGTCTTACCCGGCCGCGCCGCAATTCCATGGCGGTTTCGGCGAACCCGATTTGCGCGCGGCGATCCGCGCGTCGAACGAGGATCCGATTCCACGCCGCCTGTCGGTTTACGTGCACGTACCATTCTGCCTCAGCCCGTGCTTCTACTGTGGCTGCACGCGCGTGATCACGCGCGACATCAGCAAGGCGGACCTCTATCTCGATCACCTGTACCGCGAAATCGAGTCGATCGCGCCGCAGTTCGACTGCGACCGCACGCTGGCCCAACTGCACTTCGGTGGCGGCACGCCGAATTTCCTCGACGAACGCCGCATGGCCGACCTGCTCGAGTCGCTGGCGACGCACTTTTCGTTCGACCGCTCGCCGCAGCGCGAATTCGGCATCGAGATCGATCCGCGCCAGTGCGATCCCGATTACGTGCGCATGCTTGCGCGCCATGGCTTCAACCGCATCTCGGTCGGCATCCAGGACTTCGACCCGGAAGTGCAGAAAGCCGTCAACCGCATCCAGAGTGTCGAACAGACGCGCGCCGTGCTCGACACTGCGCGGGAATGCGGCTTCCGCTCGACCAGCGTCGACCTGATCTACGGCCTGCCGAAGCAGACACCGGAGAAATTCGCGCACACGCTCGACCAGGTCATCGCGCTCGGTTCCGACCGCATCGCCTGTTATGCCTACGCGCACCTGCCGGAACGCTTCAAGGCGCAGCGGCAGATTGTCGCGGCCGATCTGCCCGATGCGGCCACGCGCCTGAAGCTGCTAGGGCTGAGCGTCGAGAAACTCACCGCCGCAGGCTACCGCTATATCGGCATGGACCACTTCGCGCGCCCGAGCGACGATCTCGCGCAGGCGCAGGACGCCGGCACGCTGCAGCGCAATTTCCAGGGCTATTCCACGCACGGGGACTGCGACCTGATCGGCCTGGGTATGAGCTCGATCTCACACGTCGGCGCCACGTTCAGCCAGAACGCGCGCGATCTGCCGACCTACTATGCCGCCCTCGATGCCGGCCGCCTGGCGGTCGTGCGCGGCCTGACGCTCGATGATGACGACTTCATTCGAGCCGATGCGATCCAGCAACTCATGTGTCATGGAGTCCTCGACATCGCGGCGTTCGAAACGCGCCACCAGCTTGATTTCAACGAGTATTTCGCCGACGAGATGGCACGGCTGCGCGACATCGAACGCGACGGATTGATCGAGGTCGGCGACGATCGCCTGCGCGTGACCTCGCGCGGACGCTTCCTGCTCCGTATCATCGCCATGTGCTTCGACGCCCACCTCGCCCGCAGCGAGGCGGCAGGCGCACGCTATTCAAAGGCCTTGTAGCCCGCACGTTTCGCCGCGGGCGGAGCGTGTCGATGAAAGACTCGGTGCATGCCGGCGTGAGGCCGGTAAAAGGTGCCATCGCCGACGACGGCGACGACCTGCGTTTCTGTTCGACTTGCGCATTCGGCTCGGTCTGCCTGCCGGCCGGCGTCGACAAGACCGCGCTGCGCGACTTGCACATGCTGGTCGAGCATGTCGGACCGTATCGCGCCGGGGAGCATGTGTTCCGCAGCGGCGAACCCTTCGCAGCGATCTTCGCCGTGCGCGGCGGCGTGGTGAAGACGCGCCAGCTCGACGACGACGGCCACGAGCAGGTACTCGGCTTTCACCTGCCCGGCGAGATGATCGGATTGAACGCGATCCATGCGGAGAAATATCCGTGCGATGCGATCGCACTGGATACGGTGTTCGTCTGCCGCTTCTCTTTTCCGGCGCTTGCGACACTGGCAACGAAGATGCCCGGCGTGCAGCAGCAGTTGTTCCGCCTGCTCAGCGCGGACATCGGCAAGGCAAGCCTGCTGGCCGGCGACTATTCCGCGGACGAGCGCCTCGCCGCGTTCCTGCTGCTGCTCGCCGACCGCTTCGCTGCGCGCGGTTTTTCGGCGAAGGCGTTTCGACTGGAGATGTCGCGCGGCGACATCGCCAACTACCTGCGCCTCGCCTCCGAGACCGTCAGCCGCGTGCTGCGCCGGCTGCAGGACCAGAAGTTGATCCGCGTCGACGGGCGCGACGTCGAACTGCTCGACCGAACTTCGCTGCACGACCTTGCGCGTAATATCCTGCACCAGTGACACGCCGTGCGCGACACGGCTGAGTCCGCTTGTGCGGTACGTCGAGGAACTGGGAGCAAGCATGAAAACGCGCAAACTCGGGAACAGCCTGGAAGTGTCGGCGATCGGTCTGGGCTGCATGGGCATGAGTTCCGGCTATGGCCCGGCCGCCGATCGCACCGAGATGGTTTCGCTGATCCGCTCGGCCGTGGACCGCGGCGTCACGTTCTTCGACACCGCCGAGGTGTACGGACCATTCGCGAACGAGGATCTCGTCGGCGAGGCCCTCGCACCTGTCCGCGCGCAGGTCGTGATCGCGACGAAGTTCGGTTTCGGAATCGATCCGGCAACGGGCAAGCAGCACGGCCTCGATAGTCGCCCCGAGCACATCAGGCAGGTTGCCGAAGCATCGCTCAAGCGCCTGCGGACCGACGTCATCGACCTGTTCTATCAGCACCGTGTCGACCTGAACGTGCCGATCGAGGATGTCGCCGGCACCGTGAAGGATCTGATCGCGCAAGGCAAGGTCAAGCACTTCGGCCTGTCCGAGGCCGGCGTGCAGACGATCCGGCGCGCCCACGCGGTGCAGCCGGTCACCACGCTGCAGAGCGAATATTCTCTGTGGTGGCGCGAACCGGAGAACGAGATTCTGCCGACGCTCGAGGAACTGGGCATCGGCTTGGTTCCGTTCAGTCCGCTCGGCCGCGGTTTTTTGACTGGCGCGATTGACGACAACACGGCATTCGCCAGCCACGACATGCGCAATACCCTTCCGCGCTTCTCGGCCGAGGCGCGCAGGGCGAACCAGGACGTCGTCGATCTGCTGCGTGAAATCGCGACGCAAAAAAACGCGACGCCTGCGCAGATTGCGCTCGCATGGCTGCTCGCCCAGAAGTCGTGGATCGTGCCGATCCCCGGCACCACGAAGCTGCACCGGCTCGAGGAGAACATCGGCGCGGTGAACATCGAGTTGTCTTTGGAGGACCTGCGAAGCATCGAAAGCGCGGTGTCCAAGGTCAGCGTGCACGGAGCGCGCTACCCGGAGCACTTGCAAAAGCTGGTCGGACGCTAAACGTATTGAGTCCCCGATCATGACTCCACGTCATCGCGAAGCTGGAATCCGCAAACACCGTGGCGCCGAAGAAAGGGCGCGCAGGAGCGACGCCATCCCCACCCAACCATCCCCTTGAAGGGGAGGGCCAAAGCACAGAGACCGGAGGCAAATCACCATGCGTGCAACAGTCATGTTCGGCGCCCGCGACGTGCGCATCCAGAATGTTCCCGACGCCACGATCGTCAGCCCGACCGATGCGCTCGTGCGCGTCACGCGCGCCTGCATCTGCGGCAGCGACCTGTGGCCCTATGAGTCGATGGAGCGCAGCGAAACCGGCCGCGTGATGGGCCATGAGGCCATCGGCGTCGTCGAGGCTGTCGGGGCCGACGTGCGCAAGCTCAAAGTCGGCGACTTTGTCATCATGCCGTTCGCCTATTCGGATGGCACCTGCGACTTCTGCCATGAAGGGTTGCAAACATCCTGTGTCCACGGCGGGTTCTTCGGCACCTCGCAGGTCGCCGGGGCACAGGCCGAAGCCGTGCGCATCCCGCTGGCGGACGGAACGCTGTTCGCACTCCCGGTAGGGCCGGACCATGCACTGGTCGCATCGCTGCTCACGTTGTCGGACGTGATGGGCACCGGTCATCACGCCGCTGTCGCTGCCCAAGTCGGCCCCGGAAAGTCGGTGGCCGTGGTCGGCGACGGCGCGGTCGGCCTTTGCGGAGTGATCGCCGCAAAGCGCCTCGGCGCCGAGCAGATCATCATGCTGGGCAAGCATCCTGACCGGATCGCGCTCGCGCGCGAATTCGGCGCGACCGATGTCGTCAGCGAGCGCGGTGCCGAGGCGGTCGAGCGCGTGCTCGAACTCACCGGTGGTTACGGCGTGAATAGTGCGCTCGAGTGCGTCGGCCTTGGAGCCGCGATGCAGACAGCGATCGGGATCACTCGCCCTGGCGGTGCGGTCGGTCGTGTCGGCGTGCCGCAGGACGCAACGATGCCCGCCTCGCAGCAGTCATTCTTCCGCAACGTCACGGTTAGCGGCGGCCCCGCTCCCGTGCGTGCCTACATTGCCGAACTCCTGCCAGACGTGCTTTCCGGCCGCATCGAGCCCGGCCGCGTATTCGATCGCGTCGTCGGCCTCGACGGGGTGCCGGACGGTTACCGCGCGATGAACGAGCGCGAATCGATCAAGGTGATGGTCAAGCCGTGACGATGGCGTAGACCGGCGCAGGCGCCGCCAGGTCAATAGCTCGAAGTCTTGACTCAAGTCAGGGCGGAACAACGGCTGTATTCCTACGATCGCGTCATATCGATCGATACAGGAAACGTTTCGGCCATGGCATCAGCAGGTCCCGCCTCCGCAGCGGTTGCGCGTCCGGCGTCAGCACACAGGCCATCGCTGACGGACTTGCCGCAGCTAATGGCCGCAGCACCGCATCGGCTGATGTTCTTCGCCGGGGCGACCGCGGTGCTGACTTCGATGCTGTGGTGGACATGCCTGCTCGCGGCGGGCTACTTCGGCCATGCCTTTCCTGCGGCACCGGTTCCGGCCGGCTGGGCGCACGCCGTGCTGACCCAGTACGGGATGCTGCCGATGTTTTTCTTCGGCTTCCTGCTGACGGTATTCCCACGCTGGATGAACCAGCCGGCACTGCCGCGGCGCGCGTACGTGCCGGTATTCGCCGGCGTGTTCGGCGGTTATCTGATTGCGCATGTCGGCCTGCTCGATCATCGGCCGCTGCTGCTCGCCGGCCTGGCGTTGATGCTGGCCGGTTGGCTTGCAGGACTGATCGCACTGGGGACGATCCTGTGGCGCAATCGCGCGCGCGACCGGCATGCGCTGTCGTGCTACGTCGCGCTCGTCCTCGGCCTGTGTGGACTCGGCGCGTTCTTCGCGTTCGCGCTCGGCGCCTCATGGGCGTTCGCGTATTTCGCAATCAAGGTCGGCACGTTCGGCTTGCTCCTGCCGGTGTTTTTCACGGTGTGCCACCGGATGATTCCGTTCTTCAGCGCGAGCGCGACAGGCCCGCACTATCAGCCATTCAAGCCGGCATGGAGCCTGCCGGTGCTGTGGCTGCTCGTGCTCGCGCATCTGGCCGGCGAGCTGACCCACCGCTTCGATCTGCTTTGGCTCGCCGACGTCCCGCTGAGCGTGTTCTTCCTCGCGCACTGGCTGGCCTGGCAGCCATGGAAATGCATGAAGCCGGGCTTGCTCGCCGCGTTGTATCTGGCATTCGCCTGGCTGCCGATTGCCTTCGTGCTGTTTGCCGCTCAGAGCCTGATCTTGCGTCTGACCGGTGACTTCATTCT
>DASRTK010000146.1:0-5255 GCA_035655975.1 Rudaea sp.
TCAAACGTGGCGTCACCGCACGCCGTAGGCACAAGAAGATCCTGTCGCGCGCGAAGGGTTACTACAACGCACGCCGCAAGGTTTTCCGCGTCGCCAAGCAGGCCGTCATCAAGGCCCTGCAGTATTCCTATATCGGCCGCAAGCAGAAGAAGCGCCAGTTCCGTGCACTGTGGATCGTGCGCATCAACGCTGGCGCGCGCCAGTACGGCCTGTCGTACAGCCGCATGATGAATGGCCTGAAGAAGGCCGGCGTCACCGTCGACCGCAAGGTGCTGGCCGATATCGCCGTGCACGACATCAAGGCTTTTGGCGCCCTCGCCGAAAAAGCGAAAGCCAGCCTCGCGGCGTAATCAACTTCACAACAAGCTGCATCGCGTTCCAGCGCGATGCTTGATTACCTGGGGAGCTAGGCTTTGGCCTGGCTCCCCTTTTGTTTTGTGATTGCCAGCGAATATGGCGTCTTGCGTAGGGTGAGCCTTGGCCCACCGTCCTTCGCTTCCGCGCCAAAAAACGGTGGGCCAAGGCCCACCCTACAAGTGCCCGTTGTGGAATTGTGGAAACATGACCGATACGTTGAATCACCAGGTCGACCAGGCACTCGCCCAGATCGCCGCCGCGGTCGCGCTCGACGCGCTCGAAGCGGTGCGCGTGTCGCTGCTCGGAAAGTCCGGGTTGATCACCGAGCAGTTGAAAGCGCTCGGCAAACTGCCTGCCGAGGAACGCAAGGCGCATGGCGAAGGTGTCAATCGCGCCAAGGATCGCCTGCTCGATGCGATCGCCGCGCGCCGCGCGCAGCTGGAGCTGGCTGCGTTGCACCAACGTCTGGCCAGCGAAAGAGTCGACGTCACCATGCCGGGCCGCAACGTCGAGCTCGGCACGCTACACCCGCTGACGCGCGCGCTCGATCGCATCACCGGCATCTTCGCTCGCCTCGGCTACGAAGTCGCCGATGGTCCCGAGATCGAAGACGACTGGCACAACTTCGGCGCGTTGAATTTTCCGCCGGATCATCCGGCGCGCACGATGCACGACACGTTCTGGTTCGGTGACGGCCGCCTGCTGCGCACCCATACCTCGCCGGTGCAGATCCGCGCGATGAAGGGACAGAAACCGCCGCTGCGCCTGATCGCGCCCGGCAAGGTCTACCGCAGCGATTCGGATCAGACCCATTCGCCGATGTTCCATCAGGTCGAAGGCCTGCTCGTCGACGAGACCTCGACGATGGCCGACCTCAAGGGAACACTGCGCGCATTCCTGCACGCGTTTTTCGATCGCGACTTCGAGATGATGTTCAAGCCGACGTTCTTCCCGTTCGTCGAGCCGGGCGCCGACGTCGTTATCAAGTGGGACTTGCCGGATGGCGGCTCGCGCTGGCTAGAAGTGCTCGGCTGCGGCATGGTGCATCCGGCTGTGCTCGCCAATTGCGGCATCGATCCGGAACGGTATACCGGTTTTGCGTTTGGCATGGGCGTCGAGCGCCTGGCGATGTTGCGTTATGGCGTTACCGACCTGCGTGCGTTTTTCGAGAATGATGTGCGGTTCTTGAAACAATTTGCTTGATTCACCGCTCGTCATCCCGGCGAAAGCCGGGATCCAGTGCCTTCGGACTTACTGACAAGAACAGAGTCGCTGGATCCCGGCTTTCGCCGGGATGACGGCAAGAAGAATTTCCGTTATCGGGCTACGAATGAAAATTAGCGAAAACTGGCTGCGCGAACGCGTTGCGATCAATGCCGATCAGGCAGCGCTGGTCGAGCGCCTGAACATGATCGGCCACGAAGTGGAGAGCATCGAGCGTGTCGGCGGAGGATTGGCCGGCATCGTCGTCGGCAAAATCGTCGAGTGCGCGAAGCATCCCGAGGCCGACCGCCTGCAGGTATGCCGGGTCGATGCCGGCGGTGGCGAAATATTGCAGATCGTGTGCGGCGCTCCGAACGCGCGGCCTGGACTGAAGGCGCCGCTGGCGAAGATCGGCGCGCAGGTCGGAGAACTGACGATAAAGGCCGCGAAACTGCGCGGTGTCGAATCGTCCGGCATGCTGTGTTCTGCGAAGGAACTGGCAATCGACGCCGACGCTTCGGGCCTGCTCGAATTGCCGCACGACGCGCCGGTCGGCGAAGCGCTGGCCGACTTTCTCGGCCTGCCCGACAGCGTGATCGATCTCGGCCTCACGCCGAATCGCGCCGATTGCCTGTCGATCGTTGGAGTCGCCAACGACGTTGGCGCCGCCTTCGGCACGCCGCCGGCGCCGCTCGCGATAGCGCCGGTCGCACCGGCGACATCGCGACGCATCGATGTGAGTCTGTCGGCCCCTGCGGATTGCCCACGCTACTGCGGCCGCTTCATCGATGGCATCGACATGGCGGCAAAGTCGCCGCTATGGATGGCCGAACGCCTGCGCCGTTGCGGACTGCGTTCGATCAGTCTGCTCGTCGACGTCACGAACTACGTGATGCTCGAGCTCGGCCAGCCGCTGCATGCGTTCGACGCCGACACGTTGCGCGGACCGATCGGCGTGCGCCGCGCTCGCGCTGGCGAAACGCTCAAGCTTCTCGACGAACGCGAGATCGCGCTCGATCCGGAGTTCCTGCTGATCACCGATGCCGATGCGCCGGTTGCGCTCGGCGGCGTCATGGGCGGATATTCGACGCGTGTCACGGCGGTGACGAAGAATGTGTTCCTCGAGGCTGCGCATTTCGCGCCATCGGCGATCGCGGGCCGTGCGCGCAAGCTTGGCATGCAGACCGATGCGGCCCACCGGTTCGAGCGTGGCGTAGATGCCGAATTGCCGCGACGCGCTCTCGAGCGGGCGGCCCAATTGATTGTCGACGCCGCGGGTGGCCAACCTGGGCCAATCATCGAAGCGGTGTCGCTCGAACACCTGCCAAGCCGACACTCGATCCACCTGCGCCGCGCGCGCATCAGTCGTCTGCTCGGCATCGTCGTGGCCGATCGCGATGTCGAACGCATCCTCGGCGCGCTCGGACTTGCCGTCGAAAAGACTGCCGACGGCTGGAGCGCAACACCGCCGTCGCCGCGCTTCGACTTGGCGATCGAGGCAGACCTGATCGAGGAAATCGCGCGCATCCACGGCTACGAGAAAATTCCTACGCAGGCGCCGCGCGGCGAATTGGCCGTGCCGCGGCTGCGCGAAGATTGCGTCGACGTTGCTGCTCTGCGCAGCCACCTGGCGGCGCGCGGCTACAACGAAGCGATCACGTATGCATTCGTCGGTTCCGACTTGCTGAAAACCTGGGGTTTCGACGCGCGCGCAATCCCACTGGCGAATCCGCTGTCGGCCGACATGTCCGTGATGCGCACGAGCCTGCTTCCGGGCCTGCTGCACGCGCTGCTTCTGAATCGCAATCGTCAGCAGGAGCGTGTGCGCCTGTTCGAAGTTGGCAAGGTATTTTTCAGCCCCGCCGGCGCCGGAGGGCCTCCGGTTGAAGTCGTGCGGATTGCCGGGGTCGTCGTCGGTTCTGCGGCCGCCGAGCAGTGGGGAGAAAAGAAGCGCCGCGCCGATTTCTTCGACGTGAAAGGCGACGTCGAGTCGCTGCTGGAACTGACGCAGGTACCTGCGGAATTCGATTTTCAGGCGGCGGCAGAATCCTGGCTGCATCCCGGGCAAAGCGCACGATTGCAGAGGGGCGAGCACCTCGTTGGTCACGTGGGTGCCCTGCATCCGGAACGCGCGCGCGCTCTGGGCGTTGAAGAGGACGTCTATGTCTTCGAACTTGACGTGGCGGCAATCCAGTCCCGCCCGATACCGCGCGCGCGGCTGGTTTCCCGATTTCCGTCGGTACGGCGCGACATCGCCGTGGTTGTTCCCGAGGCGGTTTCTTTCGCTCAAATCGAGACTTGCGTGCGCTCTGCGGTGGGGGAAGGATTGGCGGAACTGCTTGTTTTCGATCAATACTCCGGTGAAAATCTCGGTTTCGGGGTAAAAAGTCTCGCTATAGGCTTGATTTTGCAGAACAGTTACCGCACTCTTACGGACGCGGACGCGGACAAAACCGTGGCCGCGGCGGTCGCCGCACTGACCGCCGAGTGCCAAGCCAAATTACGGGGGTAGCATGGCATTGACCAAGGCTGAGATGGCCGAGCGTTTGTTTACCGACGTCGGTCTTAACAAACGTGAAGCCAAAGAGTTCGTCGATGCTTTCTTCGACGTCGTCCGCACTGCGCTCGAGCGCGGTGAACAAGTGAAGCTTTCCGGCTTCGGCAATTTTGACTTGCGCCAGAAAAATCAGCGCCCTGGGCGTAATCCCAAGACCGGCGAGGAGATTCCGATCTCCGCGCGCCGCGTGGTGACGTTCCGTCCAGGCCAAAAACTGAAAGTCAGAGTCGAATCCTATGCTGGATCAAGGCAGTAATAGCGAACTGCCGGTAATCCCGGCAAAACGCTACTTCACGATCGGTGAAGTCAGCGACCTGTGCGGCGTGAAGCCGCACGTCCTGCGTTATTGGGAGCAGGAATTCACGAACCTCAAGCCGGTCAAGCGACGCGGCAACCGCCGCTATTACCAGCGCCACGACGTGCTGATGATCCGCCAGATCCGCTCGCTGCTGTACGACCAGGGCTTCACGATCACCGGTGCCCGCCAGCGCCTCGAAGGCGTGCAGGCGCGCATGGAAACCAGCATCTCGACCCAGATCGTGCGCCAGGTGCGCATGGAGCTGGAGGAAGTGCTGCAAATCCTGCGGCACTAGCTGCTACAATCGCGCCCCGCTTTACTGAAAAACGCCAACGTCGGGGCGTAGCGCAGTCTGGTAGCGCACCAGCATGGGGTGCTGGGGGTCGTGAGTTCGAATCTCACCGTCCCGACCAATATCTTTAGCGATCTTCCCTGATCGCTGCTTCGTGGTCGATGCCGCGAAGGCGTTCACGGCCCAATCCTGCCAAGCGCCAGGATCAAGAAGCGGCCATCCATGGCCGCACTTTTCAAGGTCCTTCGTTCGGCGCACGACAAGGATCAAGAGCAGACCGACGGGTTCGCCGATCGACTTTGAAATGCAATGTCGCTGACGCGATCGCGTCAAGGCTGGAAGCGACGCTGTGTTCATGCGTGTTTTCAGCTCCCCAGGCAGGATATTTCAACTGCGGCACTGGCTCGGCGGTGCTGGTCCGCTGCAGGTCCTCATTGTCGCTTGCGTGCTGCTCGGCGTGATGCGCGCGGTTGCGTTGCTATCGCACGATCCGCTGCTGGCGTACGCGAACAGTTACGACGAGGTGCGCTACACGGCGTGCTTCGACC
>DASRTK010000147.1:0-1770 GCA_035655975.1 Rudaea sp.
GACGTCTGGATGTCCGAATATAACGGCGCTATCTGCGAGTACAGCTTCGCGCCGCCCTGGCGTCCGGCCAGCACGTCGTACACGACTTCGGCCTTCGGATTCTGCAGCTTCAGGTCGAGTTCGTCGCAGCGCTTGATGATCGCGTCGGCACTGGCGCCGATATCCTTCAGCGCGGCGTTGCTGACGGTCAGGCGCTTGACCGTCGAGACCTGGTCGCGAATCGCCCGCACCGCCTCGATGTCGTCGACCAGCTGATTCAACGCATCGCGCGCGCGCAGCGCATAGGCAACGTTCTCGGCGAGTTCCGCCGCCGGCACCGGCGAGTGTGGATCGGCCTTGATTTCCGCCGTCGTCGTGAGCGTCTGTCCGCCGATCATCAGCTTCAGCGTGTACACGCCGGGCGCGGCGAGAATGCCTTTCTCGGGCTCACCGGAATCGACTTTCGCCTTCTCGAGGCGCTTGCCGCCGTCGTAGCGCATGTCCCAGACGATGCGATTGAGCCCCTGCTCGTTGGTCAGTTCGGGCTTGACCTCTTCTTCGCGCGGCTCGTCCGCGTCGTCTTTCGGATACTTCAACGGTTTGGGAATCGTGCTCAACGTGCGCACGAGCTTGCCCTGCGCATCGTAGATCTCGAGCCTGCCCTCGTTCTTGCGCGCCTGCTCGGGCGTCTCCGGCTTGTCGTCGTCTTTCGACTCTCCCTTGGTCTTGTCTTTCAGCCAGTAGTCGACGATCACGCCGAGCGGCACCGGATCGGTCGCGCCTTCGTGATCCCAACGCGTATCGAACCGGAAGCGGTAGGCCGGACGCGGCTTGAACAGATGCACGGTCTCCTTGCGGATCGACGGCACGAACGCGCGCAGCGACGAGATGTCGTCGAGCACCCAGATGCTGCGGCGCGTGCCGAGGATCAGGTCGTCGTGCTTGACCTCGATGTCGGCTACGCCGGTCGCAGGAAAATTCAGGCGCAGGTCCTCGAAGTTCGCCCCGCCGTCGCGCGAGAAGAACACGCCACGCTCGGCGCCGACGTAGAGCAGGTTCGGATCGGTCGGGTCTTCGCGCACGACGAACAGGTGCTGATCGTCGGGCAGGCCCTTCGACAACTGTTCCCAGCTCTTGCCGAAATCACGTGTGCGGAACAGGTACGGATGCACGTCATTGAGCCTGCGCGCGTCGACCGTGACGTAGGCAGTGCCCGCGTCCTTGCGCGACGGTTCGATGCCTTCGACGGTCGCCCACTGCGGCAGCCTGCCCGGCGTGACGTTCTGCCAGGTTTTGCCATCGTCGCGCGTGATCTGCACGAGGCCGTCGTCGGTGCCGACCCAGATCTGCCCCTTCGCGACCGGCGATTCTGCGATCGAAAAAATCGTGTCGTAAACCTCGACGCCGGTGTTGTCGCCGGTCAGCGGGCCGCCGGCCCATTTCTGCTTCGACTTGTCGTTGCGCGTCAGGTCGCCGCTGATCTCTTCCCAGTGCACGCCGTGGTCGGAGGTGCGAAACAACACCTGGGCGCCGTGATAGAGCACGTTCTTGTCATGCGGCGAGATCGCGATCGGCGCG
Source organism: Rudaea sp. (assembly GCA_035655975.1). Lineage (GTDB taxonomy): Bacteria > Pseudomonadota > Gammaproteobacteria > Xanthomonadales > Rhodanobacteraceae > Rudaea. Next base: position 1,558 of record DASRTK010000147.1, read on the forward strand.
GTCCACTGGAATCGGTACTTGCCGTCTTCAGCGCCGTGGCCGGACATGTTGTGCGGATAGATCGTGACGTCGCGATACTGGCCCGTGCCTTCCTGCCAGCGCGAGATGTAGCCGGAATATTCGCCGGCGTAGATGAAACCCGGCGCGGACGGATCGAACACGAAGTCCCCGGCTTCGCCGCCGCCGGAAGCGTACCAGTCAGCCAGCAGCGGC
>DASRTK010000148.1:0-2690 GCA_035655975.1 Rudaea sp.
TCGATCAGCAGGCCCGGGACCCAGACGCCGCGCGGATAGGCCAGATAAGTCCCGGTCCATTCCGGCTTGAACTTGTCCTTGTAGCGTCGTACACCTTGGTAATTGTATAAACTGCTGCCGTAGCGGAACGCCAGCGAGGCCAGGCGCTCGTTGAAGCGCGCGTACTGATTGTCGCCGACGCGCGACAGCGGCGCCATGCCGAGGCTGAACGTCTCGTAGCCTTGTTCCTGCGCCCACTGCATGACCTTGGCGAACAGGAAGTCCATGGTGCTGCGCGGCGCGTCGCCGACGTGGCGCATCATGTCCAGGCTCGCCGCGTCGTGCCCGCCGTAAGGCGGCACGAGGTTGGCGAACGCGATCAGCTCGCCGGCGCGGCGCACGAGCGCGAGCGGCGTCAGGCCGATGTAATCGGTGTCGAAGCGGCCGAGCGAGAAACCTTTTTCCGCCGATCCCTTGTACGAAAGCCAGGTGTCGGAAACGCGCTTGACCTCGGCCAGCACGACCGAGTCGTGCGGCGGCTTGACGATCTCGAACGTGATCTGTTCCTTGGCCGAGCGATTGACGGCTTGGCGCAGGTCCTCCCAGCGCTTGCCGGCGAGCGAGAACTCCTTCAGCTCGATGATTGCCAGCTCGCCGAGCTTGAACAGGTCGAAACCATGGTCGTGGTAATGCGACAACTCCGGCTCGAGCACTTCATAGAACACCGGCACTCTATCCTGGGCGTCGGCGAAGCGGCGGAAGTCGAGGATCGCCCGGTCCAGGCACGCTTCGGGTCCGCACGGCGAGCCGAGCGCGACGAGGCGGTTGCGGATGCTGCCGTAGGCGACGACGGCTTGGTGGTCGGCGGCCCAGAACAGGTGCTTGTCGCGCATGAAGGTCAGGTGCGCGAACTCGCCGCCGCCGTGCGACTGGTACAGCGCTCGCGCCTGGTCGAGTTCGGCACGGGCGGGCAGGGTCAATTGCGGGCGGCGCACGGCGAAGATCTGCCAGATCAGGTAGAGCGCGAGGCCGAGCGCCGCGGCAGCGAGCCCTCGGCCGATGCGCGAGGTGTGCTCGCCGAAGCCGATGTAGAACAGGTCGAACGAATCGTCGCCGAGCACCTGGGCGACGCCGATCGAGAAGAACACCAGCACGCACAGCAGCAGGCCGGCATACCAGCCGAAAGTCGTCGCCGACGTCAGCGTCGACGCGCGCCGCGTGAACGCCTGCTTGCGCGTGCGCAGCAGCGCGGCGACGGCGAGCAGGAACAGGGCCTCGCCGAAATGCAGGCCCTTCGTGATCGCCAGCACCGCGCTGATGACGAGCACCCACTGGGCCATGCGGTAGGCGACGCGCAGGCGGCCGTCGATGCCGCGCGCAAGTCCGAGCAGCAGCACGCCGGAAAGAATGCTGAACCAGTTCGAGCTTTCGACCGCGAGGATCGGGACATAGGCGCGCACGACATCGACGTGCTCGGTCACGGACGGAATCGCGGCCGACGCGAGCTGGATCGCGCCGGCGCCGAACGTCAGGATCGCGAGCAGGCGCATGCCCAGGTCGCCGAGCATTGCGGCCGGCAGGCCGAGCACGCCGAACAGCGGATGGCCGGCGAGGCGTCCGCGCAGCCGATTGAGCAGCGGCAGGCGCTGGGTCAGCATCTCCGAGCCCAGGTACAAGCTGCCGAACAGCGGCAACAGGTAGTAGGCGATGCGGAACAGCATCAGGCCGGAAAACACCGACGCCTTGTCGTAGCCGGCGTCGGTCAGCGCGAGCAGGATCAGGCCGTCGAACACGCCGAGCCCGCCCGGCACCTGGCTGACCAGGCCGAGCACGCCGGCGCCGGCGAACGCGCCGAGCAGCAGTCCCGGCTTGACGTGCTCGCCGCTGAGATAGATGCAGGCGTACAGCGTCGCCGCGGCCAGCACCCAGTCGACGAACGAGATCAGCGTCAGCTGGATCTTCAGCTGCAGCGGCGGTATGCCGACGTCGGCCGGGAGCCAGCGCATCAATGCGCGCCGCGTCGTCAGGACAAAGTATAAAGGTAGATAAAGTGCGGAAAGGGTCAGCACGATCGCGGCGATCCAGTGCTGCGGCGTACCGCTCGACATCGGCAGCGAGCTCGTCGCCAGCGTCACGATCACGAGCAGCGACAGACCCGACATCAACGAAAGTGCCTGCATGCCGATCAGCGCCGCGGCGCGCGACAGCGGCACCTTGTGCGCGGAAAGGCCCATCAGGCGCACGCTCGCGCCCATTGCGCCGGACAGGTTCAGCGTATTGGCCATGCCGTTGGCGATGAACGCCAGGCGCAGGTATTCGCGCGCGTGCAGGCCGAGCTTGAGCCAACGCCCGATCAGCCAGTCGACGATGCCGGTGAATGCGACGCTGAACAAGGCCAGCGCACCCATGCCGATGGCCGAGGCGGTCGGCACGTCGAGCAGCGTCTTCTGGATATCGGGCAGCGGAAATTCGCCGACTTCGTGCCACAGCAGCCACGCGACCAGCGCGAGAAATGCCGCGGGCACGATCCAGCGCAGGCGCGCGAACGCGCCGCGTTCAGCGGTCGCGGGAAGACGCTCGGCGCTTTCGCTCATGGCCGGTGGCGGCGGATCAACGCTGAGCGTCGGCGACGCGCGCCGAAGACTGCGCCGCATCGAGCAAGTCGAGCAGGCCCTGGCGATACTGCGGCATCCAGTTGCGCGGCACCGAAT
>DASRTK010000149.1:0-20522 GCA_035655975.1 Rudaea sp.
GATGTGATCAGTGTCCGCTCGGTCGACGCCCCGCCTCCGACCGCGGCCCCGCTGTCTCCGGCGCCGCCACCGGCGGAAACCGCGGCGGCTCCGGCAGGCGCTGCATCACTGTCCGCGACGGCGAAGCTCAAGGCGCAGCCCGAAACGGAAAAGGCGAAGCCCGCTTCAGACGCGGAGGCGCTCGAAAAAGCGGCAAGGCTCGATGACAGCACGGACAACCGACCCGCTGCCGCCGGCGGACTGGGCAAAGCCGAAAAGCCGGCAGCCACTGCTCAGCCACGGGCATTTCCGGCGCCGCCTCAGGCCGCGGCCCGCAAGCGCGCGTCGGAACTGGACGCAGTCGAACGCAAGCAGATCATGGCGACAGGCGCATGGCAGAATCTGCATGATCGCGATGCCAGCAAGCCCGGCACGAGCGCAGCGCAGCAAGTCCCGCCGGTTTCGGACAAGGGCGCGGCAACGGCGGCGAAAGCGGCCGAACCGCAACGCCAGGAGGAGTTGCGCGCTGCGCCTGCGGCAGTGCAAAACAGCGCCAAGGCGCCCTCGAAGCCAGAGCAGGCCGCAGCGCCTCCTCCCGCGTCGCCTGTTCCGCAACCGTTCGCGCCCACGTCGTCGCGCGCGCCCTCTGGGGCCGCAGCTGCGCCGGAAGCCAAGACAGACACGCCGACAGATGCTGGGACAGCGCGCGACGAGGCAGCCGCGCCGGCAATTTCCGGACAGGCCGTGCAGAAGAAGGAAAACCAAAAGATTCGCTCGAAAGATCCCAACGCGAGTCTGTACCCGGAGCACTGGCTCGAGAACATCCGCGCGATGTTGCGCGACGATCATCATGACGACGCTGTGCATAGCCTGGGCGAATTCCGCAAAACGTACCCGGACTACAAGTTGCCGGACGACTTGCGCGACCTTGAATGACCAGTCCGCGCAGCACGCTTGCCGCGCCTGCGCAACTCACGCAGGACGTGCGCAAGAGCAGGTTTCTGGCGAACGCAGCCAACGCCTCGACCCCCGAGGCCGCAATCGCTTTCGTCTCGGCCGTCGCCGATGCCAGCGCCACGCACAACTGCTGGGCCTACCGGGCCGGCCAGCACTACCGCTTCAACGACGATGGCGAACCGGCCGGCACTGCCGGCAAGCCGATTCTGCAAGCGATCGACGGCCAGGGTCTCGATGATGTCGTCGTTGTCGTCACGCGCTGGTTCGGCGGGATCAAGCTCGGCGCCGGCGGCTTGATGCGCGCCTATGGTGGCTGCGCAGCCGAGTGTTTGCGCGGCGCCGCGAAGCGCGAATTGATCCATACTTCGGAGGTCGAATTCGCCCTCGGTTTCAGCGCCTTGCCGCTGATACGCGCGCGCCTGGCCGACTTCGACGTGCAGAAAGTGTCCGAAAGCTTCGTCAGCGGTGGAGCCGTATTGCGCGTGCGCGTGGCGACGGTGCGGCTCGACGAACTGCGCGCGTTGCTTGCCGATGTCTCGCGCGGGCAATGCAGCTTGCGCGTACTCGATTGAATTCCGGCATTCGAACGCAATCATGTTGAGGCTGCCGGAGCCTCGTCGGAGCGCAGGCCGGATTTTCTTCCCTCCCGGCGCGTGCGGGAAAGTTTCCGACGCAGGCGCAGCTTGCCCGAAGAGCGAGCGTCAGGACGGCACGAGCGACGGCCGCAGGCAATCCTGCAGCGGCCTCCACACCTGAAGTACCCTATGCCGAACGCGATGCGAACGACCAAAGCAAATTCACGATGAGCGAACCGAAAGAGAACGCCGCCACGCCGGCGCTGCGTCCGCGCCTGGCCGCGCTACGCCTGTTGCTGCCGTATTTCACTCCATATCGCGGGTTGCTCACGGGCTGGCTCGCGTTCCTGGCATTGTCATCACTGGCGACATTGTCGCTGCCGGTGGCCGTGCGCCTGATGATCGATCGCGGATTCGCGCACACCGACCCGGCGACGCTGAATGCGACTTTCGTTGGAATGTTCGTCGTCGCTGTCGTGCTGGCCCTCGCCACGGCCGGACGCTATTTCTGCATAAGCCTGCTCGGAGAACGCGTCGTAGCCGATCTGCGCCGACGCCTGTATGCGCATCTGCTCACGCTCGACCAGTCGTTCTACGAGCGCACTCGCGTCGGCGAGCTGATCTCGCGCCTCGGCGCCGATACCGAACTCGTGCAGACCGTCGTCAGCTCGAGCATTTCCGTCGCATTGCGCGGCATCGTGACCGCGGTCGGCGGAGCCGTGATGCTGGTCGCTACCAGCCCGCGCCTTGCCGGCTACGCCGCGCTCGTCATTCCGCTCGTCATCCTGCCGATCGTGCTCGCCGGCCGGCGCCAGCAGAAGTTGTCGCGCGCGAACCAGGATCGCATCGCGGATGCCGCGGCGGTTGCCAACGAGACCCTCAATGCCATGTATGCGGTGCAGGCCTACGCGCGCGAGCCGGTCGAAATCGCGCGCTACGACACGGCGATCGTGCGCTCGGTAGCCAGTGCCCGCCGGCGCATCGTCCAGCGCTCCGGCCTGACCGCGCTGGTGATCATGCTGATCTTCGGCGCGATCACCCTGGTGCTATGGAGTGGCGCGCATTCGGTCATGGCCGGCGAGCTTGGCGCCGGAGTGCTGAGCCAGTTCGTGCTGTACGCCGTGCTTTCGGCCGGATCGATTGGCGGCCTGACCGAAGTATGGAGCGAGATTTCGCGCGCCAGTGGCGCGATGGAGCGCATCGGCGAACTGATGGCGACACAGCCGGAGATTCGGTCGCCGAGCCAGGCCGTCATGATGCCGCAGCCGCTGCGCGGCGCGATCCGCTTCGAACACGTCGAATTCCGCTATCCGTCGCGTCCCGATGCACCGGCGCTGCACGATTTCACCCTGACCATCGCTCCTGGCGAGACGTTCGCCCTGGTTGGCCCGTCCGGCGCGGGCAAGAGTACCGTTTTCCACTTGTTGCTGCGCTTCTACGACCCGCAGCAAGGCACGATTCGCATCGACGGCACGGATCTGAAGGCAATGGCGCTGCCGGCATTGCGCGGCGCGATCGCACTGGTGCCGCAGGACACCGTGATCTTCGGCGCCAGCGCGCGCGACAACATCCGCTTCGGCCGCGTCGATGCCGACGATGCCAGCGTGATCGCCGCCGCCAAGGCCGCCGAAGCCGACGAATTCCTCGCCGCCCAACCCGAAGGCTACGATGCCCATCTCGGCGAACGCGGCGTGCGCCTGTCCGGCGGCCAGCAGCAGCGCATCGCGATCGCGCGCGCCGTGCTCAAGGATGCACCGATCCTGTTGCTCGACGAAGCCACGAGCAATCTCGACGCGCAATCCGAAGCTGCGGTGCAGGATGCCATCGAACGACTGATGCGCGGCCGGACGACACTTGTAATCGCGCACCGCCTCGCAACCGTCCAGAGCGCCGACCGCATCGTCGTCATGGACGGCGGCCGAATCGTTGCGCAAGGCACTCACGCCGAATTGATGCGCCAGGGCGGGCTTTACTCCGACCTGGCGCGGTTGCAGTTTGCTGCCTGAATACCGGGAACTCCATCAGCCCTGCGGCGGCGGGCCATCGAACCCGTCGGTAAATAGCGTGTCGTTGAGATAGTTCACGCAGGCCGAAAACTCCGATGTGTTGCCATTGGTGTCAGTCGCGGTAGCCGTGATCTTCGAGCCATTTGCGAGCGTTTGGAACAGGGAAGCGCTGATCGACAGGGAGGTGAAACTGTAGGTGCCCTGGGAAAGACCCATCGGCACAGTTACGGTTACGAGCACGCCACCGAGCCAGGACTTGCCCTCGCCAAAGCCCGAGGAGTCACAGCCCGGACTGTTGTAGAAATCGATCGTAAAATCGCCTCCGGTCGTCGTCAGCGACCCTGCTACCGTACCGTTCTCGTTGCCTCCCTGCGCGGCGGTCAGAACTGGAAAGTTCTGGCCGCGATTGGCTTCGTCCGGTCCGTGCAATCCGCCGTCGCTGCTTTGTGGAGAATTCGGACCGACCGGATCGAGGTCGATGCCGAGATTCGCGTTGCCGTAGATCGAGTTCTTGCGCACCCGGTTGCCCTGGCCAACATCGATCAGGACGCCTTGTGCGCCGTTTTGCGCAATCGTGTTGGAGCGGATCGTGTTGTTGTTCGGCGCATCGCCAGTTCCGCCGCTATCACCGATCAGGTGTATTCCCGCGCCGGTGTTGCCCAAGTCGGTGCCGACCGCATCCGCGCCGATGAAGTTTCCCAGGACCAGGTTGTCGTGCCCGCCGAGGCTATCGATGACGATTCCGGCTTGTGCGTTGTTGCCGATCAGGTTGCCGCTGATCGTATTCGTGTCGCCGGCGACGTAAATCCCACGCGCGCCATTGCCGATCGCCGTGTAGGCGCCCCCCCAGCCGATGCCGATGTAGTTGTTCACGATCTGGTTGTTTGTAGCCCCGGCTGCGATGACGATTCCAGAGCCGCTCGCGCCGCCGATAATGTTGCGATCAGCTATGTCGTCAGTGCCCACCGTGTCGTCGTGCGTGCCGGCGCCAAGCCTGATGTCGAAGCCGTTCGCCGCCAGCGCATGTCCGCCGATCGATCCGCCAAAGTGGTTGCCGCTGACGATGTGCTGGCTGCCGCCCTGCAGGTCGATGGCGGCCGTCGTAAAACCACTGAAGCCGAGTCCCTGAATCGTCACATTCGTGCCGTCGGTAACCGACGCTGGCACCACGAGGCCCCGCGTGTCCGATCCGTCCGTCTCGAGGATCACGCAGATCGTCGCGTTGTCGCCTGGATCGATGCCATTCGCTACAGCGCCGGGTTGCGTATAACCGTCGACCAGCGAGTCGACGGTCAGCGTCAGGTCCGGCTTGGTGTGGTCGAGCGTGATCACGTGCGGATTGGCGCAGCCCGTGCCGATGTTGAACGTGATCTTGCCCTCGCCGTTGGTGTTGACGTCGGCGATCGCGTTGCGCAACGTTCCGGCGGTGCCGTCATCGGCTGTCTTGGTCACCGATCGCGTCAAGGTGAAATCGAGGCTCGACTCGTAGGCGCCACGGTCGACGCGCGTGCCGACCAGGCGCGGGCCACCATCGAGGTCGCTTACCGGCAGTCCTCCGGGCGGGTTGTCGCTGCCGGCGTTGATGACCGGCGACACCGGCGCTTGGATCGGCTTATAACTTGCGTTGAGCTGCGGGTTGCCGGTATGCGTACCGGTTTGCGAGCCTGGTGCGCCATTCGCGAACGTATCTGAACCGATCTGGTTGTCGACCAGCTTCGACGGAGTCCCTTGGACGTACAGATCGGTGGCACCGCTGCCGGCCGTTCCGTAAAAGATGTTGTTGTAGAGGCGAAACGACGCAGAGCTGGAAAGTCCATAGTTGCCGAAGCAGGCGGCTGAGTTGGTGCCGGCGGCGACGGAGTTGTTGACGACGGTGTTGTTGATGAAGTCGACGTCCGGACTGCCGCCGAATACGCGGACATCCAGAAGGCAGCTGAAATCTGAATTGTTTGCGTACAACGAGTCGACAATGCGGATGGCGCCGTCGACCCTCCAGGCCACTTCCACAGTGTTGCCCGTTGTATCGAGGAACGCGTCGCGAAGAAGCAGGAGCGTCCCGCCCGGCCCGTTTTGCTCCGACGCGAGGATCAGGCCATTCTGCAGTTTGAACGTTATTCCTTCTATGGTCAGGTCACCATTGACTTGGGTGCCGGCGGCATCGGATCCGCTCGGTACCGAATCGATCAGCGTCGTGTTGCCGGCCGCAATGTCGCGACTGGCGCAGGCCGCAGTGTAGCCGCCGATCAACTCGCTGCCGCTGCGTATCACGGTGCCCACGCCCGTGGCTGTGCCGCGATGCCAGACCGTGTTCGCCAGATCATGGGTTCCCTGAATGAGGTGAATCGTTGTCGCCGCGGTTTGTGCCTGATTGAGCGCTGCAGCGAGCGACATATCGGCTGGAACGCACACTGTACTGGCGCTAGCCGGGAGCGCCAACACCAGCCAGACGAGAAGACCTGACCACGCCTTCAGCATTGCCACAGAACGTCGCTTCATAACCTGACCTCCATTCCAGCCAACCCCTGTACTCACAAACACGAAAAAAGCCGAACAAAGCGGGCGTCTGCGTGGGCAGGCTCGAGCCTTCCCAGCGTTGTCAAGAAAAAAGGCAGTGTGAGCACGACGATGTTGACTGCTTTGGCAGGTCTGTCCGTTCTGTCTGCCGCGGCTTCGTTCAGTTTCGAATAAGACGCAGTCGCCGCGCGAACTGCTAAGCTCTGAACGCCGGGGGAGCAGGCAGGAGACGGGATGCGCAATGCACAGGCGCTGACAGGGCTGCTGAACGCCGCCCTCTCCGGCGATGTGGATGCAGCGCGATCGGCATACGACATCGTCTACGCGGAGCTGAAGCGCCGGGCGAGAAAGTCGCTGCGCAGCGCGCGCGCGGACGATACGCTCACCCCGACTGCGCTCGTCCACGAGGTCTACCTTCGCTTCAGCGACAGTGCCGCGCAACCCTTGCGCGACCGCTCGCACTTCTACGCGCTCGCGGCTCGCGCGATGCGCCAGATCCTGGTCGATCACGCGCGCAGGCGCTGCGCCAACAAACGCGGCGGTGGCGCGCATGCCACCGACCTGGAAAATGCGTTGACGCTGGCCACCGGCGATGTCGAGCAGACGCTCGAGCTCGATGCAGCCCTGCGCACGCTCGAAACGCGCGATCCCGACCTCGCGCGGCTGGTCGAATGGCATTTCTTCGCAGGGCTGAATTTCCACGACATCGCCCGCGAGACGCATCGCCACGAACGCACCGTACGCCGCGACTGGGAACTGGCGCGTGCATTCCTGCAACGCGAACTGTCGGCAGCGGCGGCGCCATGAGCGGCGCGACGATCGACTGGTCGCGGGTAAAGACACTGTTTGCGCAAGCGCTGGACCAACCGCGCGACACGCGCGATGCCCGGCTCGCCGCCCAGTGCGCCGGCGACGGAACGTTGCTTGCAGAGGTGAGCTCGCTGCTGGCGGCACGATCGGCGCCGGAGTCCAGGTGGTTGGACCGTGCGATCGCGCGAACGCGACCTGCTGGCGCGCCTGACGCATCCGAACATCGCCCAGCTTCACGACGGCGGCGTCAGCGACGCAGGCTCGCCGTACTTCACCCTCGAACATGTCGAAGGCCAGGCGATCACGGCTTGGTGCGACGCGCGCGCGCGCGGCATCACGGCAAGGGTAAAGCTGCTGCTGAAAGTCTGCGAAGCGGTCCAGTTCGCGCACCGCAACCTGATCGTGCATCGCGACCTGAATACGCGTCGATCACGCGGACCTGAGCCGCGCGTTGTTCACCCTGGGCACGACGCTGTATCACATGGCTCACTACGAGGAAGCCGAGAGCGTATTGCGCCGCGGCGTCAGCGTGGCGCGCGCAAGTCTCGGCGACCATCCGACCACGGCCACGGCCCTGAATAGTCTCGGGCTCGTGTTGATGGACTGGCACGGCCTGGATGAGGCGGAACAGGTATACGGCGAAGCCCTGCGCATCGCCACGGCGCAACTCGGCCCCCGCCACAATGTCACGCTGATTATGGCCAGCAACCTGGGCTACGTGCACGGCCGGCAGGGCAAGCTGGACTTGGCCGAACGCGAACTGCGCGACGTATTGGCGCGCGACCGCGAGGCGGGCATCAAAGACCAGGTCTGGGAGTTGAATCGGCTCGGAGACGTGCGCCGGCAGCTCGGCGACTGGCGGGAGGCGATGACGCTGCATCGCGAGGCGCTGCAGGAGTCGAACGCGCTGTTTTCCCCCAATGCGCGACAGAGGCGTTATCGCATTACTTTCTCGGACTGGCGTTGATCGACGGCGCCCGGCCAGGCGAGGCTGAAACCGAACTGCGCGCCTCGCTGGACGCGTTTCGCGCGCTCCTGCCGCCCGACACGGCGCGCATCCATTTTCGGCGGCTTCGAAGCTGGCGCTGGGAAAGCTGCTCGTCGCCGACCCAGCGCGCCGTTCCGAAGGCATCGACCTGTTGCGCGACTCGGCCGCGCTGCGCGAGCGCTTTCTCGGCAGCGAGGACCCGCGTACGCGCGAGGCGCGAACCCTGCTGGCGAAAGTCGAAGCCCATTGACCGCATTCGCGCCGGCATTCCACCTTGCGCCTGGCTGCGCCTGAAACAAGAAGGCCTCGCGATCGCGAGGCCTCGTTCGTGTTCCCGATGGAATCCCGCGACCCTGCTACTTGACCGGAACCACTCCCGCCGCCTGCGAGCCCTTGGGGCCTTGGACGACCTCGAAACTCACCTTTTGCCCCTGCTGCAACGTGCGAAAGCCTTGCGAGTTGATTGCCGAATAGTGAACGAACACGTCTTCGCTTCCGTCTTCCGGTGCGATGAATCCGAACCCCTTGGCATCGTTAAACCACTTCACAGTTCCCGTATGCATGAAGCTAACCTCGACGCTTGTTGAACGAGTGCACAGCAGCGACGACGCAGCCTCACCCCACGCCAATCGCGCGACGCACAACAAGTATAACAATCAATTAACGGAAAAATACAAGTGCTGTGCTAGGCAGCTTGTCAGCCTGTCGTCAGCAACTGGGCAATCAGCCTGGGTACCAGGGCGGTTGCCGCTTCGAGGTTCGCGAAGATCTCCGGCAGGCTGATCGGTGCCGCCGCCTCCGATCCCTGACGCGGTTCGCACCCGGCTGCCCAGTTCGCGACCAGCGCCAGGCAGGCGTACTCCAGACCAAGTTCGCGCGCCAGCGCAGCTTCCGGCATCCCGGTCATGCCGACGAGGTCGCCGCCATCGCGACGAATGCGCGCGATTTCAGCGACCGTTTCCAGGCGCGGCCCCTGCGTTGCCGCGTAACAACCGTCCGCGACGACAGGGATTCCACTGCGGCTGGCCGCGACGATAAGGTCGGCCCTGAGTCGCGCGCTGTAAGGCTCGCTGAAGTCGATGTGCTCGACCTTGGTTCCTTCGACATCGCAGAAGCTGCTGAGGCGGCCGTGCGTGTAGTCGATAATCTGATCGGGCAAGGCCAATGTGCGCGGGCCCATGTCGGCGCGGATGCCGCCGACCGCATTTACGCCGAGCACGCGCCGCGCGCCGAGGTGATGCAGCGCCCAGACATTCGCGCGGTAGTTGACCCGATGCGGCGCGATCGCGTGCTCCTCTCCGTGCCGCGCCAGAAACGCAAGTCGGCTGCCGCGGAACTCGCCGATCACGACTTGCGAAGAGGGGGAACCGAATGGCGTGCCGACATCGTGCCGCTCGATAGCGCGCAGTTCCGGAAACGCATAAAGGCCGGTGCCGCCGATCACGCCGAGCGCCAGAGTCATCATCAGTCCTTCAACGCGTGGATTCCGGGCAGATTGCGACCCTGCTCGTAGTAGTCCATGCCGTAGCCGAAAACGTAGCGGTCGGGAACCTCGACGCCAACGAAGTCTGCGCTGACGCCTGGCGCGGTTCGATCGTGCTGTTTCTGGCACAGCACAGCGATCAGCACGCGCCGCGCGCCCTGGTCGAGGCAGAAATCGCGGATCGCGCGCAACGTATAGCCCTCGTCGAGGATGTCGTCGGCCAGCAGCACGGTGCGCCCGAGCAGATCGAGCCGGGGCTGCTTTATCCACAACAAGTCCCTGCCGCGCGTGCCGCCCCGGTACCGAGTGGCATGCACGTAATCGAATTCGAGGTCGGCTGGAATGGCAAGGGCCAGCGTGCCGCCGAAAATCAGGCCACCATTCATGACCGTGAGAAAAACCGGTGTCTCGCCGCGCAGGCTGTCGGCAATTGCGCGACCCATCGACGCGACAGCGGCGTCGAGCGCCGGCCGATCGAACAGCAGATCCGAATTGGCCAAGGCCAGTGCCAGTGGCGGCCGTGTCGCGGCGGGAAGAGTCATGGCGTCCCCGCACTCAGCCAACGCTGTCCACCGAGCGTGGCCAGACGCGCGACAAATCGGCCACGCTGCGGATTGTCCTGCAATGCCTGCCAGTCAGCGGCGACGCTGCCGCACAGCATCGCGACGCGCGAGGCAGCGCACGGCACCTCGTCCTTCATCGCTTCCAGGGCCTCCGGGACGACGTCAGGCTTGCACACTAGGATTAGATCGCAACCGGCATCGCGATGCGCAACGATGCGCGCCCCGATTCCGCCCGCGCTTTCCGCCGCCACCATGCTGATATCGTCACTGAACACCACGCCCCCGAATCCGTAGTCGCCGCGCAGGATATCCTCGATCCAGACGCGTGAATATCCGGCCGGATTCGCGTCGACGCAAGGATAGGCGACATGCGCCATCATGATGGCCTCGGCACCGGCGCCGATCGCGTCGGCGAAGGGCATCAAGTCATTGGCCTGCAACTCGTTCAGTGTGCGCACGTCCGTGGCGCGATCGAAATGAGTATCCTCGAGTACCGATCCGTGCCCCGGAAAATGCTTGATCGTGGCAGCCATACCGGCCACGCGCATTCCACGAAGATAAGCCAGTCCCAGCGCCGACACGACTGCCGGATCCGCATGGAATGCGCGTTCCCCGATCGCGCGGTTGCCGCGCTTGAGGTCGAGTACCGGCGCAAAGCTCAGGTCGATGTCGAGCGCGCGCATTTCCGTTGCCATCAACCATGCATGTTCTTCGGCCAGCGCCAGCGCTTGCGCCTTGTCCTGGTCGTACAACTCGCCGAGCCGCGCGAGCGCCGGCAGGTCGGTGAAACCTTCGCGAAAACGCTGGACCGGTCCGCCTTCCTGGTCGACGGAGAGCAGGAACGGCCCTTCGCGCAACTCGCGGATTTCGGCGACCAGTTCGGTTACCTGCGCGCGCGAGGCAAAATTGCGCGCAAACAGGATCACGCCGCTGACGCTCGGCGCGGCGATCCATTCGCGCTCCCGGTCGCTCAATCGGGTAGTGGATATTCCGATGATCAGCACAGCGTCACTCTCCGGCGCGTTCGCGCGCATTCCACTTCGAATAAGGATATTGGAGCAAGTTCACATTGTAGTAGCGCCGCAGGTCGCTGACCTCAAAACCGAGCCATGACGGCCGCGGAAAGTCTTCCGTTTGCGACCGCAGTTCGAGTTCCGCGACGACCAGGCCGGCATTGTCGCCGAGAAACTCGTCGACTTCGAACATCGCGTCTGCAATCGGGACATGGTGGCGGATCTTCTCGACCCTGGCCGGGCAGAACTCCGCCAGCATGCGTTCGGCGTCGGACAGCGGGATGGCGTATTCGTACTCGCGCCGTTCGATCCCGGCAATCGCCGACTTGATGTTCAGCCAGGCGCGGTCGCCACCGATGCGAACGCGAACGGAGCAAGCCGCTCCTGAGCCGTCCGGCTGCGGCTTCTCCTGCCCGTCCTTTGCGTCTGGCCACGCGCCCCGGGAACCGGAGGCCGTCAGGTAGCCCTGCACGAGTTGCAGCGAACGTTGGGCTTGCCCGCGCCACTCGTCGCCGACGACAAGGAACTTGCGCTCGATCTCCACGGCCATGAGGGCAGCTAGCGCTCGAACAACGCAATCGACTCGACGTGCGCGGTGTGTGGAAACATGTCCATCACGCCGGCCTTCGACAGTCGAAATCCGTGGCGCTCGACCAGGACACCGGCGTCGCGCGCAAGCGAACCCGGATGACATGACACATACACGATGCGGCGGGTCGAGCGGCGCGGCAGGTATTCCAGAACCGCGGCGGCGCCGGAACGCGGCGGATCGAGCAGCAGCAACTCGTGATCCGCCCTCGCCCATGGGGTATCGCGCTGGTCGACGGACAGGTCGGCGACGTGGAATTTCGCATTCTGCACATTGTTGCGACTGGCGTTGGCTTCAGCGCGCCTGACCAGTCCAGTCTCGCCCTCGACGCCGACGATGGCGGCGACATGCCGCGCGATTGGCAGCGTGAAATTGCCGAGGCCGCAGAACAGGTCGAGGACGCGATCGCCCGGCTTTGGATCGAGCAGACGCAAGGTCTGCTCGATCATGCGCAGGTTCATGCCGCCGTTCACCTGGATGAAGTCGAGCGGCTGGAATTCGATCTCGACGTCGTCGGCCGGCACGCGAAAAGTCAGGCGCGCGTTTTCCGGCCACAGCGCCGCGACGCTGTCGACGCCGCCGGGCTGCACATAGATGCCGAGCCCGTTCGTTTTGCCGAAATCGATCAGCTTGCCGGCGTCTTCGGGCGACAATGGATGCAGGTGACGGAAAATCAGCGCAACGAGGTCGTCGCCCGCGGCAACCTCGATCTGCGGAATCGTGCGTCGGGCTTCGAGCGATTCGACCAGCGCCGTGATCGACTCGATGCGGGTCCCGACGGCCGGATGCAGCACCTCGCAACGCTTGATATCGGCGATATAACGACCGTTGCTTTCGCGAAAACCGACCAGCACGCGGCCTTTCTTGTCGACGTATTTCACGCCCATGCGTGCCTTGCGCCGATAGCCCCACGGCGAATCGACGAGCGGCGGCAGAAGCGTCTTCGGCTGCACCTTGCCGATGCGCTCCAGATTCTCGATCAGCACCTTCTGCTTCGCGGCGATCTGCGCGGCAGGAGCGAGGTGTTGCAGCGCGCACCCGGCACAGACGCCGAAATGTGCGCACTGCGGCGTAACGCGGTCGGGCGAAGCACGGAGCACTTCCTCGACGATCGCCTCGTCATAGTGCCGGTGCTTGCCGCTGAACTTCATGCGCACGCGCTCTCCGGCGAGCGCACCGGTCACGAACACAGCCTTGCCTTCCACGCGCGCAACGCCGCGTCCGTCGTGGGACAGATCTTCGATGTCGACTTCGACGCTGGTCATACGTTTCGGGCTGATCGTGCTAGAGTTTTTGTGTGAACCACAAATGATAGCAGCGATGCCGACCGTTCTGATCGCCGACGACGATCCTGTCAGCTTGAGTTTTCTGCAAACCGCGACCGAGAGCCTGGGCTGTTCGGCGTTGACGGTGGCGAACGGCGCACAGGCCGTTGCGGTGGCGGTGGCGAACAAGGTCGAGTTGTTGCTGCTCGATCTGAACATGCCCGACATGGGCGGTCCGGTTCTGCTGCGGACTATGCGCGCATGCGGCGTGCTCGCCCCGGCAATCGTTACGAGTGCCGGATTCGACGACGCGACCGCTGCTGCGCTGCACGCGGCCGGATTCGCGGACAGGCTCGAAAAGCCGGCGAGCCTCGAGACGCTCGAGGCTCTTCTGCAGCGGCATCTCGCCCTGAATTCCGGAAAGCAATCATCGCTCCCTGCCGGCGCTCCACCAGCCGCGTTGCCTATACTCGATGATGCAAGCGCACTGGCTGCAATCGGCGGGAACATCGAAGCCATGCGCGCGCTGCGCAGCCTGTTCTCCCAGGAACTCGAAGCGCTCGAGCACGATCTGCAGTCCGCGACGCTGGAGTTGCGCGCTTTGTCCGAGCGCCTGCATCGGCTGCGCGCTTCGAGCGGCTTCTGTGGAGCGGCCGCCCTGGCTGCTGCCGCCCTTCGGCTGCAGCAAGCGCTGGGCCGCGATTTGGCCGGCGATGCGAAGACCGATTTCGTGAGCATTTGCAGCGCGACTCGGCAAGCCCTCGCCGCGCAACGCTGATTTCAGGCGCGCGGACGTGGCGCGGCACTGCCGAGCAGGTTCCACGCGCGCAATTCCCCGCCATCCAGGTGTGCAGCGATCGCGGCGCGCATCCAGCGGCGCAGCGCCGGAAGTTCGTTGTCGGGAGGTTTCCGGTCGGCCGCCAGGTCAAGCAGCGTCGCCCCCCTGAGCCTCGGTCCATCCGCAGCAGTACGCCAGACGGCCGGTCCGTGCTCGTGCCTGTAGGCATACTCCAGATCGGCAGCCAGCGGCGCTTCGGCGTGCGCTTCGGTCGCCAGCGCCAGTCCGTAGCCAAGATGGACCAACAGGTCGCGCTCGAACCGGCGCAGCGTCCAGGCATGCGATTCTCCGCTGGCCAGGCGGCCGAGGGTTCGCTCGTAGCAGTCGAACAATTCGGCCTGGGGATCCATGCGCATGGTCATGCGCAGGACGAGTTCGTTCAGATACAAGCCGCACAACAAACCCTCTCCGATCAGCGTGACAGGGTCCGCGCGCGCGTCTACGGCGGTCAGCGTGGCCAGCTCGCCGCCTCCGCTCCAGCCAACGCTGACGGGCGTCAGCGGCTGCAGCAACGCGCGCGGGACGCGTGAGCGTTCCTTGCGTACGCCACGCGCGACGAGACCGATGCGGCCATGTTCGCGTGTGAAACACTCCAGCAACAGGGAGGTCTCGCGATACGGGCGTCCGTGAAGGATGTAGGCGGATTGCTGATCGATGCGCACAGTGAAAGGTTACCGCATGTAAGGAGTGCGGGCGCCAGGCGCCGGCGGCATGCCCTACTCCGAATATCCGAATCGTTGTAACGCTGCCTCATCGTCCGACCAGTTTTCGCGCACCTTGACCCACAGGCGCAGGAAAACGCGACGGTCGAACAGGCGCTGCATCGCCCGCCGCGCGGCCGTGCCGATAGCCTTCAGCTGCGCGCCGCCGGCACCTATGACGATCGCCTTCTGGCCCTCGCGTTCGACCCAGATGATCGCGCCGATCTCACAGCGGCCATCGGTTTCGCGGAATTCCTCGATTTCGACTGTGGTCGCGTACGGCAACTCCTGGGAGAGGCGCAACATGAGTTGCTCGCGCACGAGCTCCGCCGCAAGGAAGCGTTCGCTTCGATCGGTCAGCGTATCGGCAGGAAAGATCGCCGGTCCCGCTGGGAGTCGCTCGATGACCGCGCGCTCCAGTTCGCCGATGCCGTCGCCCGACTTGGCCGAAACCATGAGGACAGCCTCGTAGACGCGGTTCGAAGTTATCCTCGCGACGTACGGCAACAGCGTGCTTCTGTCCTTGTTGATGTCTATCTTGTTTAGCACCAGCAAGCGCGGCGTGGCCGTTTCGGCCAGAGCGCGCCAGACGCCTTCGTCTTCGTCGTTCCAGCGTCCCGCCTCGACGACGTGGACGACGACATCGGCCTCGACCAAGGTCTGTCGAGCCGTGCGATTGAGCTGCCGGCCGATCGCGCGCTCGGCCGACTTGTGCAGGCCCGGCGTATCGAGCACGAGTATCTGGCCTGCCTCGCGCGTAACGACACCAAGGATGCGATGGCGCGTGGTCTGCGCCTTGGGACCGGTAATGCTGAGGCGCTGGCCGATCAGCGCATTGAGCAAGGTCGACTTGCCGACGTTCGGCCGCCCGACGACCGCAGCCGTACCACAACGATGCGCATCGCCGGAAGCAGTCGGGCTGGAATCAACCGGCATCGGCTTGCGCTGCTTCGATCTGCGCCAGTGCCGCGGTCGCGGCGACCTGCTCGGCGGCGCGCCGGCTTGCACCGCGTCCGACGGTTTTCAGCATCAGGCCCGAAACGTCGCATTCGACATCGAAAACCTTGGCATGGTCGGCACCGGCCGTAGCCACGAGGGCGTACACCGGCAATGCCAGTCCACGGCCCTGCAACAGTTCCTGCAGGCGGGTCTTCGCATCCTTCCCGGTATTCGCGCCAGCGCCGGCTACGCGCTCGGCGAACAACTCGCGCACGATCCCGCGGCAGGCGTCCCAGCCGCCATCGAGATAGATCGCGGCAACCAGCGCCTCGACGGCATCGGCGAGAATCGAATCGCGTCGGAAACCGCCGCTCTTGAGTTCGCCGGAGCCCAGATGCAGTTGGTCTCCGACTTCGAGTTCACGCGCGAGCGCAGCCAACGCCGGTTCGCTGACAAGATGCGAGCGCAATCGGGTCAACTCGCCCTCATCGGCCTTGGGATAGTGCTCGAACAGCATTTCGGCGACGAGCACGTTCACCAGCGCGTCGCCGAAGAATTCCAGCCGCTCGTTGTTGTCTGCGCCGGTACTGCGGTGACTCAGCGCGCGTTGGCGCAGCGCCGGGTTGGCGAAAGTGTAGGTGAGCTTGGCGGGCAAGGACTAGGGAAGCTCTGAGCTGGTCTGCATAACTTCACCGATCTGTCGGTCCGTGCAGATCGGAGCGCACCGCGAAGGCGGCGCACCCGCGAGTGGACCTAGTAGGTCGCGCCGCGCGACAGATCGACCGTGTTGTCGAAATGCACCAGCAGGTCGACGTTGTACATGAACGGCACATCCTTGTCGTAGAAGATGCGCAGCTTGTGCTGTCCGTCCTTGGTAATCAGCACGATGTTCTTCTCCGGAATCGAGCGGTCGTCGACGTATTGCAGGTCGAAGTTGACGTTCAACTTGCGCCGGATGTCCTCGATCGTCGCGGTCTCGATCCCTGCCTGGGACTGCAGCGACTTCATGGACTTCACCACGCCGAAGTATTCCGTGTAGACGGGTATCAATTTCATCGCTGCATAGGCGAAGAAGCCGCCTACGATCAAGACGATGGCAAAGCCGATCAGCGTGAGTCCCTTCTGGCTTGTTGCTGCACGCATGATGCACCCCTATTTGATCAACGTTCCAATGCGCTTGAAGTCGATGCCACTATCCCAGTTCATCCAGA
Organism: Rudaea sp.; assembly: GCA_035655975.1. Taxonomy (GTDB): domain Bacteria; phylum Pseudomonadota; class Gammaproteobacteria; order Xanthomonadales; family Rhodanobacteraceae; genus Rudaea. The sequence goes on from DASRTK010000149.1 coordinate 16,432, forward strand.
TCACGAAGGCCCTGCCGACCAGGTTGGCCTCCGGGACAAACCCCCAGTAACGGCTGTCCTCGCTATTATCGCGATTATCCCCCATTGCGAAATAGTGTCCAGCCGGTACCCGGAAGGTGCCCTCGGCGCCGGCATGCAGGGGCCAGGTCAGGATGTCGTGTTCGACGCCAGGCAGCATTTCGCGCCGGGCCTCGGCGCCGGCCATCTTGCGGCCTTCATCGCCGCTGCCGACATATGGGCCGAGAAGGGTCTGCGGGACCTCCTTGCCGTTCACGTAGACGATCTTGTTGCGATAGGTGATCTCGTCTCCCGGCAGGCCGATGACGCGCTTGATGTAGTCGACCTTCGGGTTGCGCGGGTAGCGAAATACGAAGACATCACCGCGTTGCGGCTCGCCGACTTCGAAAATCTTGGTATTCAGAACCGGCAGGCGCATTCCATAGGCGAACTTGTTGACGAGGATGAAGTCGCCTACGAGCAGCGTCGGCATCATCGAGCCGGAAGGAATCTTGAACGGTTCGGCCAGGAACGAGCGGAACATCAGCACGATCAGGATCACCGGGAAGAAGGATCGCGCGTACTCGACGATGATCGGCTCGCGCATCGCCTCGGCCGCACGCTGCTGGCGCTCGGCTTCCGTACCGCCTGTCGCTGCCAGCGCATTCGCGCGCGCCTGGCGCCCGCCATGCAGGAACAACCGGTCGAGCAGCCAGATGACGCCGGTGACGGCAGTCAATACGACCAGCAATAGCGCGAAATCGAAATCCATTGGTGAGTCTCTAGGGACGAGGGACGAGGGACGAGGGACGAGGGACGAGGGACTGCGGCGAAGCTGAAACGCCTTTCGCTCTTGCTTTCCCTCGTCCCTCGCCTCTCGTCCCTGCTCTACTACTTATCAACCTGCAGCACGGCCAGAAACGCTTCCTGCGGGATCTCTACCTTCCCGACCATCTTCATGCGCTTCTTGCCTTCCTTCTGTTTCTCAAGCAGCTTGCGCTTGCGCGTGGCATCGCCACCATAACACTTGGCCAGCACGTTCTTGCGCATCGCCTTGACCGTCGAGCGCGCGATGACCTGCGCTCCGACCGCGGCCTGGATCGCCACGTCGAACATCTGGCGCGGGATCACTTCACGCATGCGCTCGACCAGGTCACGCCCGCGCCGGTCGGCCTGAGCGCGATGCACGATCGCGCTCAGCGCATCGACGCGCTCACCGTTGATCAGCACATCCAGACGCACGAACGACCCGGGCGCGAACCGCTCGAAATGGTATTCCATCGAGGCATAGCCGCGCGAGACCGACTTGAGCCGATCGAAGAAATCCATGACGACCTCGGCCAGCGGCAGTTCGTAGCTGATCTGCACCTGGGTCGCCAGGTAGTGGATCGAACGCTGCGAGCCGCGTTTTTCCTCGCACAGCTTGATGACGTTGCCCACGTAATCCGGCGGAGTCAGCACGTTGGCGACGATGATCGGTTCGCGAATCTCCTCGATGTACTTCGAGGCCGGCAGCTTCGCCGGATTGTCGAGTTGGATCACCGTGCCGTCGGTCTTCAGGATCTCGTAAATGACGGTCGGCGCGGTGCTGATCAGGTTGAGGTCGTACTCGCGCTCCAGGCGCTCCTGCACGATTTCCATGTGCAGCATGCCGAGGAAGCCGCAGCGGAAACCGAAGCCCATGGCCTCGGAGCTTTCCGGCTCGAAGTGCATCGCCGCGTCGTTGAGCTTGAGCTTTTCCAGCGCCTCGCGCAGCGCCGTGTAATCGTCGGCGATGACCGGGAACAGGCCGGCGAACACGCGCGGCTGCATCTTCTGGAAGCCCGGTAGTGCCTGGGCCGCGGGCTTGCTTGCCAAGGTCAGCGTATCGCCGACCGGGGCACCGTGCACATCCTTGATCGAGGCATTGACCCAGCCGACTTCGCCCGCCCCAAGTTTGTCCTTCGGCGTGCGCTTGGGCGTGAACACCCCGACTTCGCCGACTTCGTGAACGCGGCCGGTCGACATCACCAGCAGCTTGTCGCGCGGCTTGATCTCGCCCTGCATGACGCGCACGAGCGAAACGACGCCAAAATACTTATCGAACCACGAGTCGATGATCAGCGCCTGCAGCCGGTCGGTGTCGCGCGGTTTCGGCGGCGGGATGCGAGCGACGATCGCTTCGAGCACCTCGGGCACATTTTCGCCGGTTTTTGCGCTGATCGAGATCGCATGTTCGGCGTCGATGCCGATGACGGCTTCGATTTCCTTCTTGACCTTTTCAGGGTCAGCGGTAGGCAGATCGATCTTGTTGAGGATCGGCACGACTTCCAGACCCATCTCGACCGCGGTATAGCAGTTCGCGACCGATTGCGCCTCGACACCCTGCGCAGCATCGACCACGAGCAGCGCGCCCTCGCATGCCGCCAGCGACCGGCTTACCTCGTAGCTGAAATCGACATGACCCGGCGTGTCGATAAAGTTGAGCATGTAGGTCTCACCGTCGCGCGCCTTGTACGGCAGCGACACGGACTGCGCCTTGATCGTGATGCCACGCTCACGTTCGATCGGATTGGAGTCGAGCACCTGCGCTTCCATCTCGCGCGCCTCGAGGCCGCCGCACAACTGGATGATGCGGTCCGCGAGCGTGGATTTGCCATGGTCCACATGGGCAATAATGGAAAAGTTGCGAATGTGATTCATGCGTTGCCGATGGTCTGGCCGGCGACCTGAGAGAGGCCGGCAAAACGGCAATTATCGCATGAAGTGCCCCTGATTCCCGCCCTTCGTCAGCAAATCGGGCCCAAACAGGGCCCGATTTGTCATGCTGCGTGGAAGGAGCGCAGCGGCGATCAGCCGCGGTCCTTGGCCTTCGGCGCTGCGATCGCCACGAACTGTGTGGCGTCGCCGCGCTTGACCAGCAGCATCGCCGAATCGCCTTCCTTGACGTCCTTGACGGCATTGTCGAATTCCTGCGCCGTCCTGACCTGCTTGCGGTTGACCATCAGCACGACATCGCCGGGCTGCAGCGCCGAGCGCCGTGCCGCGCCGTTAAGATCGGTGATGACGACACCCTGGTCCTTGACGCCCAGTTGCTTGCGCTGCTCGGCGTTCAGATCTTCGACGCTGATGCCGAGCCGGTTCTGGCTCTTGCCGGACTCGGTAGTCAAGCTGGCAAGCGTGGACTTGTCGCGCGGCAGCTCACCGACCGTGAGCGGAACCGTCAGGGTCTTGCCCTCACGGAACAGCTTGACTTCGGCTTTCGTGCCCGGCTTGGTATTGCCGACCAGCAACGGCAGATCCGACGTCTGGTCGATCGGATGACCGTTATAGGCCAGGATCACGTCCTGCACCTTGATGTCGGCCTTGTCGGCACTGCTCCCCGGACTGACGCTCATGACCAGCGCACCGCTGGTGCTCGGCAGGCCCAGGGTCTTGGCGAAGTCGCGGGTTACCGCTTGGATGCCGACGCCGATCATGCCGCGCGAAACGTGGCCGCTGGTCTTGAGCTGGTCGACCGTGTTCATCGCAACGCTGATCGGAATCGCGAACGAAACGCCCATGTAGCCGCCGGTGTTCGAGAAGATCTGCGAGTTGATGCCAACGACCTGGCCGTCGAGATTGAACAACGGGCCACCCGAGTTGCCGCGATTGATCGGCACATCGGTCTGGATGAAAGGCACGTATTGCTGGTCCGCGCCGCCGTTGCTGCGGCCGACATAGCTGACGACGCCATGCGTGATCGAATGATCCAGCCCGAACGGCGAGCCGATCGCGACGACCCACTGACCCGGCTTGAGCTTGGTCGAGTCGCCGAGCGCCACGGTTGGCAGGCCGGTTGCGTTGACCTTCAGCAGGGCGACGTCCGACTCCTTGTCGGTGCCGACGACCTTTGCGTCGAGCTCGCGCCGATCGGAAAGCTTGATGAGGATCTCATCGGCGCCTTCGACGACATGATTGTTCGTCAGCACATAGCCGTCGGCCGAGATGATGAAGCCCGAACCCAGCGAGCGGCGTTCGCCGCCGCCACCGTGCGGCGAGCGGCCGCCCGGCCCGAAGAAGCGCTTGAAGATCTCGGGCACATCCTGATCGTCGATATCACCCTGCTCGGCCTT